>JAGQNQ010000022.1 GCA_020428015.1 Candidatus Saccharimonadota bacterium | reverse complement strand
ATGTTCTTTTTCTTTGTCAGCTTTTAAAGATTCATATAAATTTAATAACTGTTCTGGGTCATTTAATGCTAGATCATGTAAATTAGTCTGTAAAAAATCTAACATTGCGGCTGCATATTCTGGTGTCGCATTTTCTGGTTGATGGATTTTGAGATAATTTACTACCATCTCTATATCTTTTCGTACTTGTTGCTCGTCCATATTCTCCTCGCATTATAGCACCACTGTTATTATCGTGACTTAATAAACCTCTCCATCTGTAGGCACATGTCTCTCGATACAGTCCTACGCATGATCTCTTTGCTTCCATTCTGAGATAGCAAATTGAGACTTCCTTCCCACAGTATATAGCCATCTATCATAGCCAATTTACGGTGTCGCATATCGTTACAAGTAGCTATCTTAACCCCTATATTTCTCAGAACCTCAATGCCTTTAAGTGACTCCGAAACTAAGATTCCATCGTGGTGGTAAGGATTGCGGGTATTTATAGATACCAGAACACCTCTAATGATTGCCTTACTTAATAACGGAGCAATTTCATTAGCTCGTCTCAATGTAATATAGGGACTTTCAATCAATATGTTTTTATGGGCAACACGTATATCTTTGCTGAATTCTTTATAGAAAGAATGTTCATCAAATAATTCAGATGATAGCAAGGGGGAAGGGTCAATCATTTTCTTAAATATGTTAAACATGATTACTCCTTACTCGCCCTTGAGCAGAGAGGTTAAATGTAGTACTATTTATTGGAGGATTTACAGGAAATAATGATGCCGAATCATCAGCATCATGGATCATCGCATCAATCCCTAATTGTTCTAAACGATTGTTAAGCTCAATTAGATCAGAGAATATGTAGTTCCAGTTTTCCCTGCTAGAGTCCACCAAAGAAAAAGTCTCAAGCTTGCCTTGGGGCTTTTTCTTAGGGCCGACATGTCAGCGACTCGAACTGGGATAGCTGCGAAGCAGCCCAGTCGGTGCAGTGTGAGGCACAAAAAGCGCAGCGCTGTCTGGGAGGAGCCACCAAATAACACCCGGCGTTTGTCGGGTTTCATTTTTTATCGAGTTAAATCGAAAAAATCCGTCATATAGAAGTCAATACCTGCAGCACGAGCTGCATCTCGATCATAGCTGCTGTCACCCACCATCAAATACTTGCTCTTATCCACTGACTCGTCATACACAGCATAGAAACCATCAGGTTCGGGCTTAATAAGCTCTACATCTTGTTTACTTACTATTTTGTCGAATTTTTTGCTCAATTTTGTTTCCTTGAGAACCAACTCGATAACTGGCCGAGCATTTGACGACCACACGTACTTTTTAACATCGTTAAGTTCCTCAAGAGCCTGCAATAGATCCGTGTTCGGACGATACTCTTGCATATTCTCAATCTCAAACTGGGCACTGTGTTCGGCAAGGAAATTCTTAACGACCCGACCATGATTTTTTACGTATTCGTTCTGAACAGTCGATATATTTAGTTCGCCTCGCTCATAAGCGTCCCAAATTGATGCATCGACCTCTATTAGATGCTTTCGAATTTCCTCCTGCCATGTCGACCAAGGCATAACAAGCAGAAAAAGGGTCGCATCAAAATCAAATATTACATGCGTCTTACCGTGCTTTCTTATGTACTTTACAAGTTCCATACACTAATTGTACCTGCTTGCTAGATGCCAAAGCTTGCACGTCCGACATTTGTAGGATTTTAGTTTTGAGCCATGTTGATGTGCGGCAACCCGCGCGGCGTTTTCAGCAGCTTTTTTTGTGTCAAAACTCATTTTGGTTTGGCATTTTTCATTCATTAACTATATTATATATAGTAACAACGTAAACGAAAGAGAAACTAATGAAAAAAGTAGCTGATAAGTTGGTCGGTAGGGCCTTACCTGCTGCTCTATTCACTGTGTTCCTTGACGCAGTAGGTGTCGCAATATTAATCCCGCTTTATGTAGCTTTGGTACTTCCAGGCCCCCACCAAGTTATTCCTGCTCACTGGGACATTCGTGATGGCTTCATTATGGTTGGCTGGCTCACCGGTGTCTATTCGCTTGCCACATTCCTTGCAGCCCCGATTCTTGGCCAACTATCGGATAAGTACGGTCGTAAAATGGTCTTGGGCTTGAGCCTTGTTGGAACCGCCATTGGCTACGCACTTTTTGCCGTTGGCGTTGTTCAGAAAAATATTTTCCTGCTATTCCTGTCACGCGCAATTGACGGTATCACCGGAGGTAACATCGCAGTCGGTCGTGCCATTATCGGCGATGTGAGCAATGAAAAGACCCGTACCCGCAACTTCGGTCTTATTGGCGCAATGTTTGGTATCGGATTTGTGCTCGGGCCTTATCTAGGTGGTCGGCTGTCATCACCAGGCATCGCAGTAATCAATGCCTTCGGACACCAATTCATTCACACACCAAGTTGGTTTAGTCCTGCCACTCCTTTTTGGTTTGCGACGATACTGGCAAGCTTAAATGCGCTTCTTGTGTTCACACTATTGCCAGAAACTCTGAAAGAAAGGGCACGACACAAAATTAAATGGAACAAGTCACTGACTGACATTAAAATGGCAGTCACACTGCCTGGCATTCGTTCAGTTATACCTGTCAGCTTCCTGTTCACCATTGGCTTTACGTTCTTTACGACATTCTTCAGCTTCACTATGGTCGAAAGAATTCCTGGCTTCACGCCAGCAAACGTCGCAGATTACTTTAGCCTCATTGGTATCTGGATCGCAGTATTCCAAGGTGCAGTTATCCCTCTTCTGGCAAAAAGATTTAAAAACTATCAGGTGCTCCGATTCTCAATGTTCGGTGTTGCCTTCGCCGTTTTGATGCTGTTAACTGTACGATCAACACAGAGTGCCATTCTATTGTCGCCACTCATTCCGTTGTTTGTCGCAATGAACATGGCAAACCTAATTGCCCTCATTAGCTCAGTATCTGCCCGAAATATCCAGGGTGAAGTCATGGGTATCAACAGCAGTGTTGAGGCGCTTGGACAAGCAATTCCTGCCGTTATGAGTGGCTATATAGCGTCTATTCATGTGTGGCTTCCAAGTGTGGTTTCTGCTACTACCATGGTCATTGCTGGCATTGTGTTCTGGATCCTGTTCAAACCAGCATACGTCAAGCACGAACCTGATATGGTGCATTGATAAAGCTTGCGCTTTGTGCTATAATTGCATTACTCAGAGATTTTATAATTTTCTGCGTTAGCAAAAAAATTATAAAATTTAGAGGAGGCGACTTGGTGAAAGTGCCTGAAGCAGCGGGGAACTTGTTTCGTCGATGGTTCAGGCACAAGCACCATTACTCGCCGACACGGGGTTGAATCATATTCGACATTGGACCTTCACAATCTAGTATGGCAAGCCGGATCTACCTACACGTTAGCTGGGTAAACCAGTAAATGCAAAATCATTTACAGCAGCTCTCAGAGGCGAGACTTCTCGTCGCTTAGCGCTACAAGTAGCCTAATTTTAGACTACGATCTTCGTGACTGATATCAGATAAGTCACAAGGTCTTATATTCATCTGATTGCTATACTGTCTGCCACCTTAGGACAGTAGATAAGCTTTTAAGGTTGCCGCTCGGGTGTATTTTGTCTATTTAGACCACCTAAGCTTAAGACAGCTAAATAGAATAAGCTTGTAGTCATCTAGAGACTGAACCGATGGACCGGAGTGCAATCCTCCGCAACTCCACCACGTCAACAACGTACAAAGAACTTGCAAAATTTTCTGAAATCAAGTGTCAGAAAATGCCGTAAGTTCTTTTTGATTTTTCCTCCTCCGATTCAAGAATCCCTTCTTGAATCGGGTGTATATGCAATACAAAGACGAAACAAAACAGGCGCTCGACATCATTCAGTTATTGGCCACAGCTATGTGCAACTACTGGCATAGTAAGGACTACAGTGGAGTTTATTGGGACAAGTATTGGTTCAATTCCAGATCTATGGAAAGACGGAAGCGGTATTGATGTACCTGTGCTCGTTGCTACTGGCGAACACGTTAAGTCTGCCCGAAGTTATGTTCGTGTAGCTTGCCAAATTGCTGGAACAGCCATAGATATAGCGACTGACACTTCCGCAAGATTCGCTGGTAGATAAAACACGTTGCTCCTATTGACGTGCTTTTGTGAGCATACGTTCAAAAAGTTCTTGAAAGTGCCTCTGTTCTTGGTAGCTCAAACCACCGATAACCGCTGACTGTGCGAGGTCAAGTGTCTCTTCACAATGACGCAGTGCTTCTTCCCCTCTTTCCGTTAAACTCAACTCACGTGCCCGACGATTATGCATAACCGTTCCGACGATTATTAGTCCTTTTTTCTCAAGAATTTTCACCTGTCTACTAACGCTCGCTTCCGTTTGATCAAGCAACTCGGCAACAAGATTTTGTTTTGCGAGCATGTTGCGTCCTATTGCTTCGAGCACTTTATATTGTGCAAAGCCGAGGCCAACTTGGGTTTTTAGTGCTTCATCAGCACGCTTTTCTAGCAAGAAAGCGAGTTGGTGTATTTGCCAATATAATCGAGGTGTCATAATTATTTACCTGTTAAGTAGTATAGCACTTTCCGCTTTAGCTTAGCAGCATATAGACGGCCATTGCTGCCATACCAAAGTCTTCTATAAGAGTAATTGTGGATAACGGCAGCTTTATGACCCCGCCAAGGCACACACAGTGGACTTTGTTTTTCTGCAATATAGACTTTGCTACTCCCGCACCACTAACAAGCGACACAACTAGCACAGCTAGATGCAACGCTGGAGACTCTTGGTTAAATAAATAGAGCGCACCGAACAATAACTGTATAAACGGGTATGCGTATGAATATGCAAGACTTCTCTTTGCAACAAGATCATAGCTCTGAAATCCGTAGGCGAACTCCTGAAGCTTTACGAGTTTAAATCCTGCAAAGACGATGAAGAAAACTCCCATGAAGCTATTGAGATATGCACGGGTATCGAATGCCGGCCAAGCCGCATCAATTGCTGCAAAAACTACGATGAATAGCATGACACCGGCAAATTTTACATACTCTAGAGGACTGTATGCTTTCATCTTTTCGCTGCCAGTGTGTTCATGGTGCTCCATACACTACTGATTATACGCCAGATAGAGACTATTCCATTCATCAAGTGAAAGCTCTTGTGCGCGACGAGTTGGTGTTATTCCTGCATCGTAAAGGAGGCGTTCGGCTTCGTTCTTTTCAAGTTGAAGTCCCCCGCTTAATGCGTTTCGTAAATTTTTGCGCTTCTCAGAAAATCCTGCTTTTACTAATCTGAAGAAATCCTTTTCGACTACGTCAAACGGATTACCTGGCCGTCGCCTTAACACTACAACCTGAGAGTCTACTTTTGGTGGAGGGGTAAAAAACCGAGCAGGAACCTCAATGTCAAGGCTGCATTCAAAATAGAACTGGGCAGTTACGGCTAGAATACTCATCTGGCCAGGATGGGCACACAAGCGCTCAGCCACTTCTTTCTGTATGAGTAAGACGGCAAGAGCTGGAGGATTAGATGTTTCTGAGATTGAACGAATAAGATGACTTGTTAAGTAATACGGGATGTTAGCCACGATTTTATAGCCTTTAGGTAGATCGCTAAAATTAAAAGTCCTAATATCTCCATCGCTAATTGCAAGATTCTTGCAATTAGCAAATTTAGCATGCAATGCAGGTATCAGATCTTTATCAAATTCTAAAGCAAGGATTTCGGCATTAGCATCAATAAGCTTTTTGGTTAATGTACCCTTCCCAGGTCCAACTTCGAGCACATAGTCAGAGACAGTTACTTCACCTGCTTCAACGATAGCCTGCAAGATAGAATCATCATGCAGCCAATGCTGCCCCAGTTCTTTCTTCGTCTCAGTCATACTCGTTCACTTCAATTTGAAATTAAATGATGATAGAATTTCATCTTTAGCGGTATCTACTAAAATATATCCTCCATCGCCAGCTTCGAGATATTCAGCATGTAAGTGATTATCCACCAAGCTATTCAAAAATCCACCGTGAGTAACACAAATTAATTGTGCTTTTAATTCTTTTAGAATCTCGTAGGCCATTGACACTCTGGCATGAAATTTTTCCTCTGGCTCAGCTCCGTATACGTACCCGCTTTCGAGCATGGCAAGCAATTCGGGTAGTTTTGCTTTCGCGAATTCCTTTTTCTGACCGGACAAAAGACCATATTTATTTCGTTCTTTTAGCCAAATCAGTTCTTCGATTTGTAGATGTAACCCTGCAGACAATATTTCAGCAGACTGAAATGCCCGTTTTAAAGGTGAGTGAAGGATTTTTTCAAAATTTATATTTAGTTTCTGAATATTATCTACAGTGGCAGCGAGCTTCATCCTGCCGTTCTCAGTCAGCTCAAAGTCAGCCCAACCACCATACTGATTATCTATGTCGTCTGTGCTTTCGCTATGCCGAACAAAAAGTATTTTCATTCTCTTTATTGTACACGCTTACATTAACGTCATGGATTTTTGTCGAATATATTTCGCAATTTTTAGAAAGGCGAGATATTCAAGCTTGGGGCTAATTTGGATTTTCTTCAATTGATTGGTGGGCCTGACGTGCAAGGTCAGTTAGCAGTGCGACGTGCCCTGCGCGTCGGCAGGCTAACTGACCTTGCACGTCAGACTACCACCAGCCTTGGACTTGCCAAGCCGCATACGCGCCGCCCCATGACCCATACCTGCCACTTGCATAGCCACTACACCAAATGAGCTGGGTGACAGGATTTGACTGCCAATCGGCACCCGCACTTGCCATCTTGCTACCTGGCAGTGCCTGACACAAACCGTAAGCACCTGAATAACTGTTTGCAGCATACGGACGCCAGCCAGACTCGTGGGAGATAATGTAGTCAACATACCCAAAGTCTGATTCTACGATACCAGCAGCGGACATGAGTGCGGCCTTGTCACCCGCGACTGTTACAGATGGGTTAAAGCCCGGACTTATGATTTTAGTACCACGGAGCTTGATCGCACTAACTGGTTTTTTTGTAATAACTTCCTGCAGCAACTTACGCTCAACCTCAACGCCATCTTTTTCAATAATTTCGTATACCACGGCACGCTCTCCATTTACCCCCTCACGCTCAATTGCTGTTTTACCTGCCTGTAAACTATCGTCATTTTTTATCTCAGTCTCAAATGGAATTGGCTCTTTAACGGCAAGTGTCTTAACGCCTATACGATTGAGTGATACAAGCAACCCGTTTCGGATCGCTTTATCCTGGGCAGGCTCAAGCGTATCATCCACGTTTGGTTCAATACCCTCTTCCTGGAGTAGTTCACCAACCGTATCAGCTGTGGTGCGCAATGTTTTAATTGCACCGTATATATTGAGCGTTACTTCAACCGAACGCTCCACGACAAGCCGCTCCGATGCTGATGATTCAAGAATTGTGGCATCAACTTTCTCCAAAGTTGCCTCGTCCTCAGGCTCTAACTTGAGCCCAGCATCATGTGCAACAAGTCGCGGTGCACGTTGTGCCGTCAGCAGTGTAAGAACCCTTCCTCTATCAATCACTTCGACAGGTCGAGCACGATAAATATTCACTTGTGTATCATCCTCAAGTATGAGCGTGTCTTTTTTAGGCTCCACCAGATCTTCCGGAATTAAATCAACACCAAGTTTGTCTATTAATTCTCCGACTGTTTTTGAGCGTGTTGTCACAGTTCGTTGCTCGCCATCAACAAAAACGTTCACAATACGAGCATCGGATGCACCCTGCGTAGAACCACCGATCATTACGAAACCAATGAGCCCTACAAAAAACAGAGCAATGAATGTACTAACGGGTACTATAAGGGGGTGTCGCAAAAGGAACTTTGACTTCTTTACTATTTTTTTTCGCTGGCGTTTCAGTTTGCGAGCTAATTTCTTTTTCATGAAAATCGTCTGTTTAAACGTTCCACAATTATATCACATGACCCCTGTTATGGCGTCATTTGAATCAAAGCATCTAGAGTTTTTTTAGAGGCGCAATTGAAGCGTTCAGTTTTTTCACACCTGCTTTTTTAAAATAAACCGCCACCATATCGTCTTCTACTTCCACAATCTTACCAACCCCAAACAGTTGATGCTCTACACTGTCACCCTCAGAAAAATCGGGCACATAACGTGGCTCGTCAGTTTGTGTAGGTGAGGCTGCAGCCCAGCCCGTCATATCTGGCTGTTTTGAACCGAGTGAAAAGCTCTGTGAAGCACCACTAAAGCTCGGCCTAGTCGAATTAAAGCTACTTGTCTCTTCGACACATTCTGCAGAAATCTCGCTCAAAAAACGTGACGGAACGTTGTGTTGTGATGCGCCATACAGCATGCGAGAGTTAGCATGGAGCATATATAGCTCTTCTTTGGCCCGCGTCATACCCACGTAACATAATCTTCTTTCTTCTTCCATTTCACTTGCATCGTATAAAGCCCTGCTCTGTGGGAAGAGCGTCTCCTCTAAACCAGCCATAAAAACAACCGGGAATTCCAGACCTTTGGCTGCATGAAGCGTCATAAGCACGACGGCATCAGACCCTAGATCAGCTGTGTCGATGTCGCTCACCAGCGATACCTCTTCTAGAAAGCCACTCAAACCTAGTTCACTGTATTCTTTGGCAACACTCAAAAGTTCACGAACGTTTTCTTGCCGTGCCTCTCCCGCTGGCGTACTATCATCTAGAAATGCCAAATAATCGATCCGTCTGAGCAACGAATCAATCAGACCAGCAACTGAGGTGTCTTCCATTATTGATTGCGAGCTGATGACAATATCTGCAAGCTCGGTCAGTCCTTTGACTGCCTTAGCTGGTAGTCCAGGAACCTCAGGAGCACGGGTTAGCGCTTCGAGAAGGCTGAGCCCATTTTCTGCTTGCCACGTAAAAAACCGTTGCAGGGACACACCGCCAATACCGCGCGTTGGGACATTAACGATGCGGTCGAAACTTACGCGGTCAGCTGGCTGAAAGATAAACCGTAGGTACGCCATAATATCTTTAATTTCTTTTCGGTCATAAAACCGCTGGCCTCCGACAATTTTATATGGCACGCCATAATGTAGAAAGGCTTCCTCAATACTCCGGCTCTGTGCATTCGTTCGATATAACACAGCATGATCGCCGTAACGTCGCATGCCGCCATTCACCGCATTCTGAATTCTTCGCACAATTGTTTCCGCTTCTGCTCGTTCCGTAGTAACCGCTATTACCTGAATTGGTTTGCCGCTGGTCTCGGCTGTCCATAGTTTTTTATCGCTACGCTGCTGGTTTTTGGTGATTACTGCATGTGCACCGTCCAGAATTGGTTTCGTACTACGATAATTTTGCTCTAGTTTGATAACTGTCGTGTTTGGATAATCTTTTTCAAATCGCAAAATATTTCGGAAATCAGCACCACGCCACGAATAAATCGACTGCCAGTCATCGCCAACAACCGCAATATTTTTTTTATCATTCACAAGGAGTTTTATCAGTTTATATTGTGCTGTGTTCGTGTCTTGATATTCGTCAATCATGACATAGTGAAATTGCTCTCTCCAACGTGACTGGACTTCTTTGACTGTCGATAGGAGCGTCAATGTTTTAGCAATTAAATCATCAAAATCTAAGGCGCCAGCATCTTTTAGAATTTTTTGGTAGCCCGGAAACACATCGGCTGCAACGCGTTGAGCTGGACTACTAGCCGTTCCGCGATATTCTTCGGGTGTCATGGCTTCGTTTTTTGCACCACTAATAAGCCCGACGATAGTCCTAGGCGAAAATTGTTTCTCGTCGATTTGCAGGCGTTTTATTTCTTGCTTTACAGCTGCTAAACGATCAGCTTCGTCATAAATAACGAATGTCCGCGGCACACCTATGTGTTCACCGTCTTGGCGAAGGAGTCGTACGCAGATACCATGAAATGTTCCCATCCAAGGCAGAAAGGCGCGGTTTTCTGCATGCTCCCCGAGTAAATCAGCCACACGTTCACGCATTTCTTTTGCTGCTTTGTTCGTGAAGGTAACTGCCAAAATTTGCTGTGGATGAGCCAAGCCCTGCTCAAGTATATGCGCCACACGGTGCGTCAGTGTCTTGGTCTTGCCCGAACCTGCACCAGCCTGAATAAGAAGCGGTCCCTCAGTTTGAAGAACCGCCCGTTTCTGTTCGTCATTTAGTCCCGTTAGTAAATCTTGCACCTCTTATAATTGTAACAAAATGCCCCTGTTTTAAAGGAACTTTATTGACTTTACAAGCTTAATAAAATCTACCACGTACGCCGCTCCGTCAAAATCTGATTCTCCATCTGTTGTTGTGTTGCTGTATCTTTCTCTGAACGAGAAGGTGACTGTTTCCTTACCGTTTATTACGTAATATGTATGTACTAAATATTTTTCTGCATCGGAAGGACCGACAAAATCTAGTTTATGATAATACGCAGTATAATCTCCTATCACTTGCTCTTCGTAAAAATTAAACTGATCGTCAGTCTGATTTGCCTTAAGGTCTTCAAGTGTAATACTCCCGTCATTTACAGCTTCAATCTGCACCGTTATTTTGTTTTCTTCTGGTTCTGGATTTAGGGTGATAGGTTGTGTGATCTTTGTCCAGTCAGGCTCGGTTTTTGTCTCACCTTCACAACAGTCTTCCCACACATAATCTAGAAGCTTCCACGATTTAGGATATTCTACTGAGAAGCTCTTTGTACTGTCTTGAAGCAATGCAGTTTGAGTTTCTACAGTTTGATTATTTGGGGTCACAGGAACAGTATTCGAATCTACATTTTGTTGAACAGATTCATCTTTTTCACCAAAAATCGTAAATGGAAGTTTGAATCCTAGGTCTAGATTACCAGTATCGATAGCGACGAAAAGTCCAAGCAAACCCGCGATCAGCAATCCTATCAGTGCCCATACTAAACCCTTGCGTGAACCATGAGCTTGTTTTATATTCACGTTATATTTTTTGCTATCAATTATCTTGCGTAATTTCTCCTCGCGCTCCATGGCCTCAGCGGTAGGGTCTATTTTTTTCTCATCTTTCTTATCATCATCTTTTGACTCATCATCGCTTTCAGCTATTTTTGAATCCTTTTCCGGAGTGGGTTCTTTTTCGGCTGTAGCTTCTTTTGGGGCGGGCTTGTCATTCACTTCTTCGGTGCTAGTGCTTGCCGCCTCTTTCGATTCCTCACTTGTTTCTTCTTTTTCCTGATCCTTAAGTGGCACAATGGTTTTCTGTTTGGCACTCGGAGGTACAAGTTTAGGCTCATCTTGCTTTTCTGGGGACGCTGATGCTTCGGATGCTTCTTCGGATGTCTTTTCAACTTCTTCTTCGCGCACCATCGGATCACTTGCCATAGATTTATGACCAACAATCATTGGCTTAGAACCTATATCCGTTTTAGCCTCCTCAGGCGAAGCCACGTCCATGACTTTTTTGTCTTTTTCTGCTGCCACGTCAATTATCTCCTTGTTATTCGTTCTTGGTGTACACGGTATGCTGTCTCAACAATACCGGCAAACTTATGGTAATTGAGGCTCGCCCCTCCGACAAGCGCGCCATCACAGCCATCCAGACTTAAGAAGCTCCCGGCATTGTGATCATCAACACTTCCACCATACAAAATGCGTACGTGTGTAGCTGCACGAGCCCCGAACAGGTGTTCAACTTGCTTACGAATAAAGTCCGTGGCTCTCGCTACTTGATCAGGCTTTGCAAACTCACCGGTACCAATTGCCCAAACAGGTTCATATGCGATTACGGATGCACTCACTTCCCGTGCGGTTAAGTTCATAAGTCCTGCGCTAAGCTGATTGTGCAAAATCTGGTTTGTTTCTCCTGCGAGTCGCTCCTGCAGAGTTTCACCAACACATAATATCGGCATGATACCGTTGCGTACGGCTGCCTGCATTTTTTTGGCAGCTACATCATCATTTTCGTTAAAAACGTGGCGACGCTCTGAGTGGCCCACGAGCACGTAGTGAACTAAATCCCGTAGCATAGCCATCGAGACTTCGCCCGTGTATGCGCCCGCATCTTCAAAGTATCCATCCTGTGCGCCCAATCGAAATTTTCGACGATCAAGCTGAACACTCAACGGTTGTAGTGTTAATACATTTGGCAACAGTACGACTTCGATACTTTGTCTGTTTTGTACTGCTTCTTCAAGACGATGTAGATATATACTTGCTTGAGCAACAGTGAAGTGCTCTTTCCAGTTACCTGCTATCATTATTTTTCGGTTATTGCGCATTGTTAGCTATCCTTATCCCATAATACAGAAACTCCGGGTAAATCACGACCGGCCATAAGCTCCAGACTAGCCCCTCCGCCTGTAGAAACATGATTAAACATATCGTTCATACCTCGCTCTTCAACATAACCAGCGGTATCACCGCCGCCGAGTAAGCTAAATGGACGGTGTCCATACTTGCCGACTAGTGCGTCTATAACCAGCTCAGTACCGTGAGAGAACGGACCGACTGGCCCATGAACTGCCGATACTTCGGTAACGCCCATAGTTCCGTTCCATACAACCGTGTTAACCATCTGCGCAGCACCAGCGATAAACGCACCTGAAAAAGGTCCGATATCTAATATTTTTTCGCGGTCTCGAACGTGTGAGGCTTCTGCCTTTGGTCGCCTTGGGTACGCTTCAATATCCGCTATAACTTGTGCGTCCCAATCAACGATACGAGTTTCAGTTTGTTTATCCAGCTTTGTCGCAACAACGCCGTCTTGAGGTAAATAGAATACGAAGTTTCTTTCTTTAGAAACACGCCTCACTTTATTCATAATGTCATGCGCCGTATCTAGTTCTTCGTCATCGACAAGACTATCTCCAACTTCTACACCCTGTGCTTTCAAAAATGTATTCGCCATTGCTCCACCGATAACAACGATGTCTGCCGTATCGAGAAATTTATGAATAATGTCGATCTTGTCGGCTATTTTCGCACCGCCAATAATTGCCATGAGTGGATGGGCTGGTTCAGACATCACACGAGTTATTGTGTCGACTTCGTGCTCAAGTAGTAGTCCTGCGACAGCTGGGATCTGCCGTGCGATGGCGTCGGTCGTCGCATGAGCTCGATGAACCACACCGAAACCATCTTGCACAAACACTTCAGCGCCTGTTGACTCAATAATCGCCTTAGCAAAACTTTCATCATTTTTCTCTTCCTCAGGATGAAAGCGCACATTTTCGAGCATGACAATATCGCCAGCCTGCATGTCAGCTGTTGCTCGCTTAACGCTGTCCCCCACGCATTCAGGTACAAACAAGACGCTCTGATTCAGGAGCTTACTTAGTTCGCGTGCAATAGGCTTGAGACTGCAGCTCTTATCATCAGGCCCTTTTGGTCGCCCAAGATGGGAAATGATGACTATTTGACAGCCTTTTTCTTGGAGAGCACTAATCGTTGGGAGTGACTGTTCTATACGATAGGAACTTGCGACGGAACCATCTTTTTCAAGAGGTACATTATAGTCGGCGCGTAACAGTACCCTCTTACCATGTAGGTCAAATTCGTGAATGTTTTTTTTTCGAAACAAGTCCCACCCCTTTTTGCTTATCCCTAGTGTACCGCAGGCGTTTTCTGGTTACAACACCCGAACCTTGATTGTATCGGTCGTACCAACAACTCCAGGATATTGCCCACTCGCCGTTACAACCACATCGCCTTTTTTTAATACCTTGCTCTTCTCTAGCCAATTCGTGAGTTTCGTCGCGGCCATTTTGCTGTCAGGTCGTACATAACTTTTAATGCCGTATACAATGGCCAGCTGGTTTGCGACTCGTTCTTGACTGGTTACCGCAATGATCGGGTCGTCTGAGCGACGGGAGGCCAGCTGAATGGCCGTCGCGCCTGACTTCGTTTCGGCAACAATTGCCGTTGCATTTACTTCACTTGCAAGCGTGATAACGGCACTCGTGATAGCTTCCTGACGTCCGTGTGCCTCGTGCTGCATCCGAAATACAGCATCGACAGGACTATGTTGCTCGGTGTAGGTGACGATTTTTTTCATCATTTTCACTGCTTCAATTGGGTAACGTCCGCTCGCAGTTTCGTCACTAAGCATGACGCAGTCAGTCCCGATAATGGCGGCTGTCGCAACGTCGGATACCTCTGCCCGTGTCGGTTCGCTTGACTCGGTCATTGTCGCAAGCATTTGAGTAGCAATAATAACGGGCTTGGCATACGCACGACACAACCCTACGATTCGACGCTGCTCGAGCGGCACAACCTCAGGAGATGTCTCAACCGCCAAGTCGCCACGAGCGACCATAATTGCATCGGATTCCTCGATAATTGATTCGATATTTTCAAGTGCAGCTACGGTCTCAATCTTTGCGATAACTTTTGCGTCGCTTCCAAGATTTTTTAACATCCGCTTCAACTGACGAATATCTTCGGCAGAATGAACGAAACTCAAACCAACGTAATCTATGTCAAGCGTTGACCCAAACGCGACATCCTCTTTATCTTTTGCAGTTATAATATCGCCGCTGAAGTCAGTATCGGGCAAGTTCATGCCTTTTCGTTTCAGTAGAACACCGTCGTTCTCAACTTGCACATGAATAATCTTGTCTTTGATACTGGTGACGGTTGTACGGACTTTTCCATCGTACATCAGAATACGATGGCCGCGCCTTACCTTACTGCTCAGGTCGTACTGAATTGGGATGATGCCGCTTCGTTCATAATCTGCATGAATAGATAAGCGCAGACTCTGACCTTTTTCAACTGGTATAACACCTTCGAAATCTCCGAGCCGAATCTTTGGACCCTGCAAATCTTGTAAGATTGCAATGGGCTTGCCATACTCTTTAGATGCTTTACGAATCCATTTGATTTGCTCGACTCGCTCTGGGTTTGATCCGTGGCTGAAATTCAAACGAATACCGTTCGCACCTGACTTGATAAG
>JAGQNQ010000021.1 GCA_020428015.1 Candidatus Saccharimonadota bacterium | reverse complement strand
TCTAGGCATTCTTTGATGTCGTCAGATTCTGCATGCAGTACAACAAGGTCTGCTTCAAGATGCATGATGTCGTCGATAACATCGAGCGGTTTTTGATACATAATATGCGCATGCGTTATCAAGTGGTCGCTCCGCCATGCTTGGTCGAGCGGTAGTAGTGTACTCGAAGCAAATTGACCGTCTGCAAAATCAAGGTGTACACCTTCAGCATATGACTCAATGGTAGTCATCTGGTCTCGATACTCGTGAGCATCCGCCGTTGTAATGGTCGGGGTTATAACTGCCATACAAACACCCTACCAAACCAAGCCCTTTCATTCCTATATTGCTTTTTTAATATTTTTGTGTTATTATATATTGATATGCCTGATCCCCGACTATTACTTCATGCAAAAGCTGTTGAAACAATCAATAGAATCATGCCTGCGGAAACCACTGGCAAATTCGATGGTCTCGATCCGGGGTTCTTACGATTTTCAGATACCGAAAGTATTCCGATATTGCCAAACGCATCAACCTTTAGCGCCAACGCGTTGCAGCTTGAAGGGCTCACCAGTATGAATCTGGATCATGATGGTACTACTCCTTCAGAAGCCATCCGCACGAGCCTCTTAATAATTGATTTATGTTTATTCACTGACGGAAGTCCGTTCGCAAGAGAAACTGACTTAGAACATTACAAAGATCAAATACGAGACGGAGATCACTGTATTATTTGCGGCCCAGAGACGCCCGCAACAATCTTAAGTTTTCTTGCCCGCTACGATTACGAAGTCAATAATACGCCGCTTACCACATTACGAGATCAAGGTCTTTCTGAGTACGTTACCCCTGAGATTGCCGCATCGGTGTTATTCGGTCTTGGCCAATTGACAACTGAACACATCGACCCTGAACTATCAATCTAGTATTACTCGTCCAGCTGACGATTGCGGCGTTTGTACCTGCTTGCACCTGCAAAGGGTGTTTCAAGCCACGTGTCTATGACTGTCTGCCATGCCTTGTCTGTTTTCAGAATTTCGGCAGGTAGTGCGAGCACATTGCTATCTTCATCGTTTCGCGTGTCACGAACAGCCTCAACGCTCCAGCCCAGTCCTGCTCGAATGCCTTTGTGTCGATTGGCAGCAATGGCCATGCCTTGACCGCTTCCACAGACTAAGATACCGCGAGCATGCTGACCTTCGGCCTTCATAGCACTCACCACACGACCCGCAAAGATAGTGAAGTCGTCATCAGGATCAAGTCGTTCATCGCCCTCATCCACAACATCATATCCACGAGCCTGAAGATACTTTTCAATCTTTTCTTTCAGGTGATAGCCGTTATGATCAGCGCCGAGAAATATTTTCATAGAGTCTTACTTGTGCAGTGCCTTACCAACATCAGCGACCATTTCGACTAATCGGTTTGAATAGCCCCACTCATTGTCATACCAGACGACAACCTTGGCGAGGTTTCCATCAACAACGTTTGTGAGTAGTAAATCAACAATCCCAGAGTGACTGTTACCGATAAAATCGCTGCTCACGAGCGGCTCTTCCGAAACATCCAGAATACCCTGGAAATACGGCTCTTTTATTTGCTTTTTAAATACTTCGTTAATCTCTTCTTTTGTCGCATCGCGCTTCAAGACCATGGTTACGTCTGACAAGCTTACCACGCTTGTCGGTACACGTACGCTCAATCCATCAAATTTATTCTTCAGACTTGTCACGGTCAGAGCGACCGCCTTTGCTGCACCTGTTGTTGTAGGTACGAGGTTCTGGGCTGCTGCACGTGACTCACGCAAATCTTTGCTTGGACCGTCCTGCAGCACCTGCGTCGCTGTATAGCTATGTACGGTTGTGAGCATGGCTTTTTCGACGCCAAACTCCATCTCCATGATGGCCATGACAGCCGCAATGCTGTTCGTTGTACAGCTGGCGTTGCTAATAACATCACCGGCTTCTGCTAGGCTATCTTCGTTAGCACCGATGACCAGCGTTGCAGTCTCGTCATCTTTAGCTGGCGCACTAATAACAACCTTTTTAGCTCCAGCTTTCAGATGGGCACCCGCTAGTTCAGTTGTCGTGAAGCGTCCTGTCGACTCAACAACCACGTCTACTTCAAGCTTGTCCCACGGTAGGGCGGTTGGGTCTTTTTCAGCACTGACGGGTATCTTCACTCCATCAACAATGATGTGCTGTTCATCAAAACTTACTTCTTTGTCAAAGGCACCATAGTTGGTATCGTGCTTCAACAGATGAGCAAGCGTCTTGGTATCCGTGAGATCGTTGATACCGACCACTTCAACATCTTTTCGATCAGACATAATACGAAAAGCCATGCGGCCAATTCGCCCAAACCCATTAATCGCCACCTTCGTTTTCATGTAAATAATACCCCACTTAGTTTAGGGATATTGTATCGCGCTTATGCTCTAGAGTTCAAGCTGGTTATCAAAAATATATGCAATGGCTTCAGCATGGTTATCATAGGTTATGTATTTCTCGAGCACTTCTTGTTTTTCGACCCACACATATTCATTGTGTTCGTAGCTTAGTACAACCTCGCCGTTTGCATGTTCGGCGGTGTAAATTATCAATATATAGTTATATGTTTCGCCGTCTTTTTCTATGATTTTACACTTCGTGAACCGTGGGGTGAGGTTTTTTACTTTTATTCCTGATTCCTCTACAACTTCACGCTCAGCCCCGGCATTTAGGCTTTCTCCTGCTTCCCAACGCCCCCCGGGCAAATCCCAATCACCAGGGCGCCTCGGATCGGTTTTACTACGCCTCAGAAGAAGACAGCGGCCTTCCCCATCAAGAACAATCGTCTTTTGTACGACTATGTTTTCAACTTTTGGCATCGAAATGCTTTTTAAGCCTCTTTATTCCAGCGCTCGATACATTCGTCAATGACTTCGTGAGCTTTGTCTACCGAACCAAAACCAAGCACCTTTGTACTACCAGGCTTCTTTAAATCTTTGTAGCGGCTAAAGTGGTGCTCGATTTGCTTTTTCCACTGTTCGCCAAGGTCGTCGAGCGTCTTTACGCGGTCACCAGTGTGTCGATCATCTGCTGGCACACAGATGACTTTATGGTCCATCTCGCCGTCATCCTCGAACTCAAGCACACCCAAGACCGTCGCTTCACAGACGATACCCGTGCTTAACGGCTCGTCTGTTACGAACAGAACGTCCAGCTCGTCTCCGTCATCATCTAGTGTCCCTGGGATGAACCCATAGTTGCACGGCTTTGCAAAAATTCCTGGCTCAACTCGATCCAGTATCATTATTTTGCGACGACGATCATATTCAATCTTCATCATCGAACCTTTCGGTATCTCGATAACGACATTGACGGTCTTGTCCTCTGCGTATGGCTTCAAAATAGCGTTATAGTCCATCTGTTCTGCTCCTTTTAGTCTTTGCCTATATTGTACACTATAGACATGAAGAAATTTGAGGTCATTGGGCACCGAGGCGCCAAGGGATTAGCACCAGAAAATTCACTAAAAGCCATTAAGCGCGCGTTAGCATGCAATGTTGATATGATTGAGGTGGATGTCCGTGTTGACGGTGGTAGCCTTGTTTTATCCCACGACCCAGTTATTCACACTGACAAGTATGACGAACTCGAAGACGCCCTCATCGAAATAGACGGCGATGTGCCAATCAACCTAGAAATAAAAGAATTTGATGTAGTTGAGCATTTACCGAAAGTATTGAAGGGCTATACGGGCCGCATCTTGTTTTCAAGTTTCGAGTTTAGGATATTACAAGAGGTTAAGAAAGTTTTTCCGAAGGCAGAGCTCGCAGTGCTCGAAAAATGGTCAGGAGTGCGTGCCATCGCTGAAGCCTCTCTACTCGGAACTAATCGAGTCCATATTAATCAACAGTGGCTGTGGTCGGGCTTCGTCCGATCAATGAAACATCGAGGATTCAAGCTCTATGCTTATACGGTCAACAGCAGAGATCGCGCAGAGGAGCTGATAGAATGGGGAGTTGACGGAATTTTCACCGATTACCCCAGCTTATTCTCAGAATAAAATGTAAAACTATCTAAAGGGAGAGAGAAGCTTACAATGAATAATAAAATTATTTTTGGAATATTAGCACTGATTATCGTCGGCGGAGGACTATTTTTGATACTTGGCAACAACTCATCAAACAATAAACAGCAAACTCTAGCTGACGAAAACACAGTGTATAGTACAGGTGATGTAGCTCAACATAACCAGAAATCTGACTGCTGGACGATCATCGACGGTGAGGTATACGATTTGACGAGCTATGTTCCTCGTCACCAAGGAGGCGATGATATTCTTGCCGCCTGTGGAGTTGACGCCACGTCTTACTTTAACGGCGAACAAGCTGGCGACTCTGGCCGAACCCAAAACCACTCACTTAACGGTACTGCGTTGGGCGATCTTGCAAAGCTGAAAATCGGTTCGCTTGCCAACTAGCAATCAGCGTCCTTCGAGGTACTCGCGAATGGCAAGCGCCGCACTGGCGCCTTCTCCAACAGCGCTGGCTATTTGCATGGTGGCACCGGAACGGACATCGCCAGCACAGAATAGACCCGGAACAGCAGTCATGAGCTTTTGATTAGTCTTGATGAATCCGAACTCATCAAATTCGACACCTGTGCCTTCAAGGAAATACGTCACGGGTTTCAGACCGATAAACACAAACACACCATCGGTTTCAAAATCGGTCTTTTTACCATCTTTTGTGCCAACAACCTTTGTAATCTTTGGCAGTCCGTTTTCTTCTCCGCCGATAATCTCATCCGTTGTCGTATTGAAGTGAACGGTAATTTTATCATTTTTTTCAATCTCATGGACGAGCACATCGCTCGCTTTCCACTCGCTACCACGAATCAGAATATCTATATGACTGGCGAATTTTGTCAAGAACAGCGCTTCTTGTGCACTTGAGTTTCCACTTCCAACTACCACGAGCCTCTTGTCGCGGTAAAACGCGCCGTCACACGTTGCGCAGTTATGCACTCCCTTGCCGTAGAATTCTTGTTCTCCGGGAATGCCGAGTTTTTTCCATTCAGATCCTGTGCCAATGAGAATCGTTTTTGCAGAATATTCACCAATGGCGGTTTTTACCTCGAATACATTGCCATTCTTCTTTATTGACTGCACTTCATCGAGCTCTATGACCGCACCGAATCGCTCTGCTTGTTTGCGCAAATTTTCAGCGAGCTCCATACCCTCAATACCTTCAGGAAAGCCAGGATAGTTGTCGACCTTGTCAGTTATAGCCGCTAGCCCACCTATGATACCTTTTTCTAGAATAAGCGTGTCTATATCCTCGCGCGCGGTGTAGACGGCAGCAGCTAAGCTCGTCGGACCCGCTCCAATCATAATAACGTCGTGTGTTTTTGTGTCGGTCATAACCAAGTCCCTCTTTGAGTAATGTTTAAGTGAATACTTAAACATTGTATATGAAAAAGGCTTGCCTTCGCAAGCCTCCTCACACATATTTCGTTTGTTTTTTAAGCTATTACTGATGCCAGTCGAGGTAGGTTGAAGCCTACTACTACTTCTTCAGTGCTATCTTCTTTTTCGATAAGCGTCACTGGAACAGTCAATGCGCCGCTTTTTGCGTACACCTCTGCTTGCTTCTCTGGCTGCTCATCAAGGTTAACAACGTCATATGTAATGCCTTTGCCGTCTAAGTACTTTTTAACCATGGCACAGTATGCGCACGTGTTAGTGGTGAAGACGGTGATTTTTTTAGACATTGCTCTCTAGCTCCTTTAGCCTATTGGTTTTGATTAATTGTTTTTTTAAAGCTTATGCTTTATTACTATAGCTGGTGTTGTATTTGATTACAAGCCACCATATGTTGTGTTTTTGTCTGTTTTTTGCCCTCCCTCTTTATTTTCAGAGAACCCCGTTAATTACCCCTTCGTGTTGCCACGATTTCAACCTCAAAAATCAAATCTGAATTGGCAGGAATACCATTATTTTCCTGGTCGCCGTAAGCCAAACTCGCTGGAATCTCAAGACGACGCACACCTCCAACTTTCATTCCAGGAATACCCTCAGTCCAGCCAGAAATTACACTATTGAGAGAAAACTCTATCGGCTGACCCGTTTCGTAGTTGCCGTCGAACTTCGTTCCATTAGTGGCGAGCGTTCCGTAGTAGAGCGCCGCGACACAGTCACCAGCCTGTACTTCTTCGCCGTCACCTTCTTTGATGTCAACTTTTTTAAGTTCTGTAACCGCACCATCGACTTTTGTGACTGACGGAACTGCACGCGGTTCGACAGCAGCAATGCTACCCGATCCACACGCCTCAGTGTCAGGCGAATCTTGAGCAGTCTGCTCTATAGACGGTTCGCTCACAAGTGGCGCATCATCCTGATTAATTTGCCAAATAACGTACGCTGTCGCACCAATAGTAGACAGTAAAAAGAGCATAGCTAAGAAAAAGGCCGCCACCCGTTGGCCGGTATTAGTTGCCATAAATTGTTTCCCCTCCACGCGTGTTTATTTCGTTCGCGTAATGACTTTAGTATAAACAAAACAGGCTCGCGAAACCAAGCCTGTTAGTGTTGTTTTATTTTCCTTATTCTCGTCCTACTATCGATTTGATCTCTACCGACGAATGACTGTATGCAAACGAGCACGCAAGCATTCTTCGATTAAGTAGAAGTATGGAAAAACCGTGACAACCAGAAATGTACTCGACAATAGGCCGAACACAATCGTGAAAGCAATCCCTTCCCAGAATGGGTCGTCCAGAGCTAGAGGCAAGAGAGCTAGGACACCAGTGATACTAGTCGTGATGAGCGGACGTAAGCGTGCCCGAATTGCACTTGCCATTGCCTCCTGTGGCGGCAGCCCTTCTGCATGAGCCTGATTTGCATAGTCAGTAAGCAGAATCGCGTTATTGACACTTATGCCGACAAGCGCAAATACGCCCATCATCGTAAAGAAGCTCACCGGATTGTTAGTCAGAGCTAAACCTGCAGCAACTCCAAAGAATGCAAATGGTAAAGCCGTTAGAATAAGAACCGATTGCATGACACTCCTGAACAATAGAGCCATAACGATAAGCATGCCGAAGAACAGTGGAATCGCAGCCTTTCCCATGGATTCGAATGATTTTTGATTTTCTTCCTCTTGCCCAAAGTCAAATTGAAGTGCATTTTTATCAAGTCCGTAACTTGCAACTCTACCATCCGTGAATTCCTTTTCAACCGCTTTTTGGGCAAGGTCAACGAGCGCTGAAACATCTTTGTCAGAAAATCCTGCAGTCACATTTACAACCCGCGCTCCATTATCGCGTGAAACTTGCGACTCAGGAGTGACCGTGACGTCCTTCAATTTCGCTTCGCTCCCGTCTAGCCGAGTCAATACCGTGTCTCTTAAGAAGGATTGTATGTCTCGTGCAAGAACACGGGCCTTCTGATCATCGTCACTTCTAATCTGGGCCGTGAAATTGCCCGCCGGTGGCCCGACACCAGCCGATTCCGCAGTTATCTTAAACTCTGGATACTCTCGCTCCAGTTTATTTTGGATTTTTTGTGCATATTCGACTGATGTTGTATACCGATCTTTGATAGAGTTCAATGTCAAAGTCATACCAAAACTGTTGCGATTAGCCTGGATGTCCCGCGTTAACAATGTTGCCTTTTCCAGATCGCCCTGGAGTACTGCAGAAACCGACTCCAGCATTGAGTCAGCGTACTTTTCTGTTAGCTCGATGGTTGAGCTTTCCTGTGAGCGTAAACGAGCGTTAACCTGCAGTTCAATACTATCCTTAGGTGCTGGAAAGATATTGAACTCAACAGTTTTAAAAATCATAAAACCAGAAACAATAACGATACCTGCGAACAATAGCGCGTGAAGCTTCGTTGACAAGCTACGGAATTTCGTCTTCGTTGACGCTATAAGCAGTGTTGCGAGTTGATTCCCAATGAAAGTCTCGGCGTGATGCACGAGTCCTCGACGTCTTTCAGCCGAACTCGTCCGAGCTCCGTATGAAACTCGCATGAGCAGCGGTATGAATATGAATGACGAGACCAAGCTGACCGCCAAGCTGATAATTATCGTAATCGGAATGGCGCGAATAAACTCGCCCAATATGCCGCCAATAAACAGCATGGGCGCGAAAGCGAGCATAGTGGTGAGCGTTCCGGTTGCCGAAGCACGTACTACTTTGCGCAGAGAAACAGCAACCACCTCACGGAATTTCTTACCTTTTGCAAGTCCCGCATCAATTGCTTCCACAACAATTGTGGTGTCGTCAACAATGAGCGCAAGACACAGCACAAGTGAAAAAAGCGTGATGGTATTGACCGTGTAGCCAATGCCATACAGAATCCCGACAGTAATAATGACGGTCGATGCCATGGATAGTGCGGTCACAATAGAAGCGCGCAGGGAGATTAAAACAAAACTGACAATGAGCACGACAATCAGCCCTTCAAATAAGTTGCGCTGCAAACCCGACACTTGAGATCGAATGCTTCCAGCGAAGTCCACGGCAATTTCCGCGTCAGCACCAATATCCTGTGCTGACTCTGAATTAAGGGCTTTTGCCGTCTGATCATACAATTCGAGTTGGTCAACATTATCAACCCCAACAACCCCAATCGCGACGGAGGACAAAGCCTTGGGCGTGTCGCGATCGAAGTAGCGATCAAACCGAACTTGCGTAGATACTTCTTCTCCCGTTTGCGGATTTTGCGCAGTTTCAATCAGCGGATACAGATGCGTAGATCTAGCAAGCGGAACCTTCTCTTTGATAATCGGCTCGAGTCGTCGTGCAGCGGCATCAAGTTCTTCTGCAGTCAAACTTGAACCATGCACACTTACCAACAAATCTGCTCCCTCCGCAGTTAGCTTGCCTGCGTTTACCCTTACATAGACGACCTCCCCACCGTTCGGCAATTCACCTTTAACTCGCTCCTTTAGATTATCTAGGGAAGCCTGCACATCGGTACCGTCTTCAAACGAAATACGTATCTGAGCGCCTTGGTCGTTGCTTGAGCTCAATACGTCTTTAACAAGTTCGTCTTGCAGCGCGGCATCGACGATAGGCTTGGTGTAGTTTTTATCAACATCCTCAGCTGAGTCACCGAAATTGATAACCTGCACAATCCCGAGCGGCACATTAACACTCGGAAAGCCTTCCTTGCGCATAAGCGCCAAATAGCTAATCGATCCAAATCCTACCAAGCCAACCAGAAGCAAAGATGTGAACAACTTCCTATCGTAGAAAAATAACCCTATCTTTTGCCAAATACTCAAACGCTTCGTTTTTGCCATGTTACTCCCCTGTTTGCTATCAGTTTATCACGCTGATACTTTCTGTGTATCCAAAAAGGGCTACGAGATTATACCGAACTTCGCCAGTGCTTTCTGACGCTCTTCGCTACTTCTTGCAGTCTGGACGGCCAGGAGTTTTGCATAGATTCCGTCTTGCTTCGCAAGCTCTTGAGGAGATCCCTGCTCGCTCACCTTCCCATTCTTAAGTGCAATAATTTCATCAACATTCTGTATTGTGCTGAGACGGTGAGCAATTATTATTGTGGTGCGCCCTTTCATAAGGTGTTCTAAGGCTTCTTGTACCAGCAGCTCACTTTTGCTATCCAAGTTACTCGTCGCTTCGTCAAGGATGAGAATAGGCGCATCTTTTAATATCGCTCTCGCAATAGCAATTCGCTGCTTTTGGCCACCCGACAGCTTCAGCCCCCGCTCCCCAATTTCAGTATCATAGCCTTTCTCAAAGTCCTTGATAAATTCGTGGGCATTAGCAGCTTTCGCAGCGCGTTCTATATCATCATCGTTCGCATTTGTACTTGCATATGCGATGTTTTCACGGATTGTCCCACTAAATAAATTCGGCTCTTGGAACACAACACCAATGTTTTCACGCAAGCTTGCTTGAGTTACATCGGCAATATTATGACCATCAATTCGGATCGTTCCTGACGAAGGTTCGTATAACCTCATTAGTAAGTTCGTGAGCGTCGTCTTGCCCTCACCGCTCTCTCCAACCAAAGCTGCCTTTTTACCAGGGTTAATGGTAAAACTTATGCCCTTAATAACATCTTGGCCATCAGCGTATGCAAAACGTACATCAGCAAACTCCACTACTGGCTTTTTGACCGTCAGACGTTTTGCGTTTTGCCTATCAGTAATAGCTGGTTGCATATTCATAACCTCGAAATAATCACGGCTATCAGCAACCGCCTTCTGCGTTTGTTCGACAAGCCAGCTAATCGTGAATATCGGCAAACGAATGTTCATCGCGTACAAGATGAGCGCTACGGCTTGGCCTGGGCTAATTTCACCACGGGCACCAATTGAGAATATATACAGGTATACGCCGTAGAAAATAACGTTTAGTACGAGTCGACGTTTTACATCTTGTTTATGCCAGTGTCGTGATTGCGGTCGGTTTGTTTTGACGACCACTCCCATATGATGATCAAAAAATGACAGTTCGCGTTTTTCTTGAATATAGCTCTTAACGACCTTAATCTGTCCTACCGCTTCTGCAAACCGACCGCTGGCGATATCGGTATGTTCATTCTTGGTTTTTTGATAGTCTAACCATTTACCACTGCTGCGTACAGTAACCCAGATAAAGATTGGATACAGCGTAAACAGCATCAGTGCTACTTGCCAACGATAATAAGTAACAGCTGCGAGACTAAAGACAGTACTGAAAATAAACTGCAAGAAGTTGTTGCTCATCGCATGGATGAAGTTTGTGACTTGTGCAATTGATCGGTTCAGCCGATTAATGATCTTACCGCTTAGCTCTGTATCGAAATAATTCTGCGGTAATGTCATGAGATGCTCGTAGTAACGAGAGCTCAAAATCTTTTGCAAGCGTATCTGAACTTGATCGCCTATGTAGCCGTTAATATTGGAAAATGCCGTTTGCATTAGATCAAGCAAGAATATACCTGTCGCAAGCAACACGACATAACGAACATCGGCTCCTGTACCCTTACGCATTTCGTCAATAGCCCAGCCCGATAATAGTGGTGTGACGACGGTAGCGAGAGACAAAAGCGTCGTAAATATACTTATCGCAATATAGCTGGCACGAAGCTCACGCCCAACAGCCAAAATTCTAAAAATTTGTTTCATTTACTACATTGTAGCAGGGCTAAAAAATAACTGGGCTTAATTTGGCCCAGTTAACAGAAGCTTTTTGGGTGTCTCCACCATCACTTCCAACTACTATTTTACCCTACAGCAACACGCTTATGCATGTGATTTATATCACTTTATTATGTTTTCCCAGGGGAGGCCTTCCTTGCCAAAATGGCCATAAGCAGTTGTCTTTGAATAGATTGGTTTTCTTAGATCAAGGCCAGTGATAATTCCGCTTACCGTCGTGTCTAGAAGCTCATCGATAAACTTCTGAATCTCTTCAAACGATACGGTCTCCGTCCCGAAGGTATCAAACGCCTTCATTTGCGGCTCTTTACGGCCAATAACATAGGCCAGTGCTACTTCACACCTTTCAGCCAGACCTTTGGCCACCACATTCTTAGCTAAATACCGTGCAGCGTATGCACCAGAGCGGTCAACCTTGCTCGGGTCTTTGCCGCTAAACGCACCACCGCCAACACGAGCATATCCACCGTATGTATCAACAACAATCTTCCGTCCGGTCAGCCCAGCGTCAGTATCGGGACCGGGAATATGCCAGGTTCCTGTACCGTTGATAACTACCTGGTCTTCCGTGATGGCGTAACCATACTTTTCTGTCGTTGGTTTAATAATAGATTTAAAAATCGTTTTTCTTACTTCTTCATCAGAAACTGCCTCGTCATGCGCAACCGCCATTACCACTTTTTCAACTGACACCGGCTTGCCATCCTGATACGCG
This sequence comes from Candidatus Saccharimonadota bacterium, assembly GCA_020428015.1. GTDB lineage: Bacteria > Patescibacteriota > Saccharimonadia > Saccharimonadales > SZUA-47 > JAGQMY01. The sequence goes on along the minus strand of JAGQNQ010000021.1, from coordinate 3,944 downwards.
ACCGTTACCTGACTTTTGCCATCTGGACGCAGCCATTTCAGTGTTTTCATCTCACGTGCGCGATCAAGCGTTTTTGTCAGTGTATGAGCAAGTAGTATCGGCAGCGGCATTAGTTCAGGAGTTTCGCTACATGCAAACCCAAACATCATTCCTTGATCCCCTGCTCCCTCTGCATCTACGCCTTGAGCAATTTCTGGCGACTGCTGATGGATATTGTTTAGAATTGTTGATTGGTTCGAGAAGCCCCAGTCTGGATTTGTATAGCCAAGTTTTGCGATAGTTTCCCGTGCAATAGTCTCAAAGTCGACTTTCGCATCGGTTTTTATCTCCCCGAACAGCCCAATAGTGTCTGCGCCAACAATAGTTTCGAGTCCAGCACGACCATTCGGATCCTGCTCTAGAATTGCATCTAAAATTGCATCGCTTATTGCATCCGCAATTTTATCCGGATGACCAGCAGCTACCGACTCACTAGTAAATAGTTGATATGACATAAAAAATCTCCTTTCGTACCTAAAAGGAGATGTCTAAAAAAGAACAATATCTGCCTCGTAGATAACGAGCTAGACGTAGCACTCCGCCCTCACGGGTAAGTTGCTGACGGGTACAAATGAGCTAGTTCTCTCCCCGTTCTCTGTATATTGTTTAATTGTTAATGCTTGAAAGTATAGCAGCTACACACGAACTCTCACAAATATCATTTCGTGCTCGTCGCTAGACGGATTGTGAATTTTGTGTCGAGTGTTCGCTGGAAAGACAAATACGTCCCCCACCGAGTACTCGTATACTCCATCTTCATCATGAACTTCTCCTGTGCCCTTCACGACGACCATTATTTCTTCAATATCCACATGGTCATGCCAGTCAAATGTTTTGCCGGCGGGTAAATAACCATGGGTCATCATCTCAAAGTGCGTGCTTTTGAGCAGATCAGGGCTTGCATACACTTTCCGCGATCCAGAACCGCCATGCGCTTCCTCTTTAGCTATCTCTTGTGTTGCCCGTTTTATGATTTTCATAACTTACTTATTAGTATGACAGTGAGCCCAATAACCGCAAGTGTTAATGCCAATATTTTTTCTCGAAGCTTACCTTTTTCACCCAGAAACACAATGCCAAAGACGACTATTAATGGCACACTCATGCCTGAGACGTAGTTTGCGACCGCAAGCGACCCATACTTAAATGACAGAACAAATGACCATGCTGATAGCGGCCTGAGAACTAGCAGCGCAGCAAACTGTCTATCAATATGGGTTTTTATTTGTTTTAGTCTTGCACCCATCTTAAAAGCGAGTAACCAAAGGAGTAGCGCTCCAAGAAAACCTGCCAGAGTAATATAGGTCTCAAACCCAATGGTAACGACAATATGCTTCTCTAGCGTTGCATATCCGCTTAGCCAGAGGGATGCAAGAAGTCCATACCAGACTGGCTTCGACAGATACTGCTTATTTTTATGCAGGTTAAGCATTAGAATGCTTGCAAAAATAATGACTCCACCTACAATCTGCATATTTGGTGGGATTTCGTTTAGGAATACATACCCAAATATTGTCGTAAATAGTAAGCGCGAGTTATAGATGATCGTAAAAACAGATGCTTCAAGGTGTTGAAGTGCTCGAATGGCTGTGAGGTGAAGGCCGACTACCAAGACTCCTGCGGAAGCCAGGGTAAACCATTCCGTAGCCGATAGATCAAACCGAACCCTTCCGCTCAGTAGAAAAAATAGAGATGGTAGAAATACTGCCGTTTGCATGAGTGCAGCAAGAGCATATTTATTAATCTCAGAAAGTGCACTTTTTCGAAGCAAAAGCGTATAGCCGACAAGTCCGACTAGATGCAAGGCAAGTAGAGTGGCCCAAATCACAATTGCTCCAGATACTCTGCGAGGCCATCGTCTTTAACGTCACCAATCACGATATCTGCTTCTGCTTTCAGCTCAGGTACCGCATTCCCCATAGCAACCTTGTTTTTAACGGCTGTAAACAGATGCAAGTCATTGTGTCCGTCACCAACACCAGTCGTTTCGTCAACGTCGATCTGGACAATCTTTAGCAACTCAGCAACCGCATGTTCTTTAGTCGCAAACTCGTTGGTAATATGCAGGTCTTTCATACCAGGTTTTTGTGCGACGACCATAGTACAAGTTATCCCATCAATTTCCTCTAATTTGTCTTTTAGATCGTACGCGTTCTCTTCTGGTACGAATATTGTTTCAAGAAAGTAAATTGGCTGAGTTCTGTCTAGTTCTTTCACACTTACACCTTTGTCATCTAGGTAAGCAGCCTCCTCGTAGTCATTGAAAAGCAAACTATGTCCTTCGTATGAACCTAGAATGTCCAGCACTTGCTCCAGAGACTCATCGCTGATATCACACTGCCACAAGATGGTTCCGTCCGCAGCTCTAATCTGTGTACCGCCAGCCACTATGCATGGGTCTGTCGTAAGTGATTGGATAATATCTTTTGCAAAGCTCCACGGCCTACCAGTTGCAGCAGACATAATATAGTTGTCCTTAGCTTTTTCAAAAGCAGCAACCATCCGTCCAGTTGGTAGCTTCTGTTCAGGTGAGTCGACAACCGTGCCATCAATATCAAAGATAAAAAGTTTCTTATTAGTAGTCATAGCTTACCAGCCGCCTCCACCACCGCCGCCTCCACCACCGCCAGCACCACCGCCACCGCCAAACCCAGAACCACCTGAACTTGAAGGAGAAGAAAATGCAGATGCGGTTGCAGTCGTAGTTTTTGACAAGCTATCAGCTAATGCGACAGCACTGAAGGTGCGCCAGTTACCACTATACCAATCTGGCGGTTGACTATAGATGTCTGCAAATGCCTTAGCCCACGTCTTCTCAACCCCCATAGCTACAGCGAATGGCAATAATTTTTCAAAAAACTTCACATCCCGCATAGGCTCACCTGAATGCGGTGATAGCGGAGCAGCAACAGCATCCTGGTTTTTGATGCGATCCTTTTCAGCTTGATTTAAATACAACTTCACGCCTTCCATATGTTCTACCAACATATTTCCCTCTACACTACGCTTCGTCATTGATGCGCCGTAAATTATTATCGCGATCAGTGTAGCAAAGCCAGTCATCACTGAAACACCGTTTGTGCTATCCGCAAAAATAAATCCTGCGATTAGAGCCAACACCGCCAGTCCAATTTGAGCTATGAATTTGCCGCCTGCTTTTTTCGGCGACAGTTGGTAGTACCCAGCTTGAGCAGACTTCTCGTCAATATGTTTAGTCAATGTATCGAGCGCTTTATAGAGCTTATTTTTCTTGTCTTCTAGCTTAACTGTCGAGCCGACTGATACGGTATCAAATAATTCATTTACGAGTATTTTTTCTCCCTCGGTATTCTCTGAATCTGGAAGCTTTTGCAGTATAAGTTGATGTTTCGTAGAAAAACGCTGTTTCTCTTCAACGATTTTTAAATAGCCACGTACTGCCAAGTCAATAATGGTCGCACTGATGTGCTTAGGCAGTAGCCGGTTTTCAAGTACATAGGCTGCTTGCATAACACTCATACCTTTTGGCCGTTCAAAGTACGGCACGGTGATACCTCGTTTTTTCGGATCTTTACCCAGCTTCTGCCATTTCTTATGTGCAGAGCGCACAGCGAACAGTTGGAGCAAAAAAGCAGGGCTTGCAATCAACCACTCACGATATCGTTCAGCCCAGGACATAGGCGTAAAGTAGCCTTTGCTGAATGCTGCGACAAAAGTAAGCGTTTCAGACGCATGCAATGGTCTCGTTGTGTGTACACTAAAGCTGCGCGATCCGGGTAGTACTTCACAGCTTCGCTCCGTGGACCCAAAGCTCCCAGTAAAGCATGCAACACCTGGGTTCGCAGTCGTAGGTCCACTACCTGTATCTACAAGAGATGCGCTCACCGACTCAAACGTCTGCAGCCAATCATTACCGTTCACATCCC
>JAGQNQ010000020.1 GCA_020428015.1 Candidatus Saccharimonadota bacterium | reverse complement strand
CAACTGGGCAAAAATGCACGGAAAGCATTGCATAACTTCACACACGTGCTTAACGATAGCGATATAACTTTTTTTTAATTCAGTTCTTGGCGATCTAACTGTAGTTGAAGAAATGGCTGAAAAGTATCGTTCGATGGTTGCAAGAAAAGACACGAAACTCGGACGTGTCATGAACGAAACGAGTAATAAAAACCAGCCTGTGTCTACAAAGCTATGGCTAGAGCCAAGCCCTATGGCCGACCCTGCTGACATGTTAGAGCTTGTTAAAGAAGTTAACTTAGAATCTGTTCTCCTAAAGTCAGTAGAGATGTTTGATAACCTAACACGTCCATCTACGAAAGAAATTGCAGTACTCCAGGACGTATTTGAGGCTGAATCGTTTTATGCTCCGCTTTGTGAGATTCTTGGGTACGACGGGATCGCAATGGCATTGCGTAGTGTCTCGGCTCAGATACGTTTACAAAAATCAGGAAATGGGCAGTACGTAGATCAAGCACAGCGCATTCTAGAGAAACTTGGAACAATCGACGAAGTAAAACAAGCCGTGTCAAAACTATTTGGGTATTTCGGCAACGATTTTGACATGGATAATGTAGTAGATGTTGGTTCTGGACAGCACAACATTCAGATCGGTGAGCTTCTGCATCAAGTGGGTGCTGAAGGGGCCGAAGGAGCGGCTAATGACCAACTACTGCGTGGTGTTTGGCGGATAAAGTCCGTTGGCTCTCTCGCAATGAAGTTATTCAAAAATCAGGGTAAAATACCGACCGACGTAGTGGCGTTGAATGTCATAGTTCCTGACAAATCTGATGTGGTTAGATATTTCCCAGTAATGGTCAAAGCGCTTGACGAAGCAGACGATGTTGAGTTTGTGCCCGGCCAGAAGCGTGTTGAACCACTACACATAAGAGGCGATAAATCTTTCGTACAAGATCTGGTTGATGCAATCGACGTCGATCTGCCTATTGATTCCATGGACCTAGATAGTGAGAAATATAAAGACGAGACAAAATTCCGTGTCGCAAAGGCGATGATGCGGATGTCGGTCGATGTTACTATGATCCCAATTGAAGTGATGGTACAGACTGAAAACGATCGGCTTAATTCACGCATAGGTGATGCCTCGCACGTTGCAATTAAGGCGAAAGGTAATGCCGTTCCATTTGACCATAGTACGTTGTCGGCAATAAAAGCCCGCAAGCGACATTTACGCAGCGGACGAGTTAATCCTCGGTCTATAGAGCGTGGTGACAGATTCGCCTTTAGCTATGCAGCTTGAGGGAACACCCTTGTCGGAAGACCGTAGTCACGTTGAAGATGTGAGATCGCTGTCGGTAAGACTTCTTCTCTGAAGTATTCACGACTTACTGCTGCGCTAAAGTCTACGTGTGGATATCTCAGCCTGTCACCGGGTTCATAGATAAGTCCTCTGACTGCTTCAATCATGAGCGGGCCGTATTTAATCGCTCGATTGTCGTGAAGAAGTGCATTTTTAGGATTATCAGCCTCTGCGATACCATTCCCGAAAATATTTCTGGCATGTATAGCTTGCTTACGTTGATACCGATCTAATCTTTCTAAGAAAGCACTCTCAGTTTCACCGCTTCTCATAATAGGTGAGGGTAACGGATCAATACGAAAGTTGTAGTGCTCATCAGCAACTGGCTTGGCTATAACTGCGCCATAATTACTTGCAAGTCTTGCGATGTATTCCTGATATGTGTGCATCCAGGGCTTGCCCTTTTCATGCGACATAAGCCTGATCGCATTTGCGATATAAGCACCTGCGTTATGCCAAATACCCACACGTTCTAGTGCGGTTTTGATGACGAGCGGCGTCAATACGTCAACTCCATCACCATTTATGTAGTGATGTGGGTGCTTGACCCAATCTTCGACGGAGTCATGTGCGATTGCGACCGCGTTTACAACAGTTCTGAATTTTTCAGGAATATCATGCCCAGCACCACGCAACCGGCGTATTACCAAATCTTGAACTGCTGCAGCACCAATTGGATGAAAGTATGCAGGCTGTCGGTCATTTTTCCTATAGTAGCCCCTAGAAGACAGGAAACATACAAATTCAGCGACCTGCATAACTCGTGAACGTACATCTGCATCCATGTCTACTTGTGCTAGCACACGGTCTACAGCTATTTCGTTTCTCGATAATGCCAAGTCAATCTGGTCTCTAGTTGCTTGTGGAATTCGCCTCTCAGGCAGTCGCATGCCCGTAACGGGTGATTCAATGGATCCATCGGGGTTGGCGGTTATTACAGCCGCCTCTATGCCGTCGTGAATGAGAAAGTCAACCATCTGATCAGATAACTCAGGATCATTTGGTTCTAAACCAAAACGGTCAATCAAAAATTGTCTCAGCTCTGTAGTTTCTGCTCGGTTTGAAGGATCGTACACATGACGAGCTGCATCGTTTGCCAATTGACTCAATGTATCAGGTGTTTTTAACAAAAGACGAGACTCCGTTAACTACAAAAATATTGATATATATTATATCACAATAGAGAAAAATTAACTATTTTAGTATCTATTCTAAAGTTTTTAATTTAAACTGCGTATAGCGCTCGGCTGCGAGGCGAGTCAGCTCAGGATCTTCGTCCTGATTTACGAATTTCATAGCTGCGCCAAGTAACGGGTGTTTTTCAGCTAGTTTTTCGTGCATTTCACGTACAAGTTTGCGGTAGCCAGGGTGGCCATGCGGCGTAGTGCGCAGTTCGTTGAAATGGAAAGACTGGCGGGCATTCATAGTAATCTTCCAACGCATCTTGTGTCCTAGTAATGTGGCGTATTGCGCCTCTTTTTCGTATCCTGCTGCCACTAAAATACTATGTAGTTCTAGGCTTAGATCAAAACAGTGTTGGAATTGCTCGGTTAACCCAGCTTGTTCAACGAGTTCAGGCACATCATAACCATAGCGTGGTGTCAAATCTTGCCAGGTTAGGTCATCAACCATGCGGTGACGTTGCAGGTCGCGAAAGATACCATAGTCACAAACGATGTCCCAAGCGTAATGCGCTTTTTCGATAGCACGGCCTGGTTTATGACGCCGATTCAGCCTTTCGCCCATGTAGGCTTGGAACACTTTTTCTTTTTCATCATAGCTCCAGGAAGCGACGCTGTCCTGAATTTCGCGCAGTGATAAATTGCTGTGCTCATACAACATGTCAGCAACGAGGTCGAGTTCATTTTTCGGCCAGTAAGCCACGAGGTCAACAGGTTTTGATTCTGAGGTGTGCGTTGCTGGTAGCATCTCGTCCGCCAGTTTTTTGACCGCAGCATGGGTGTTTGCGCGGTAAGCAATCGTAGCACCACCTCGTTCGGGTTTGTCGGCGCGCTCGAGAAATGTACTGAGCACCTTGCGCGACTCATTGAGTAACTTTTCGCCAGTTTCTCTCGCTTCCGGCAGTTCATCTGAAAGTAAATGCATAATAAGGCTCTCAAGAGCTTGCCCACTTGCAAATATACCAACAGTAGACTTGGTTGATGTCGGCAAAACTGCTCGTATGGCGTCACAGGCCTGGGCTTTAGTTGCTCCCTTCCAGGCGACGTCACGTTCGGCTTGCGGCACGCTTGATTCGGCACGGACATAGTCGGTAAGTTTGCGCACCATATCTGAATACGTATCAAAAATTTGGTCATTTATATCGACATACGTAGCCTTGGTTTTGTCATCAAAATGCTCAGGCACAACGTATTTGTATCTGCCTTTTTCGTCTTTCTGGTCAAAGAAGATGTAGCGTGTCGACTGTTCGAGGTAGCTTGCCAGTCTACCCCACTCTAGTTTCTTTGTGAGCAAGTTGCTGGCACCTTCGACCACGACGTGTTGGCCGACAAGCTGCTGGACCGAGTCATCTCCATACGCCGTGATAACACGCTTCAGAAGCGCATCGTCCTTCTTGGTGGCTGCATCAGCAAATTCATCGAGGATTGTCACGCGCATATCATCAGCCCGCCGACTTAAGCGCGCCATGGCAGCTGCGATGGTTATGGGACTCATCGCGTCGCTAAAAGCATAGACATTGCCCTCAGTTGTTGTGACCGCGCCGTCTAAAAAACGCTTTCCTTCCTCCGTCATGACCGTACTGCCATCTTCTTTTTTCTGTACGTATGGAGGATGCATATTCGTACCTTTTACGATTTTACCCTTATCTGACGTTGGTTTTGGCAAGTATGTTTCAATCATGCCCCAGACTAGCTCGTGCACCTGCTCAACCGTCATAAGTTTTTTGTTGCGTACGCAGTCTATTCGAGCGAAATCCTTCGGGAACAACGCACAAAGTTCGTCGTAGACGTCCACAGAACGCTTTAAGTGGTCAAGATTTGCTTCATGAATGTCGGTTTTGTGCTCAGGATCGTCAGCAGAACGCTGATCGAGTAGTTTTTTGCTCGTATCTGCGTCAACGCGCAAAACAGTACTAACAGTTGGTCGCGGGATTTGCAGCATCTGGTACTCGAGGTTATCAAGCCAGATGAAATAGCCGCGTCTCTCTTCAGGATGCGCAAACTTAGTACCCTGATGCGCCATATTACTACCAGTAAATCGGTTTGCGAGCACGATTTTACCCTCGCTTAAGGCCTTCGCGATGGTGTCGCGAGCAGCAAAGCGATCAAGTGCATAAAAAACACTTGCTGTGTATGGTCCTACTTCATCTGCTGAGCCGTATTTGCCAGCAAGATATTCACGAACGTAGAAACTTGAATCTTGATCATACTGCGGGAAATCAAACGTGACAACGTCGTAGCCACTCTTTGCTAGTCGATCTGCAAGTAAGCGGAACTGTGTGGTTTTGCCACTTGCGTCTGTTCCCTCGATGACGAAAAACTTACCCTCACTCATAGCTGTATCGGCTTTCTGCGGCTGTCTTTGTAGCCACGAGGTAACATGTGCTCTGGCCGCCATTCATTTACAAGTTTCTGTAGGTCTCCATCAGTATCGGTCTGGTATTTGCCACTGATTTGTTTGTACTGACCATCAACTGGTCCGGTGTGATAGAACACGATCTGTGCAATGCGCTCACCTACAGGCAGAACAACACTGTGATGCTGATTCATATTATAAATCTCCATCGTCCAGCGGTTGATGTATCCCGGATCACCCCAGCCAGCATCAAGGCAGACCGCGACTCCGTTGCGACCCCAGGTACTACGGGCCTGCATGGTGCTGGTGCCTGGTGCTTTGATGCCGATGAATTCGTGAGTGTGGGCAAGGATTCGCTCACCAGGTGCCAATACTATGATTGGCTGATCTGCCGGAATGCCAGCAAATAGTTTGCGGCCATTTTTTTCGGCCCAGATTTCGTGTGTTTCTGCAGATAACGCGCCGTCGAAGTAATTCTGCACGTCGCCCTCATCAAACGGGTTATAGAAGCCACCATTGCTATTTTTCTCGGTGCGGTAATACCAGTGACCAAGTGTTACATCGATGCTGCTGCCCGCGATGTGTTTTTCGATGTAGGGGTGGAACACGATATGACCGCGCTCAATTGCGGCCTTGATTTGTGTGTTGCTGTACACGCCAGTCACCTCGGATACCGCTACAGGTGGTGTAGTTGACACCACTTGCGGTGGCATAGCTGGTGGCATGAAGTTATTATCCATGGAAGTATTCCTTTTCTACTGCAAAATTCGTCATGTGGGCAGTCCACATTTTTTTGTTTTCACCATACGTAACGTATGCTGCGCACAAAGAAAATGCACCCTGCACGACATGAAAGATTTTTTCGTATACGAAAAAAATACCTCCATGGATAAATTGCGAGTCTCTCTCATCCATGTAGATATTAGTGTAGTCGTTTTGCTTATGTACCCGCAAGCATTAGCGTCAAAAAAACGCCGTAGTTTTTACATTTGGTGAGCGAATATCCATTCACAGATTTGGTGTACGGTATCACCCAGCTCGCCGTCCCGCTGTAACTGGCTTATCTCGTCTTTGTTGAACCACCTTATTTTTTGTGATTCGCCATCTTGAGGATTTAATCTAACCGTCTTTGCTTTAACGAGGTAGGGTAAGTCGATGTGCCAGTGTGCCAGCTTGCCGTATTTATAAATTGGGAATGCAAAAGGCATCGGTAGTTGTTTTACGGCGTCGGTAATTTTTGGCTGGCTTGAAACTTCAATTATTTCATAATCATTCTCGCTCAAACCCGCTTCTTCTTTAAGTTCGCGAGCTAATGTCTCTAGTGGATCTTCATCAAGTTCAATGTGCCCACCTAGCTGATTCCAGAAGTTCAATTTCCTATGAAAATGTAGACATATTTTTGGCTCAGTAGGGTGCATTATAAACGCGCTAACTGTAAAATCATATAATTCATGAATGTGAGGCATTATGATAGAGTTCCTTGCCGGTCTAGTAGCGCTTGCTCAAGCATAAACGTTAGAATTTGATGTGCATCGATAGCTGGCATATAGCCGGCTAATTCAATGGTTTTATGCAGTTCTTGCAGAGCTTTTTCAGGTTCATACCATGTATACTCACCTTGCATTCGTCTGTGTATTGGTTGAATCTCTATAGATTCACCTGAACTATCCGGGGGTAGTATTATCCTTGCCGGCAAATGAGTTACGCGAGTCCGTAAACCGTCAACTGTGGTGTCTACATCCTTATATACTCCGACAGCATCTATCAACGACTCACTAGCAATTCGACTAGCATCATCACCATCTAACATCATGTAGCCGAAGTGCTGTCTTACAGGTTTAACAAATTTTTTCCAAGCAGTGATTTCGTCAGGTTTATATGTAGGCAGAGCTTTAAGATGTTCATTAGACCTTTCGTTAGCAGTAGGCTTAGGAGTTTTCAGCGCAATTAGCCCATTAGGGCCAACTATAACTAGCTCGACTGTTAACAAGTGAGGAATACTTTTTCTGTTGTCTCTCTGAACTCTTTTTAAGTGCTCAATAGCCCCTTCGCCACTAAAATTTACAAATTCTCCAGCCATAGAAAAACTATAGCATATAGTAGTTTCACTTAATCTATAGGGTTATTTTTTATTACAGCTCGCTTGAAATGATGCGGATTGAAGGGCCCATAGTGGTACTTACGTAGATAGAAACGACGTAATTTCCCTTGATGCTTGAAGGTTTTGCACTTTTGAGTGTTGAGAACACAGCTTGTACGTTTTCCATCAACTTGTCAGCACCAAAGCTGACCTTTCCAATACCAAGGTGTGCAATCCCAGTTTCGTCAACACGAACCTCAACCTTACCTGCTTTAGACTGTTCAATTGCTTTTGCAACGTCTTTGGTGACCGTTCCGCTCTTTGGGTTAGGCATCAGGCCTTTTGGACCAAGTAGTCGTGCATATTTACCAAGTTTCGCCATGACAGTAGGTGTCGCGATAAGTACGTCGAAGTCAATCACGCCTTTATCAAGTTGCTGCAAGAACTCATCAGCACCAGCAATGTCAGCACCTGCTTTTTTAGCAGTAGCAACGTCGTCAGCTTCTCCAAATACAGCTACTTTTATATCTTTACCAGTTCCAGCTGGTAATACGATGTTTTCACGGATGTTCTGGTCTGCGTGCTTTGGATCGACACCAAGACGTACATGGAGCTCAACGGTGCTATCAAACTTCGTTGTTGAGGTCTTTATTGCAAGACCGAGCGCATCTTTCGTGCTATATTCTTTGCCTTTTTCGACTAGCTCAGTTGCTTTTCGCAATTTTTTACCTGCTCGCTCAATTCGAGAACGGGCAGGTTTCGCAGCTGGCTTTGGTGTAGCTGGTGTTTCGTCAGCGTGTTCTTTACGCTCTTCTTTTGCTACCTTTGCTTCAGCTTCCGCGACTGCTTTCGCGCTTCGCTTGCCGGCTTTTGCTACCTTTGCTTCATGCTCTTCAGTAGGCAACGCTTCTTTGTCATGCTTTTTAGGAGCGACTTCTGCAATGGCTTCGCGGAGCTCTGCCATCGTGTTGTTGCTATTTACGTGCTCAATCCCAAGAGATTGTGCTTTTTTGATAAGATCGGCTTTTGTCTCAGCCATGATAGTTTCCTTTCGTGGTGCAAACCCCAGCGGCTGCCGGGTCCCACAAATTAGTTGACTTATTCTTCTACTTCAACACCCATGCTGCGGGCGGTGCCAGCAACCATTTTTTTAACGCTTTCAATGCGGTTGGTGTTCATGTCAGCTGCTTTATCTTCCGCTATCTGCTGCAGTTGAGTTTGCGTTAGTTTTTTACTGACCTTTTCTTTGTTTGGCACTCCTGACCCTTTCTGAACTCCAAGAGCTTTCAGGATTCGAACATCTGTCGGTGTTCCTACAACGCGCCACGACATAGATTTATCTTCATGGATGAAGATGTGAACGGTAATATCTTGTCCCATCATGTCTTTGGTTTGTTCGTTGAATGGTGTGATGAAATCCATCATGTTCACGCCATACTGACCGAGGGTGCTACCAACAGGAGGTGCAGCTGACGCTTGACCCCCTTTTAATTTCATTTTCAAAGTCGATTTAACTGGTTTACCAGCCATAAAATTACCGCTTCGCTACTCGAGGACAACCTTTCGGCATACCTGCGACGCGCAGGGTGCGGAATGAATCCGTCACTCTGGCTGCTCTTTTCACTAGAGCTACAATAGCGCCTTTCGTTATTACTAATAATTTGTAAATTTTTAGAAGCTAATTTACAAAAGTGCGTAACTTGATCTATATTTTACTATAATCGTTTTAAAATGTCTACAAGCTGTCACATGCCCAGCTTCTAAGCAGCCTCTGGTATTTGTTGCTGCGCGACTCTATCTGCCATTTGTCGTTTAAATTCGGTCGGACTTACATTAGCGATTGCTAGGCAAGCAGCAACTTTTACTGTCTCTGTTGCCGTTGATGCATGCTCAAGTAGCTCAGTTCTTAACCTCCTACCTGCTCGTCTAGGTTTAGTAACATCCGAAGACACTAGACCGTTGAAGGGTGCTATACCTACGTCCATGCCTGCAAATGCGAGTACCCCAGCAATACTTAGAGAGTTCTTGCCTCCACGCATCATCCTCTGCATCGAAACAAAGAAATCAGAAAGCTCACTAGCTACAGGCTCAAACGCCTCAATATCCATTACGCACTACCCTTTATACCTTTAAGTCAATACTACAAGTAAAAAATACTTATGGCAATGTGATATATATCAAGTGTTTAAGCTTTTTTGACCTGTAGGCCGTCAAGTTCAACTGGCGTCTCGCGTCCGAACATGTTGACCAAAACCTTGAGTTTACCCTTCGCAGGATCAATTTCGTTGATGGTGCCGTCGAAGCCTTTGAATGGTCCGTCGATAATGTTAACTACTTCACCAACAGTAAAGTCGATCTTGTGCTTCGGATCTTCTTTGCCCATACGCTTCATGATCTTTTCAATTTCAGCATCCTCAACAGGACTAGGGTCGTTACCGGAACCGACAAAACCAGTTACTGACGGTGTGTTTCGGACGATGTACCATGCATCTTCAGATAGTTTCATTTGTACTAGCACGTAGCCTTGGAAGATTTTCTTCTCAACGACCTTTCGTTTGCCGTTTTTGATTTCAATCATTTTTTCTTTAGGTACGAGAACCTGAAAGATCTTGTCCTTCATATCTAGACTCTCTGCGCGCTGGCGGATTGACTCAGCGACCTTCTCTTCGTAGCCACTGTAGGTGTGGATTGCGTACCACTGTTTGCTTGTGTCGTATCTTTTTGACATTTAGTTGTTAGCTCCTTACAAAATTACTTGTCTAAATAGTTTTTCTAGTCCAAAGTCCAGCACGGCAATAAATAGTCCGATGACAATTGCGAATACAAACACTGCAAATACAAGTTTCCAGGTCTCTTTGCGTCCTGGCCATGTTACTTGCCGCAATTCGTTCGTAGCACTTACAAAATAGCTGGGTGTGATTCGTCGACTACGAGTGAAGAAACCTGGTTCATCTTTACGCGGGATCAGATGATACTCGGTTTTTAGAGCATTTCTGACTGAACCTACTGGCTTTACAGCCGTAGAAGCTGCCTTGCGGATGCGTTTAGGCTTATCTTTAGCCTCAGCAGCTTTTAAATTACGCTCACGAAATGTCGTCTTCGGCTTTTTCGCTTTGTCCTCAGCTTTTTTATTACTGTCTTTATTCGCCACTTGGAAACTCCTCAAAATTAAAAAGAAGCCTACAATATAGACTTCCGTAACGATGTCAAGTATAGCAGACTAGCCAACGCTAGTAAATACGCTGTTTTTCGCCGTTAGTGATATTATCAAAGTAATGGTTATGTTTGTTGTATACGGTATGCTTGTTTCTCTGATGCTAGAGGCGGTTCTCGTGCTTGTTCGGCTAGGAAAAGTGGCTCGGGTCGTACTTTCGGGTTTTTTAATATTACTTACTTCTATCGGGAGCTCAATCCTTATCGTTTTTCATCCATCAATTGCAGCTTTTTTGTTAATGTGCTTCACGCTCCCGCGAACAATTAACATTGCACGAGTTGTAGAGAATAGGATGCAGCAGCTAGAACTCAGGCGCAGATCTCTGCATACTTTTCTTTATACAACGCTTGCAAGCTTTGTGTTGCTTGGGTATATCATTTTTTTTGATGAAACTTTTGCGTTTTCGATTAATTTTTTATTGCAAGCTCAGTTTGTCGCAGCTGTAGCGCTAGCCGGATCAGTATTTGTTGCCCGCACTCATTACCGCTATCGTCCGTCCAAACAAGTTCCACAAGAGCTGCCAACGGTGAGCATTTGCATTCCTGCACGTAACGAAACTCAAGACCTCGCAGCTTGTATCGAATCAGTCCTTGCCAGCACCTACCCAAAACTCGAAATTCTCGTACTGGATGACTGTTCTCATGACAAAACACCCGAAATTATCAAGGGGTATGCTCATGCGGGTGTACGATTTGTTAATGGAAAAGAACCGAGGGGTGATTGGCTCGCAAAGAATGCTGCCTATGACCGTCTCGCCGACGAAGCACGCGGCGATATTTTGCTGTTTATGGGAGTTGATGTGCGCCTGAAGCCTGATAGCATCCAACAGCTTGTTGCTCAGATGAACGACAACGACATGATTTCCATTCTGCCGCGTCGAGCACCACATAGTGAAGCAGCGTTCTTTATCCAACCGATTCGGTACTGGTGGGAGCTAGGTGTATGGCGCTTTACACGCCGGAATCCTTCGGTACTGAGTACACTTTGGGCAATTCGCGCCGATACGTTGAAAAAACTAGGTACACTAGAGAGTGTCAAAAAAGCTGTAGAGCCAGAAGCCGTGCTTGCGCGGAGGGTGGCAGCTGAAAAAAAATACACGTTTCTTATTGCAAATGAGACAGTTGGCGTAACAAGCATGAAGCGTCCAAAAGACCAGTATCAGACAGCACTTCGTAAACGCTATCCGCAACTACATCGACGACCAGAAATGGTGTTGCTCATTATGTTATTCGAACTCGTTTTTCTACTTTTACCATATATATTCTTTGTCTGGTTTCTTTTGCAGGGACTTAAGATCGCCACACTTCTATCGCTCATTACGATACTGTTACTATCGATTGCCAATGCCCAAGTTTACAAACTTTCACTTCAGCGCCTATGGCCGTTCGGTTTTATAAGCGTGCCAGCCCAGGTTTTCGCCGACTGGGCATTGTTACTAAGATCAATGTATCTCTATGAATTCAACGAAGTTATTTGGAAAGAGCGCAACATCTGCCTACCGCTATTAACAGTAGAAAAATCCCTCCCAATACTTGACTCGAGCATATAAAATGTCATAATTATATATTATGGTATCTCCTGACGACCACGATCGTATTGTTGCGCATGAAATGGGTGTCTTTGAGGCAAACGAAGCACGGAATGCCGCTATCTCCTTAGCGATGGATGAGGCTAGGGCACTAGATTTCACTCAAGTGATGCAGGAGTCAGAAGATGTTCATGGACGGCGCTTGGCAAGGCTTGAGGTGTTAAGACCGCATTTTTATGAAGATCCCGAAATGGACGATCTAATTGATGCTTTAAATGAGTCACACGATGCAAAACAAGCATTGAGAATAGTCCAGGCTGGGATTCAGCCATTATTGAGCGGGAATCAATCGCCTTCCCGGGCTGACTTAACAAGGATAGTAGAGGCCGTAGACTGGATTACGAAAACGGATCAAATTACTGCTAAATTGGCAAGTCAAATTAACCTGCGAAGGGCTGTTGAATTAGAAAAAGAATTTCGTAGGGCTGTGCGGCGTACTGTAGCTTCTATGACGTTAACATTGGGAGGTATTGTTCTTGCGAGAAATACCGCTCTGAGCTTAGCTGACAGGAAGTAAAAGATGTGGCAAACTCCGTATATGGACAAATTTTGTTTGGACTGGTTATGGTTGGTTTACCGAGTTGGTATGTAAAAAGACATGGCATTTCGATGCGTGTCGATGAGGAGATTGCTGCAGGAAGAGAGTTTATTGAAATTGTTGACGATTCCTTGTGCCAGCAGCATCGCACAGTCATCGAGTACTATATAACAACTATGAAACCACAGAAGCAAAAAAAGTTTTAAATCTGTTGGGTCATTTTAAATTCGGGAAATAGATGGTAAAAGTTGAGCCTTTGTTGAGCTCGCTTTCCAGACTGATCTCTGCGTGTGCCAGTTGTGCGAGCTTGCGTGTGACATGCAGTCCCAACCCCGTGCCGTTTTGTTGACGCGTGCGATAATCTTCGGCGCGGAAGAATTTATCAAATACTCGAGCTTGGTCCCCTTTACTTATGCCGATGCCTGTGTCAGTTACACTGAACTCTACCCCGCCCTTGCGCTTCTTGGCGCCAATCGTGACACTGCCCGATTCGGTGTATTTTATGGCGTTCGTAATGAAGTTTTGCATGATTTCCTGTACGTATAGTTTTGAGCTGTGGAATATCTCAAGCGTTGGGTCAATATCAAGATGTAGCTTCAAGCCTTTCGCCTCCGCGTCTTTGATATAGAGCGACTGCAAACTTTCAGCAAACTCATGTGCATTTATATCTTCTAAGTTTTCTTCAAGGACACCGCGCTCAGCTCGTGACAGGGTCGATAGGTCATTAATCATATCTTCCAGGTATTTTGCTTGCTTATGCGCGTTATCAAGTGCTTCCTTGATCTTGTCCATGTCACCCGTTTTGTCCGCGATAAAGAGCGCATTGCTGACCGCTCCCTCAGTAATTGCTACTGGCGTACGTAGCTCGTGGCTGATGACACTAATGAATTCGTCGCGCTCCTCCTCCAGAGACTTTTCGCGTGTTATGTCACGAATGATCAGCACAAATCCCCTGTCTCCTGTTTTGCCGTACCCAAGGTGTACAGGTGAGATGCTCAGATAAATACTGATGATACTTTCATCGTTGTATTTAATTTTGTAATCGCGCGATATCACTTGGGTTTTTGCGCCCAACACGATGTTGCGAGTATCCAACGGGTCGTTTTGTTCGTTGGTCAATTTCAGTACTTTTTCAACCGGATCGCCTTTTTGGATTGCATTTACGTCCAAAACGTCCAATGCCGCTGCATTATACAGGGCAATCGCCGCATTTTCGTCAACAGCAATTACCCCGTCGCTCATGCTGTTAATAAGACTTTCGAGGCGCTGGTGCTCAATCTTGGCGTCTTCGACCTGTTTTGCACTCATTTTTGGGAGTTTTTTAGATTTTTTCTCTACCATTAGCAGTATTGTAGCATTTATTTGTCGTTACGATACGATGATGTCTGTTGGCTTGCTCTTTAGTTCTTTCCGTAGACTTTTATAGTTCGGATTTAAGCGCTCAACGAACTCCCAGAAGCGCGGCTGATGGTGGTGGTGTTCAGTGTGTGCGAGCTCATGACAGATGACGTAATCAATAAGTGCCCAGTCCAATTGTATAAGGTAGCTGTTAAGTGAGATGTTTTTGTGATTATCACAGGCTCCCCACCTGCTTTTTAGTTTTTTAACAGTGCAGGATTTGTATGGGACGTTTTTCTGTTTCGAAATTGTTTCGAGTCTCTGCGGAAGAAGTCGCTCGGCTTCTTGCAACAGCGCCTTTTCACATGCTCGCTTAATAGTTTTTTGTGCTTCGGGACTTTTTTCTAACATGCCAGCTGGTAGAGTCACCCGTATCTCCGTATCACTAACCCTGCTGCTCGGCCGAGTTCCCGTGCCATTCTTAATAATTAGTTGATGGTTTTTGCCTATGTGCGTATTCGCTCGTACGACAGTTTGCGGCTTTAGATGTTTTTCTATCCATTCGCGTTTGTCTGTCACGAATTTCTTTGCCATGAACTCTGGTACGCCATATGGCACGGTCACGCGTAACGTCCCGTCGGTTTTTATGGATAATCGCAGACTTCTCGTTCCTTTACGGCGAGCAATGATTATGGGATGGCCAATTCCATCTATATAAACTGATTTTTGCATAAATTAAGCAGTCAGTTCGTAGCCAATTTTCGCAGCTAATTCTTGAACCCAACGGTTCAATCTCTCGAGCTGATGCCCCATTACGAGTCGTTCATCTTCGCTAATTTCGAGTTGCTTTTCAATAGAATCAAGACGTTTTAGTATGTTTTGAATATCTTCTTTGGTTGCCATTGTTTCCGCCATTACGTCAATCTTTGCCTCCATACGCTGAATATATTGAAATAATTTTGTGAATTCGTCTTGTGGCATAAATCTAGTATAGCAAAATTTAACGTATCGAAATATTTCGGCGGGTCATATCAACGCGGCCCGTGTTGGTGCGCGGAATCAAATTGACGAGCCCTGGCATCGCTACTTTAGTCTGGGCATTTTGTGTATCAATATAACCAAGTTCCATAAGCTTCTTAAAGAACGATGTTTGCTGGCTTGGATAGGTGTGTTTACCGCTCACCACGACGTAGTCTTCAGTCGCTTCCGGATGTTGCATGTGCGTAATGTAGCGTTTAAACATTTCTCGGGTGTACTGTGTTGCGAACTTGTCTTCGGCGCGTCGTCGGTCGCGCTTCTGCGTGCGGTCAAAGGCTGTGTCAGCATCCATCTGGAACCATACGGTCACGACTTTCGCACCCTTTTTGCGTGCCATTTCACGCAGTGCTGCTCGCTGACCTTTGCGCATAGCGTTCATATCATAGATAACGTTGATACCAGCTGATAGGAACTCTTCGGTCATATACTGCATTAACTGAGTGACGATACTGTTCTCCTGTCGGTCATATTGTGGGTTTTCGAACAGTTCGAATCTTATGCGGTCGCCGTGTACATGCGCGCTTGCCAAATTTTCGGCTAGTTTTTGTGCAAAGTATGTTTTACCAGCACCAGGAAAGCCATACAGGAGCACTAATAGTGGTTTGGAAGTCTGTACCTTCGCCATTTCAGATTATTATAACAGATGTGTAAAAATTTAGCAGACTACCGTTACATATCTCAAAAATTACTTGAAAAAACTATTTAAATAATTAAAAATAATCTTATTCTCTTCTGAGCGCATCAATTGGGTTAATTTTCTCAGCTCGTCGTGCCGGTATATACACGACAATCAAACCTATACAGATCATAAAAATCACGGTGCCAAGTAACAACCACCAAGGGTTAGAGAACAGCTCAAAACTGTTCTTAACTCCTCTGCCATGGGCAAAAACATTCATAAATATATTTACAATTCGACCAAGTAGCACTGCACTAAATATTCCCGTTACCGCACCAATTGCTGACAACAATAATGCTTCAAAGAAGAAGAGTAACCGCATATCTACTGATCTAGCACCAAGAGCAACCATTAAGCCTATCTCTTTCGTTCTCTCAAGAAGTGAAATAGTCAAAGTGTTAAACATTCCAAGTACAGCGATAATCATGCCAATTCCACCAAAACCTATCAAAATAAAATTAAGATATCTGAAAATTGAATTTATTTCGTTAAGCGTATCTACAGGCGAGCTTGTCTCTAGACCAAAGCTTTCAATTTGCGACCGTACTTTTTTAACGTTTTCAACGTCATTAAGCCCTGTTTTCAAGAGGGTTAGCTCTTCCAAGCCTAATGACCTAAAAGTACTAGAGGGCAAGAATAGCTCAGAGCCACTTCCGGAGTCCATAACACCCACAACTGTGAAATCTGATTCAAAGGTGCCTAGTTTTTCATTGACACGAGTTAAGGGCACGGTGATTTTTACCTGTTTACCTAAGATTTCTGAGGGCTTGTCGCCGAGTCCAATTGACTGAAGTGATGCTAGGTTCATTACTAATGGGTTCTCGACATCAGACTCGCTTGGTAAAGTACCTTCTATTACATTTAGATAGGTTAGTTTTTCATAGCCACTGTCTACTCCATACACGATTGCATCAGATTCACTGCTACTAATTTTGAAACTCCCAGGATAATAATATGCTCTACCTACCTCATCAATTTCAGTTATTTCTGTTATTCGCTGAACAGTTACGTCATCAAGTTTGATAATTTTAGAATTTGGAGTGCTCACATCAATAGTTTTTATTGACTGGCTGCCAATTACTTCATCAGTGACTAAATGCTGTAAACCAAGCCCAAAAGATAAAAGAAAATAAATAGAACCTATTCCAATTGCTATACCGAACAATGTTAAAAAAGTTCTTAGTTTTTTGTGTGTTAGATTACTATACGCAATTGATAAAAGGATAGCTTTGTCTACAGTGGCTTTATCGTGAATTTTCTTTTTCATTTTCTACGATCCGAACTAGTTAACTTAAGAATACGTTTTTCGACGTCACCGACAAGTGACTTTACGGTTGTACTAATATCTTTTTTAGCAATTTCTGTCACATGCCCATCCTGAATTTGAAGCAAATGATGAGCAATCGGCAAATATTCCATATTGTGAGTCACGAGTATAATTGTCTTACCAAAATCTTGTTGTAGTTCAACGAGAAGATCAATAATCGTGT
Source organism: Candidatus Saccharimonadota bacterium (assembly GCA_020428015.1). Taxonomy (GTDB): domain Bacteria; phylum Patescibacteriota; class Saccharimonadia; order Saccharimonadales; family SZUA-47; genus JAGQMY01. The sequence goes on along the minus strand of JAGQNQ010000020.1, from coordinate 364 downwards.
CGCCGTTTTTACTATCGAGGTTACCCGTTGGTTCGTCGGCAATAATCACCGGTGAATCATCGACGAGGGCTCTCGCCATAGCAACTCGTTGCTGTTCACCACCAGATAGTAATATGGGATATTTTTTAGAATACTCGCCCATACGTACTCTGTTGAGTGCAATTTGTGCTTTTTGATGCGCCTCAGTACGAGTAAAGCCCAAAAAATAAAGCGGTAAGGCTACATTGTCTAGTACGTTGAGGCTTTTTACCCAATAGTTCGTCTGATACACAATACCTAGTTCATGAGCCCTAAAATAAGCCAGCTCATTTTTTGTCTGTGTATAAAGATTGTCTGTATTGTACTGCAATATGCCGGTTGAGGG
>JAGQNQ010000001.1:29385-59520 GCA_020428015.1 Candidatus Saccharimonadota bacterium | reverse complement strand
GCTCAGATTTCAAGGTCTACGTACTACAAATACTTAAAGACTGAACCGCTATTCGCAGACAGCATAGCTACTGCACAGGACAATGCTAATAAGGTCAGTTTTAATTTTCGTACATCTCCATAGCTCAACTAGTGGCGTGGTACACAATTTTATGAGGTTCGGTGTCAGATAATGTTGCCATTCTAAAGCTAAAATGGCGTTAGAAACGTAACATCTGGAAATAAAATTTGTGGGGTCTACTTAGGAGCAAGGAAGTGAAAAGACATGAACGGGCTTTTGTCGCTATCTGGAAGCACGGAGAGGGGTATAGGAGCTGTTTTATTGTTAAGACTAAGGCAAATTGCATACCTGACGATACTAAGCGAAACCCCTGTTGACTTATAAAGCATATTATGCTACAATCTAGACAGTTAAGCAAAAATAAAAATATATAATTTTAATTATGGAAACAGTACCTAAATCACCACAGGAAATGGCAGCACAAATGCTGGACGTTTACCCGTATTACAGTGATTACCAGATGCCAGAAGGTGAAGCTACTCGGTTGGGTGAGCAGGCAAAAGGATTGAAGGCTGAGATTGAGGGTATAAAACCATATATGCTTCCTGACGACGAGCTTGCTCCTAAGTTGGCAGATGTGAAGCAACGAGCTACAGAGAGCGGTGTATGGCGTGCTGATAAAGGTGAAGGTGCAGACGAGCGTTTAGCTTTCGCAGTTGAGCAAAAGAAAGGGTATGGATACACCGAGGAAGAAGCTACAGCAGGGGCATTAAAGGACCTGAAGCGGAACGGTTATCTAGATGCAATTAGGGACAAGCGTAAAGAACAAGAGCGTTTATTCAAAGACCCTATAAGCGAATACATTGGTAGCCATGAAGTAGAGGCAGATGCAGAAAAAGCAGAGCTTGATAAGTTGCTTGAGCGAACAGTTGACATTACAACCCTTACAGAGGCTGAGGTTGCAAGGCTATCACGTGATTTTCCTTCTGGAAATTTTGTATATCACGGTACAGGCACAGAACAGCTCGTCAAAATACTTGATTCTGGATCGTTGGCAAATGCTAAAGCGTTATACGAGCGAGAAGATGCAGCGGCTAAGGCCGAGGGACGTGATGCTGGAATGATACGACGTAACTCAGGCTTTGAAGGGGTGTCGTGGAGCATGAATGGCATTGACGCTCTACCTGGCGACAGATACCACATGGCTGGTTTTGTAGCTGCACCTGAAGCTGTGTTGAGTGATACACAGCAACTTGCAGTACCGTCACGACCTGCACCGAATGAGGTTTTACAGATTTCTGCGGAAGTAGATGCAAGTAAGTTCTATGACGCTAAAACCCAGTTTGAGCTATATCGTAACCCAGGAATGTTTGGTGAAACCAACTCTGTTTTTGACAACCTATTCTCAGTTAGTATGTGGGAAAAAGAAGAAAATAGGCAATTCCGTGACGAGCCAATGTTATACCAGGCGAAGCGTGGTTTATTGGCACAACCAGAGTATCAAGCCCAGCTTCGGGAACTGTACTCAGTAGATGAGGGCGGCAAAATTCGCCTTAACCCAGATTTACTACAGCAGATAGATAATGAAATACCCGTTGCGGCTGTATGGCTACAAGCTGCAATAGACACTGGTCGCTTAAAGGGGACTCAGTTTGCAGATAAAGAGCTTCCTGCAATTATAGACCAGCTTAATGGCGAAAATATCAAAGAGCTTATAGGCTCCAGTCGGCAAGATTGGGGACAGTACGAAGCTATCCTTGATGAAGCTGAGAAGGTCGCTGGTAACGTAGAAGTCCCAGTTGAGCAAATGTACTTCGTTGCACCTCGTAAGGACGCTGAAGCATGGCTTAAAGTAATGGCTCGTAGTCCTCATAAGCCAGCAGGTATTCTCCTCTATGATGACAAAAAGGTACGCCTTGAGAATTTTGCCTCACTTCATCGTGGCGACCATACGGAGCTAACGGCAGAATTACAAGCTGCAATCAAACCAGAAAATGAAGGCTATATTGATTACGCTGAAGTTCTTGGTACGGAATTTAGCGATGATATGCGTACTGGTCATAAGCACCAAGTTATTGCGGAAAAACACCTGAGTAATCGTGGTGCAATCAAAAAGGTGAATGATAAGCTGGTAATTGAAAGGTAAAAATATGAATACACTGAAGCCATTTGAAGAATTAAAAAACGCAGAAGCATTACTAGAGCAATACAAGGTTACGGATAATCCAGAAGTCAATTATCGCCAATTAGTTTCGCTGTTAACACAAGAGCGAGTTCTGGACAGTGCTCGGATACCAATGTTTGAACAGCATAAGCACGGTAGCGAAAAAGCTAAGGACTACGTCTTCCGTGAGTACATGGTTCGTCATAAGATTAGTGAATACGCTCTGTCGTTGGATAAGGAAGTTACCGACAGGATACTTGATAATGACTTAGTAGAAACATCTGTTGTGGTAATGTGCATTAAAAACAGGGAACTCTATCCCAAGCCTGTAAAGAAGTCGTAGCTATTGTCGGTTATAATGCAAGAATGAACGTACTTGCTATCGCCGACAGAAGGCCAAAAATAGATATTAAAGAAGTTGTTCAGAATAATGGTATTGAGCTGATAATCACTCTCGGCGATTTAACCCGTGAAGATTTACTGCAACTTGAGCAAATAACCACAATCCCAAAAATTGGCGTGTACGGTAATCACGATAGCGGCACGTACATGCCAGAGTTGGGGATTTGGGATATGCACTTGAAGTTGTGGGATTTTAACGGGCTACGATTTGGTGGCTTTCAAGGTTGTGTACGATACAAAGAGAATCCCGATGCCATTATGTTTAGTCAAGAGGAAGCTTCACATCTAATGGCTAATTTCCCTAAAGTAGATGTGTTTCTGTGCCATTGTCCGCCTAGAGGCATAAATGACGAGGAGGAAATCGCACATCGAGGATTTAATGCTCTAAGGGACTATATTGAACGTGAACAACCCAAAGTATTGCTTCACGGACATACATATCCAACAGAGGATGCTGTTGTTAAGCAGCAAGGTGCTACTCGGATTGAGTATGTATTTGAGTATAAGATTGTAACTCTTTAATGGCGTTAGCGACGTATTCGTCGGAGTAGCCCCGACCACCTCTATCGGTTGGTGGCATGGTCAGTTTTAGTTCAAAATGTTGTTGGGTTACGAGATATGTATACCAATGCTTAGCATTCAACCCAACCTGTTCTTGGTTATTTTGTGTAGTTGTGTCTCGTGTATCGCTATGCTCAGCATCTAACCCAACCTTGTTTACAGTTAATGATGTAGCGTATGCTGGTATTTTTCCGCATATTCTGACTTGCTCCTTCGTTGCAATTATTTTATCAACTATTTTTCTGACAGTAAAAAGCTTATCTTCGTAACCTAGATTTGCGAGGTACTGCTTAAATGGCTCTACGGACGTTTCTAGGTCGATTTCACGGAGTTGAGCTAGTTTATCTTCTTCTGGTCTGTCTAACATGTCTTGAACCTCTTTACGGCGTCTGGCGACACTGTTCATTTGGTCGGTGTATACTGCTTCACTCATATTACCTTTGCCCCAGCCTTTAACATAACGGCGTTCTTCTTGCTCTAGAGCTTTTAGTTGCAGACGAAGTTCATCTTTTTTAGGACTTTGACCATAAATCAGCTTCTTTTCTTCTGCGTAACGTTCAAGTTGTTGTTGCAGCAGTTTTGGTTGCGTCATGAGTTCGCATAATTTAGCCCAGCCAACAGTATCTAGTACCTGTACGTTTACGCCACCTTCGTCACAAGTTTTTGGCTTAGGGAACTTAAGCAAGCGATCCGTACAACGATAGTAAAAGTGACCATTTTGACCTTCGCCAGTTCTGTTAGCACCACAAGGGCAAGATATTAGTCCGCCGAAAAGGTAAGGGTTTTTCTTACAGCGTTGACTGTGTTTGCCATTGCTCTTAATTTGAGCTTGAGCCTTCTGATAAAGTTCATCACTGATAATGCGTGGTACTTCTACCTCAATCCATTCGTCACGTGGACGGGTTTTGCGACTACCTTTCATAGAGTGACGGTGCTGATACTTCTTCTGAGTTTTAGCCATAGGGTTTTTGGTAATACAGCTCTCAGACTTGTAATAGAAGTGCTTACCGACGTACGTTTCGTTTTTTAACATACGGTGCAGGGGACCGTTAGTCCACGTATCACGCTTTTCTTTCTTTGGTGGTATGCCCATATCGTACAGGCGGCGAATTACTTCTTTGATTGATATACACTCGATGCCAATCCATTCAAAAATCATCTTTACGACTTTGGCTTCTTCTTCGTTGATAACGAACTTGCCATTTACTTTGTCAGTGCCTTTACCTTTAATCGGTATATAGTCATAGCCGTAAGGTGCTTGATAACCCAGTAGCTTACCTGAACGTACTTTGTTGAGCTTACCGATACGAAAACGTTCAGTAATCTTCATACGCTCATATTCGTGGAATATGCCCATTACGCTACCCATAAGATGTTCTTCGGGCGTTTCACCATTTATGTCGTGCAGACTCTTAAATTCAATTTCTAGGTTAGTCAGCTCTTCAATAACAATTTCTTGGTACACGAACTTACGTGCCAAACGTCCACGGTCGTAAACGTATAAAATATCGAACTTCTTCTCACGTGCATCTTGACGCATCAGGTCAAGTGCTGGACGTTCTAATATCGCCCCTGACCAGCCTTCATCAACATATTTGCAACTTTCTAGCAGGGTATTGCCATCATTTTTTATTGCCGTTTCAATTTCAGCTAATTGGACCTTTACAGTCTGTTCATCTTTTTGTAGTTCAGTGCTCGTTCGAGCATAAAGTGCTGCTCTTTTCATTTTTCTAATTCCTTCTTTTGTTTGGTAGAACGCTTAGCGATAAAGTCGTCTAGTGATTGCTGGCTTATTCGGTAACCTTTACCTAGTCTTAGAGCTTCCAATTCTCCTTTTTTGATGTAGGTGAGTACGCTTTGCCAGTGCAGTTTTAGCAAGTCTGCCACTTCTTGTACGGTGTAATATGCTTTGTCTACCATGATGTTATTTAGTATAAGCTTTTATAAACAAATATCAATGACTTTTTACATAGTTTCTCCTTTCTGTTGTAAGAATTTGTCGAATAAGAAGTTAAAGACATCATCAATAACCCGCACGTCTCCGTCGTTGACGAACTCGTACAAAATCTCAGGAGGTGGAGCGGGTTTGCGTGCCATTTTAAGCCTCTAGCTGCTCCACGTTAGTAGACCCACCATGCTCACCACTATATTTTTCAGGTTCAACGATTTGCGGAAATATAAGCTTATTGCGCTTATCATCAGGGTCTTTCTCTTGGGTAATCAGTCCCGAGGTTTCAAGCATAGGTAGGATTTGACGGCGGAAAGTATCTTCGTTGAGCAGGCGATTTTCAAGCTGATAATGACGCTGAATTATTTCTTTGCGGTGTATGCCATGCTCGCCATTCGTTGTTACGGAAGCCTCAGTATTTTTTGAAACATAAATCGGTAATATGTACTTGTTATAGAACTCGTAGATATACGGTGGCAGATTATGCTCTTGGCTTTTGTTTAGCTTTTGCCAGATTGTGAATCCTGAATCTACGTCAGATTGGCTTGCTACGACTTTGCCGTTATCATCACGGCGAAACCAAACATTTAGTAGGGCAACGCTTTTGATTATTGATATAAGATGACTCACATCACGCTGGTGGCGTGGTTTGGTTGACTTAACGTGATCCATGAAGCGACGTTCTATGCCATATGGATTAGGAACAATGATGTCCTTAACCTGTTCTTGTTTGATGGCTAGAACACGGTCTTTTAGTAGCTGACGCTCTGTATTAGACTCAATAATTGCCATAAATTCAGCTTTGTTGGCGTCACGCATGGTTGCCATATGTACGCCTTCCTGAACTTTTTCTATGCTAGTTTCTGGGCTTAGCAATATCGCACGGGTGGCTTCTTGCTCATCTAGACGCATACTTGCTGAACAAAAAATTGTTGCAGGGAAGCCACGGATAACGATGTTCTTAGCACGGTTAGAACCTTTCTTATCCTTATCTGTTATCTTGTAGTCGATTTCCTTCTTATCGTGGGACAATATAGGGCGTAGGTTTTCTTGTAGTTTAGGATTTGGCTGCTCAAGGAACACCAGAATCTTGCGTTCAAGGTCTGTTACATAACAGTCTTTTTCTTTGTTGTAGCTGGCGTTGTCGTGGAAAAATGCTGTTGGCGATGCACCGCCATATTGACGTACGTCTGCGTCGGGGAAGTATTGAGCGACTTGTGTTGGTATGTAAGTTTTACCAGTTGACGATGGTGCGTTAAAGCTAACATTGAGCTGACTATCGTCAGTGTATGCAGACAACATACATAAGAAGGTCACTAGTTTGTTTTCAGTATCGTGTTTAATAGTCAGGTCGAGTATCGACGCAAGTTCACTGGTGGTGAGTTCCTCAAAGGTACTGACATCTATCGGCTTTGGACCAGTCTGAAGCACGGCGTATTTATCGAATAGGTCGTCAGGATTGGCGTCGGGTAGCTTGAAATAATCTGTTAGGTCGCCGTGTTCGCCAACTTCACTAGGTAGCGTGATGTTTAGAACAGAAGTGTTTGGTAGGGCAGCTCCAAGCTTATCAATCAGCTCACGAGCACCCTCTTGACCAGCGTTATCGTTATCGAAGCAGATATACAAGTGACGTACAAAGTTTAGTTGCTCGATCCACTCATCTTTGAATGTACGAGCACCAGCCGTAGAAGTTATTGCTGGTATGCCGTATGCTCTCAGCACTAAGCAGTCGAACTCGCCTTCACAGATAACTAACTGGTCGGGCTTGTCTTTTAATATCTCAGAGTTGAATATAGAGGCTTCGCCGCCTGTACCCATGTATTTCGGACCATCAGTCGATGCGAACGGGTCTTTACGTAGCTTCATGAATAGCACGTTGCCTGACTGGTCACGAACGGGTATTGTTATCCAGCTTTTGCCGTAAAATTCACCGTAACCCAACTCGTAATCATCAATATCTTCATCTAGTAGCAAACGCTTATTTGTTAGCCACTCACGAATGTTCAGTGGTAACTGATTGTGGCATTTCTTGGCTATTTTCTCTGCGTTGTAGCCTGATACTGAAGTTGGACGGGGAGGCATGTCGTTATTGACACCCAATGCCTCACGTAGGCTCTTAATGCCACCTTTCTCACCACACTTGTGGCAAAAATACTGACCAGTTTCAGCGTTTATATATAGGTGTGCTTCGTTGCCACGACTGTCACTATCACAATCGTTGAATATACAGTGAGTAATTAGTTCGCCGTTACGTTCACGGTAATCTATGTTATTTGATGTAAGCATGTGTCTTACGTCTTGATTTGCAGTTATTTTCATATCGAACTCCACGCAATCATCTCGTAGTTCAGATTCATTACTTCAGCCATGAACTTCTTCTCATCTACTTTTAGCTTGCGGTTTTTCCAGTCCTCAGCTACTTTCTGTATGGTGCTTGTTGGCACGAAGTGGTAAACGAAACTAAAGTTGCTGCTTCGACTTTTTTCTTTTGGGTGCATACATATCATTTCGTAACCCTTGCTTAACAGGGCAGCCGCTAATGCTAGGTCGTCTGTATCAAATGAGCTAATGCCATCACCCTTTTTTCTTATAATTTCTTTCATTGTTTGTCCTTTCTTAAAGACGCATTGAACAAGCCGTTAGAGCGGGGTGCTCTACCGTTTTTGTTTAGTTTATGGTTAATTATGTTATGACTTTCAAATAATCTAATTTGATTGTCTTGTTTCTAATTATACGCCTTTTAACAGGGGTAGATAGGGCGAGAATTGAGAGCTGGCTAGAGGTCAAAAGTCCTAAAAATAGGCGACTTTAATCTGTTAGAGTAACCTCTGCGTCGAGGATCACTCTTTTCTTGAGACGGAGTTGCTTTGGACTGATGTTTTTTAGTGCTTCTCGAAGGGACTGAATAATGTCGTTGAAGATAATAACGTTGTCTGCTTCCTCTGCATCGAACTTTCCTTTTTCACCAGCAATTACCCATAGTTTGTTCTTTGATACATATTGATTCGGTCGTTTGGCGAGGTACTCAAATACTTTGCGGTTTCTGCTACGACGGTTGAGTCGGAAAATGTTGCCGTTGACCTTACCTCTACCTGTTCTAGTAGAGTAAATAATCCTCGCACCGTTTCCAGTAGAGGGAATTGACTCATATAAGTTTTGATAAAAAGATTTGAACCCTAATACATCTACTACACTGATATGAATGCCAGTTTTGATGAGTTCATCAGCATTTAGAACCCGAATAAGCTTCTTAGCCACCAGAAGCTCAAGTCCTAGCCGCTGATAGTTATAGTCTCGTAGAGTGAAGTCATCATCATCTATGCTACTTAAGGGTTGTTGCTGTATATAAAATTCAGCGGATTTTCTTGCATTAAGTTCATCGAACATCTGTCGTGCAGCAAAAAGCTCCATTTGCTTTAGCCGTAGCTCATTGTGGTCATTATCGTTATCAGGCATATAGTTATTCTATGACAACTCTCGTCTCAACGCCCATTTGTCATAATAGTAATAAGGACCAATACAAAAAGGGAGTTAATAATGATAAAAAAATCAATGGGTAGACCACCGAAGATTACATACCGCACACTTGCTACTGTGGCTGATAAAATTCAGCGGAACTATACTGTCACAGATGCTTGTCAGCACGTAAATATCAGTCGTGATTCTTTCTACAGATATTTGAACAACGAGCCTGAATTTACAGAAATGATAACGAAAGCCTATGAGAATCAAAGCAAAGTGCCAATGTCATTTCTTGCTACATACTAATCTGACAGTCACACAGAAACTTGTATGTTTTTGCAGTGTTTTTCATATAATTCGTGTCAGGTAAGTGTAGGGCAAATATCGTTTGAGCCGTAAAAATCTGGTCAAAAAAATCGTGGGGCTTGACTCATGTCAAAATTTGCATTTTAGGTGAACGGGCTTGTGCAAACAAAACATGCCCTGTGACGCATTCTAAGCCCTCTGGACACGTTTTTAGTACTATTTTGTAATAATCTACCTTTCTCTGGAAAATGAGGCTATACTGACTTAGGTTTTGAGTGCTATAGTGAGTGCTAGGTAATAATAAAAAATGATTGTATTTACAACGACCTTGGCTTTCGTAATTGGTGCTTTTTCTGCCATTACTAGAAAGAGCACGAAGACCAAATGTAAGCGTACTACCAAAAGACCATTAAGTGACGATGAATTGATTACTGTTGTACTCCCAATCACAAAATCGCTTGACTAGAACAAATAAAACGGTTCATATATCTTGACAAAATGTCTATATTTTGTTATCATTTCTATAGTTAAAGTTAAGAATAAAACAAAAATGGAAACACCAAACCCAAACAACTTTGAACGAGAACCAGATGTCTACCGCATGACTCCTGAAGAAATTCAGCGCAATTTTTCTGGCGACAAAGAAGCACTTGGCTTGTCTGGTCAGCAAGAAGTCGTTGATGATTTGGAAGCATTGGAAGCCGAGCCAGATTATATCGAAAAGCTCACCATGACTCCGCTGCCTTTGGATAAAATGAGTGAGCTACTTCAGCAAGTTGCGGGTCAATATGCAGAAGATGACGGTAGCCGACAGGCATTATTTAACAAAGCTTTCGTAGGTAGTATGCAGATGACACTACACAAGCTCATGGAATCAGCTAAGCCTGGCGATAATATTACTTTTGATGATTTATCTTGGGCGGCCGAGACAGCTACTGAACATACAAAGAAAATCAATCCAGATTCGATTCTTAACGACCCTTCATTCGTCGAAGAAACAAACGCAATTGCGGGTATAACAGAGAGATTTGCGGGATTCTTCGACCAACGTCCTGACCTAGAATATATCGGTGATGACATTGATGCGTTTACGGTGCATTCTGATGTGCATACATATCATAAGGACCGCATTAAAGCCAACCCAGATAAAGATACATTCGGTGAAGAACATGGTGCGAACGGTCGTTGGATACCTGAGAAGCGGGGTGGTATGACAGTATGGGTGACGAAAGAGCAGAAACAACAGGAAACGAAAGAAGCTCACGAGACAGAAGCACGTACTGCTGTAGAGGAAGCATATGGAGTAGATGTACCAGAGAATCCGACAGGGGATACTCATAATATTCCAGAACAGGGTAATCCTGACTCTCAGACAGAAATGCTTGCAAAGGTGCCTGACGATAGGCGTGAACGCATACTTTTTGCAAAAGAAAACTTTACAGGTAGGTTTGATTCAGAAAAAACACCCTTACTTGCAGCCTTTTTAACAAAAGAGCTTGCTGGTATAGCATCACGTGTTCCTGAAGGCAGCAGATACCCAGACACGGTTGCTGCTGTAGTAGGTAATGGCGGTGATACTTGGCACTATTTACGAGCAGTGTTGACAGCCAAGACTGGCAAGAATCTACAACCCAATGATTTTAGTCGATTACCGTTCTCCGAAGTTGCAAGAACTATTGGCATAGACGTGAAGAAAGTAGTACCAGATTACGAACAACGATTTAGTCCAAGATAGTGCTAAAATAAAAGAGAGAAAGGACTAAAATATGCAGATAAAAAACAAGGACGAAGCTTTAGGGTATGTCGATACTATCATTCGTGAAAATTGGCGGAAATATTTAGATGAGCATAACGTCGATAATGAGCTGGGAAAAGCTGAAATAGACGAAGAGAAAAACGAAAAAGGGCACATGGCATGGTCGTATTATATCGAGGGCATATACATGTCTACAGACGGTCGCAGGAGATGGTTGCTAGACACAGGCGAGTTAGTTGAAACAACCATAAATCAAGACGAGAATACGATAGAAAAAGCTTATCTGAAGACTTATGGGAAAGAACTACAGTCGCCTAGTGAAGTAAGCATCAATGAAGCCAAAGCGAAGGCAGAAGATTTATTACGAAAAACCGACCCAAACTATTCAGGCACTTTTGGCCTTAAGGAGGTTGACGGAGTCGGCTATCTAGTCTGGCAGGAAGTACGAGGTGGCGGATCAATAATTATTGGCAATGATGGTGGAGTGTTGTTTTCGAATATGACTGGCATTGTATCCCCCGAAGACCTGATACAGGCCTATAAAGACGGTAAAAGGTCAGACGAAGCGAAATTTGGCGGCAGTGGTTCGGGCATCACTGAAGAACAAGTGAGGCAATACGTCCAAAACAAGTTTAACGAGGAGGACAGCACTGACAGAATCGAGGACCGTGGCTTTGCGTATTACATTGACACTCAACCTAGGGAGTATCTAGATACAAAAGATGACTCAAAGATGAAAATTGGTAATGGTCCAATAGTGGTATTAAGAAGCACTGGCGATGTGTTCTCATTTTCGTCTAACCCACTTCACATGTTTGGTAAAACCGAAAATAGAGTAGGGGTTAATACCGCAAAGACTGCTGAAGAATTTCAAACAGCACTCAATGGCTTAAAAGCTATGGGCGACCATGCAGCACTTAACCCAGAAACGCTAGCGGGTAATAAATGAGTACCGATAAATACACTAAGATAGATAAATCTCGTGCTTGTTTGATTCTTGGTGCACTTGGCGATGCATTAGGTGCACCTGTTGAATTTATGAAGTATAACGAAATTGTAGCCAAATACGGAGATACTCCAAATATAATTAAAGGTATACAGATGCTTGATGATGCTTACGGCAAAAAAGGTGCAATCACAGATGATACTCAGATGACACTATTTGCAGCTGATGGTTTGATTAGTGCATTCAAACGTGGAGCAGAGAGAGGTATTCTTGGCGAATATTGGGGGTATACTGCAATTAGTTATGCAAAGTGGTTAGAGACACAGAGTCAGGGGAACCCTAACTACTCCGACTTTGATTGGGGTAGTCATGAGTTATTCGAGGTGGTGAAGAAACAAGGTCAGCGTGGACCTGGCAATACATGTGTTAGTTCATTAAAGGCTATGCAAAAACCTGCGGAACCTGCCAAGAACGATAGTAAAGGTTGCGGTACTGTGATGCGAGTTGCACCGATTGGAATATTTTTTGGTAATTTAATCAAAGATACCAGCAAACAAGAGTTACAGAAAGTTTATGACGAAGGTGTTAATGATGCAGCAATTACTCACGGTCATCAAACAGCTCAACATGCTAGCGGCATACTAGCAGTGATAGTTGCTCTCGTATTACACGGGGAGTCATTAGAAAAAGCAATTCGTGTTGCATTAGATGACTTTGGTACGCAGGATGTGTCTGGGCTTTGCGAAAAAGCCGTCCAGCTAGTCAATGAATCGCCAAGTGTCGAGAATCTTCAGAAGCTTGGTGAAGGCTGGGTTGCTGAGGAGGCATTAGCTATAGCGATTTATTGTAGCTTACTAGGTTCGAAGAAGGTGTTATCTGTTGAGGATTCTTTAAGACTGGCAGTGAATCATGACGGAGATAGCGACAGCACTGGTGCTATTACAGGCAATCTGCTAGGTATAGAGTTCGGTACAAAAGTAATACCACAGAGTCTTATTGGTACTGATACCGAAGTGAGTTCATTAGTTGAGCTATTGAGGAAGTACGGCGAAGACTTAGTTGAGGTTGCGGATTACAGGCAAAGTTAGGTGACTAACTAAGCTATCTTACCAACAATAAAGTCGTATGCCTGAGATAGTGTTTTGATGAATTCTGTTTTATCATTTTCAGTCATATTCCCTAATTCATTGGCTGTATATTCATATCGTTTACCACTGTTATTGCCATCTGTGCTCATATTAGATTCTAGGCTTACGTGTATTAAATATGGTGTCGTTTCGTTATCATTAAGTAGATTTATGATGTCTTGTTGATTCAGGACATCTGACTTATCTACCAGTTGCTTCGTCTTTGTCACATCTGATTTGAAGTCGAGAGTAATTATTGTGAATGAATCTTGCTCTGCTTCTTTTGGTGACCATGCCAAGCGTGCTCTTAGTTTACCTTCAGTGGCATCGTCTGAGGCAACATACACATCTGCAAACAACTCAATATCATCATATATCACAAAACCTGCTCGATCCGTGTAACCTTGTTCAGGTGCAGAGTCTTCCTGATTCCATGTATGTGTGCGTTCGGATAGTTGCTCAGTAAGCTTAATAATTTGCAAAGCAGTTGATTTGAGCGTGTTAGTAAATTCCATATCTATTATTATAACAGAATGTTTCGATGCTAGTCCGCAATAAGACTTGCGTTAGTATAGCCACTGACAAAAGCTCTCAAAATATAGTGGTGAGTGTGGTGGGTAAGTGATTTACCATCGTTTACCAACGGTCTCTTTTAGTTCTCTAATCTGTTGAGGGGTATAGCCACGAGTTCTTTTATCTAGTGGTGGCATTGGGAAAATGATGTCATAAGGTATTGTTGCGTCTTGTGAATACCTATGTTTAAACTCATACTTGCACTATTGTAACAGAGGTAATCAAATACGCCTACAGTAAGCTACTGAAGCATTGCCCACAAGGCAGAACGCTGTGTATAAATTTCGTTACCACCGAGGGTCGCAAGCTCAACGAGAAGCGTTGGCAGTGACTTTTTGTCTGCTAGCCAGGCTTCAAGTTCACCAGTTGTTGGGTAGCTGAAGATTCCGTCTTCGTGAGAACTATCGTAGGCGCCAAAGCCAGATTTGGTTGCGTACGTGCTAGCGAGTGATGAGGCGGAACCAACACCGTTTGAAAATACTGCACTTGCCTGGGCGTGATAGGTGAGAACGAGCTCAGGTGCAAAGCTCCCAATGTAGCTCGCAAGTGCTAGCGATTCAGGTTCAGAAAGCGGGCTTGAACCACCGCCTTGATCGGCATAGATACCGCCAGGCATGTAAACACCGGTCACCCAGTCATTACTTGGAAAGTTGCGGTTTAGGTCGACACTGTGTGCGTTTGTGCGTGAGCCAGATGCAAAACCGTCAGGATTTGCGTTGGGTATAACCACTGCTGTAACCCCACTTGGGAGCAGGTGGTAGTTTTGCTCAAGTTCATCGACCCAAGCATTCAGTGTGTAGAACGAGCTTGTTTCGTTACCATGCAGGCCACCAATGAAGAGAACGCGCTTTGAGCCGCTGCCAAATTTGTAGGCAGTGATGCTCCGACCTTCTACCGACGAACCAACAGAATAGACCACCTGACAGGTCGTACGGAACTTCATCGACCAGGCTGAGTCGCCACTCACTCCATATGTGTTTGGGATATCATCGCGCACGGTTAGTGTGTATGTACTGCATGCGTTGAGAGTTGCTGTCGGGTTAATGAGCAGGCTTGAACCGTCTACCAAAATTATCGTATTTACTGAGCCGTCTGTATTGTTCAGGGAAACGAATTTAGCGGCGGTTGTATCAAGGGGTGCATCAAAGCGAATACTAATGTTTGCCGAAGCTGAAACTTTGTAGTTACCAATATTGACGCCAGCAACTTTTGGTCCGGTCGAGGTCTCAAAGTTAAGGGTGTAAGGCGACTCAAAGTACGCACCGTCTGTTGCCTCACCCGACTCAATAGTGAGTGTTAGCTTTTTGCCGCGGGGGAGGGGCTCCGCAAAGGTAATAATAAGTTTTTTATCAGACTGTGTCGAAGTGAGTGGTATGGTTTTATCATCGTAGCTCAAGGTTGGCACGGAGAATTTTTTGATGTCTTTGCTCAGTTCCAGAGTAAGTTCGGTTGGCTTATCCTGAATAAGCGTCGCTTCAGTGATTGATGATTTCGTGACAACCAAGGGGTCTCGGAGTAGAAACTTGCTATCCAGTACGGTTGAATACTGGTCATTAAAGATTCTGATGAGTGTGTAGTCATAGCTTTTACCCTGGGCAAGCCCAAGCTTAGCGAGTGGGCAAAAGATCTCGCGGCCTTGAACAGGACAAGCGGCTTTCTGATCATCGATGAGGACTTCGTAGGCAAAGGTTTTGTCTTCGATGTCGGTTGTGAAATGTAAGCCTTCTTTTTGAGAAATAGGTTCTGATGTTGCGGTGGAGGGTGATAGCTTCGGCAATTCTGGTGTATTAACCTTGACGCTTTTACTAAAAAACAAAATACCTTTTAAGTGTAGAGACTCTTGCTTCGGCTCCTCAGGAATTGAGGTAAGTGAAATACACGTTTGAGTAGACAACAATGCACGATTGCCTACGGAGGCACGGGCAGGTGTTTGCAGAGCAAAGTGTTCAGAAGCCTGCTTAGAAACAATGTTTGGTAAAAAAGTTGGATTGTAGAAACAAGTATCACTAGCGTATGAGTAGCTTGTATTGTGAGGGAGTAGGAATTGAGCAGCAAAAAAAACGGCAGGAACAGTTACGAAAAACACCGCTCCGGCGAGCCACTGATAACGAGTGCGGGCACCCAGCCATAAGCGAAAATGGATGAGTTTACTGAAAATAATCCATGAAAGGGTATGGTGGTGTCCAAGACCGGCGTAGGTGTTTAGAGACTGGCTGTAGTCAGCACTAATCGTTGCAGAATGGGACAGAAGGATTGATCGAAACAGGTGCTTCATGGGTTGTTTATTGCTTTTTATTTTTTACGTTACTCTGTTAATTTAGCATAAAAGTGACAAAAAGTCAATGATTGGTTGTTGGTTTATTGTTAGATCCGATAGTGTGACAAAGTTAACAGAGAAAATATTTGTCTTTTGACCGTAAAGATAGTATTATAATTTTACAAAGACTGATCGGGCGCTA
Source organism: Candidatus Saccharimonadota bacterium (assembly GCA_020428015.1). GTDB lineage: Bacteria > Patescibacteriota > Saccharimonadia > Saccharimonadales > SZUA-47 > JAGQMY01. The sequence goes on along the minus strand of JAGQNQ010000001.1, from coordinate 43,816 downwards.
GAAAAGGAAAATTGAGATGAGAAACTTTAACAGGTTTGCAGCAGGTGTAGGTTTAGCGGCCGGAGCGATTATTGGCCCTGGTGCAGGCGGTGAATATTTACCATTTCCGGAAGCATCCGTCGCACATGCATTTGATGATAACAAGGTTCAACCTGGTGAAAAACTCTGTTTTTCTGTTGAAGGAAATCCAGGTGATGTCGCAGTTGTTAATCTCACTCCTGTACGAGCAGAAGGGCCTGGCTATGGTCTACTTCACTCATCAGATGTCGGTGCATCGCTCGCATCAAACGTAAACTACAAACCGGGTACAGTTGATCCTAACGTTGCCATGGCTCCAATTGGCGTTGACGGAAAAGTTTGCTATACGAATTCAAACACTGGAGGAATGAACAGAGTTGACCTTGTTGCAGATCACCTTGGCACCATTGCTGGCTCAGTGTTTACTTTCGCACAGCCAAACGGTGAGCCGCTACGAAGAGTGGATACGAGGGAAGGTGGCATAGTAATTACGCCCAACAACGATAGGGTTTTTCCAGTCGCATATTACGACCAGGTACTGGGAGAAGTTACAACTTACGAAATCAGCCTGAAAAATCCAACAGATTGCGGGGGTAAACATACAAGGCAAACTAGTTGCAATCCCAGAACTGCATGTTGATTTAACACCGGGGCTAAATAGCGCTGACACCGCTGGCAGGGAGGTGGTGATGACAGCAATGAACTATCAGAATGCACTGGGTAGCATCACTGAACAAGAGATAAACTGGGATGGTTATTATGGAACGGACAGCACGGGTGAAACATTTGGATTTTTTGCAATGTTCCCTGAACTGTCTGACTATGGATTTAGCGCTCGTGTTGAAATTAAAAGACTCGGCCAGGTTGTATCTACACAAACGGTCCACTACACGCTAGCATGCAGTCCTTACTAGAAGTTAGCTAATTGAACCAGAACGTGCTTATGCTACAATTAGCCCTAGGATGGTACTTCTTAAAGGGTTCAGTAAAAAGACTGCTTTAGTCAGTTTCGCTGCTTTTCTACTATGTGTGGGTGGTGCAGTTACCTTTTTTCTACAGAAGAACAGTAACGATGATAATGATACAAATCAAAATCAAGCGGAGCAGGAGACCATTGAATCCAACGTGCTAGTAGATGACTTTAGGTCAGACAAACTCGGTACTATAGAAGATCAATATCGCAGTGGAGACTTGCAGGTTAGCAAAGAAAATTTCCTTTTTGTTGATTCGCTCATGTACGACTTATCCAATAAAGCACAATGCGATGAGGTAACAAAAATCAGAGTACTTGTAGAAAAGGCAGCAGATGAGCTGGGCTTCGATCAGATCGTTCAAGCTTACAACACATCTTTGTTTTGTTTTGTATCTAAGGGCGACAAACAAGCTTACGCAGGCGAAAAAGCTAATCTACGCAGTTATTTGGCTACTCACAAAGGCGAAAAGCAAGCAGATGATTTACTAGGTAATCTAGACACAAGATACAATTTTGATAAAACAGAGGTTACAAATCAAGATGATCGTATATAACAAGGGAAGCAAAAGACTTGGAGTAGAAAGTGTCTTGCAAGGACAGATAAACTATCATCGAAGATTTCTCCTATTTTTATCGTTTTTGTTTCTCATGCTCGGTAGCTTGTATATATTTAAGGCTAATAGTTCTGCCCAGGTTGATTTGCCGGGAATATCAAACATGCTCATTTCACCATCCATGGTAAATAACTATCAAGTTAATGGTGGCCCACAGATTGGTAATGACGCTTGGCTTGTGGTAGGTAATGGTGAATTTAATGATGTCGATATGGTGATTGCTTTTGAGTCTCCGACGCCAACGATGGATATCGTTATTGAGCATGCTGCAATATGTGGATCTGACAAGATAAGGAGTACCGACTTCACGGGAGTAGATGCACCCGATGGGGGTACAAATCCAAAAACGGATTTCTTGTTCTTTAACCTTCAAACGCCGGGACCTTCGCTTATACGAACAAGAACTAGAAGTTGTTCTGGAGATAGAAACGAGTATGTAACACTAACAAATATGAGGCCATTGCCTAACGGTAATTACGGCGGTGGATTTTATAGCGTGTTGACTTCCGGTGGAAGCTCTAGCCAACAAAACTCATTTAGATTGCGAACGGGTACATCTGGAGCGCGAATTGGGTATTCTCGGTTTGTAGCAGACTATGTACGAGCATTTTATGGTATTGCAACAAATATTGGGTTTAACATTGCAAACACCTCACTACCTAAAAATGGGGTATCAAATTTTTATTTAGGGGTTTCTACTGAGTGTTCACCAATAGCTGGGTCGGGCAATCAGTCTGGTCGCATTATTTTCTACGATGTTGATGACACATCGGCAGGAGGCAGTTGGCAGACTCGAAATAGTGGAGGGTACATCTATCCAACACTTAGGTTTGAACTATGGTCTACAGTCAGAGGCTCTTCTTCCGGGTTAACACTTGATCAAGCGGTCAATATTTCTGGCCCGGGTTCTGGTGATAAACAAGCCTTTCCGGTAAATGTAACTTTTGGCCCAGGAAGAGACTACATCATTGTCCTACGTGGTTTATCTAGACCTAATGCACTCCAATTTTACGCTGAGGGATTGTCTATTTCTCAAATTGATTACGGAAAAAACTGCTCACCTCCGACGCCACGTGTCAGGTGTCAAATAACTGTGCCAGCTAGCATTTCTCCTAACCAACGGTTCAATGTCGACTTACAGGTAACAAACCTGATGGGACAAAACCTGGTCTTTGTCGGCGGCAACGAGAGCAGGGCGTCTATGGGCCTAGTAGATCCAGGCTCAAGTGCGACAGCTCAGTCTAGAGTTGGACAGTATCCTCCGACACCAGATACAACTACAAGGTGGAGACCACTACAACCAAGATCTGGGACATCGTTACCAACCTTTATCGATCCAGCCGATGGAGGAACAAAACGAAGAATAACAAAATCGTCAACAGTCACCGTTGCTAATAATAGTAGTGTTACCTTCAACTTCACTGCTCTTGCACCGGGATCCACTGGAACCTACTCGATGGGCTATCGATTACTTAATAGGGATCTGGTGGTTGACCCATGGTTCCCAATGTCTCCGAGTGATGGCTGCATCGTGAATATAAATGTTACAAACAGTCTACCGACTTGTATTGTGTTGGGGCTCGACCCGCTGAGGCCACAAATTCGGCAAAACTTCCGTGTCGGAGTACGAATTAATAATCCGAACCCTGGAAATATTGCTCTGTCTGCGCCAATTCCAAATTACGTGATTACTAACAATGCTGGCGGCGCGCTTGTGGCAGGAACAGACGGTGTTAACCTAACAGGTAACGCAAATGTATCGGTACCGCAAAACTTGGCGAGCGGCAATACTGACTTCTATTCGGACTCCAACATACAGATATACCAGAACCTCGTTGACTTCAAGGTAAACTGGACGATAACGACAAATTTAGGAACAATAAACTGCGGACCTACAGGCAGTTCTGACGGTGACACGCCGGGGGGCTGTGATCCGCTTGTGACCAGTTGTCTACCAGATGTGACATACCAGGTACCAATTTGTACGATATCTTCAAAGAATGTAACGGTCGGAATACCATTTACCATATCTGTTTCTATACAAAACCCTAATACGTTTGCGGCTGTAACTATTAATAACGGTAGCCCCGATTTCTTGATGTCGAATGGACAAAGCGGCGAGGCCGATCCGACGGGCGGCTGGACTGGACCTGGTTATAACTTGACCGGGGGTAGTACAGTATCTTTTACTTCAGTTCCTCCCCCAACGCTTGTTATCGGGGCGATAGGCGTGTATACCGTCGACTGGTCGTTTACTACTAGTGCTGGCGACGCAGGTGGTGACTGTGGGCCTGTTGGAGCTACAAAATCTGCAGTTATCGCGTTTGATGAACCGTATACGAGGTTCTACGGAAATGACGTTGTAGCTGGTGGAGCATTCAAAGTTGCTGATGTATGTAGCCCATCAGCCTTTGCTGCAAATATCAGCGCATTTGGTGCTTACAATTCCGGCACGCAGAATCATAGTAGTTATATAGGGGCAGCAGCGGAATTGGCGGTGTTCGCAACCGGTACGAATCATGGAGTTTTGCCAGGCTCTCAGGTGACATCAAGGACAGCACTTGGCGAACTTGCCTTTGCGAACAGTGTTGCTGGTGCTCCAGTGACCGCGTCCACTACCGATTTCGGCGGCGCATTCGATGAGCAGCTATGCGTAAGCGAGGTGCCAGCAGCAAGTGGGACGGATCTGACTTCAGCGTCGCCTATCACACTAGATACCCTAACAAGTGGTACGTACCAAGCTACCGGTCCGCTCGCAATCGACGCAAGCTCAATAGCGAACGGTAACAGGCCAATAGTTATTGTTAACGGCGATTTAGTAATAAATGGTGACATAACCTACAGTGGTGCTGGTAGCTGGAGTGCAATAGAGCAAATACCGCTTGTTCGACTATATGCAAACAATATCTACGTTATTGGCGGCTCAGACAGGGTGCTTGATGGTATGTATGTTGCAAGAGACGGATTCTACACTTGTTCTAATGGAACGGCGGCGTACGATTTTGCAACAAGTACGGCGGCTTACTTAGCAGCATGTCGCAATAAATTGACGGTTAATGGTGCAGTTATCGCGAAGCGGATTTATCCACATCGAGCAGTAGGTAATCTCGGTGCTGGTACGGTTGCAGAAGGAGCAGGATCTGGAAATGTCGCAGAAGTGTTCAACTTCTCTCCCGAGCTGTATCTAGCGCTTATTGCAGAGGGTAGGAGCAACGTGAACGGGAAGTTTGATGCGATATTGTCGCTGCCTCCTGCATTCTAAAGTGTAAAAAAGGTAGTAAAAATAAACATATGCATTATAATAGGGTTTAAGTTATGGGTTTATTATCGATAGGATCTGATTTTTTCGGACTCGACATCGGTACTACAGCCGTGAGGGTGGTACAAATGCGAGGTGGGCGAAATAAAGTTCTAGTGAACTATGGTTCAGTAGAGATTGACCCACGTATTTCACGTAGTGATGCACACGCTGACCAGCAGAAGCTAACACAGGCAATTAAACAAGTAATCGGACAAAGTGGTATATCAACACCGAATGTTGCGGTTGGATTGCCATCTCAAAAAGTTTTCAGCACTGTTGTAGACGTTGATCGATTGAGTCCTGCGGAATTAGAGAAGACAATTCGATTTCAGGCAGATTCATTAATCCCAACGCCTCTTTCTGAATCAAAAATAGACTGGGCGCTGCTCGGAGACTCACCCAAGGAGGCATCAAAGGTGGAACTACTACTATCCAGTGTGAGTAATGGATTTGTAGAACAGCGTCTAGATTTGCTTGAGTCAATTGGGCTGAATGTCATCGCCTTCGAACCAGACAGTTTGGCTATAACACGTGCGCTTTTGGCACCTGAAACCGCATCCGCAACACTTATTTTAGACATGGGTGATGCAGCAACTGACCTGGTTATTGTACTGGGTGGTGCTCCTCGGCTCATTCGATCGATACCTGTCGGTATAGAGGGTGTGGTTAAGTCGGCAGTGCAGGGTCTAAGCATTGACGAAAAACAGGCTCAACAGTTCGTGTTCAAGTTCGGTATGAGCAAAGATAAGCTAGAAGGACAGATATATAACGCTATCAACGGTACAGTCGAAGTACTTCTGGGTGAGATTGAGAAGTCGATCAAGTTCTTTAATACGCGCTATCCAGAACAAAAGCTTGAACGAGTACTTGTAACTGGCGGGGCGTCAACGCTACCAGAATTCCCGCTGACGCTTGCTAACAGATTTGGTATTAGTGTAGAGATTGGTAATTCGTGGCGCAACACAAGCTTCGCGGCAAGTAAGCAAAATGAATTGCTCGCGGCTTCAAGTAGGTTCGCAGTAGCAGCAGGACTAGCAGAGAGGCAGGAGTAAAGCATGATTCAGTTTAACCTTCTACCCGATGTCAAGAAAGATTATGTTAAGGCAAAGCGTGCCAAGAGATTGATAGTTACAAGCTCAATCTTTGCTTCAGGTGCATCAATAGCAGTCGTGTTGTTGCTGTTTAGTGTTGTTCAGATAGCACAGAAAAAACACATACGCGACCTAACGAATGACATAAAATCTGCTGAGACACGAATACAAAGTATCGATGGTGTCAATAAAGTGCTCACTGTTCAGAACCAACTTACTGAGCTCCCATCCCTGCACGAAAATAAGCCAGAGACGTCACGAATATTTAGCTATCTTACTTTCGTATCACCATCGAATTTGACCGTCTCGGCACTGGATATGTCAGTAACTGATTCGATCCTAACCCTCCAGGGTAGCGCGGACACGATTGCGACAGTTAATACGTTTGTCGATAACCTGAAGGCCACACAGTACCAGTTGAAAGGGGCCGACGAGTCAACTCTAGTTGCGGCATTCTCAAAAATTAACACTCAATTGAGTGGTGATAATGACGGTGCAAGCTTCAAGATATCGCTAACCTTTGATCCGATCATCTTTAATAATACGCAAGAAATCATCATGAAAATTGGCGCCCAATCATTCGATACAGGTGCAGGAGAACAACAGTAATGCCGGCAAAAGTAACAAGCGGTCACAAGTCTCAAAAGCACGAGGTCATAAGCAAGACGAACACCAATATGCTTGTTGCCATTGGAGTGGCAACATTTGTGGTCGTATTCTCCATATTTGCAACCAAAGCCTTGGTAAGCCAAAGTTTCTACCATAACCGGGTAATATTGGAGAAAGACAAGGCTCTGAAACAGCTTAAAGATAATGAAGCGGCAGTAAATGAGCTGAAAAACACATTTGATGCATTCCAAGCAGAGCAAGAGAATATTCTTGGAGGGAATCAGACAGGGGATGGCGCGCTTGACGGAAGCAATGCGAAAATTGTTCTCGACGCGCTACCGAGTGCCTATGACTACCCAGCTCTATCAAGTAGTTTTGAAAAAATATTGAAAGATGGCGGATACGATATCGATTCAATCGGTGGCATAGAAGACGTTGCTTTACTCGAGAGCAATACGCCAACTGGGCAAGCAAAACCAATTGAGGTACCGTATAGTTTTTCAATAACATCTTCTCTAGAGGGTACAAAGAAGCTACTAGAAACACTCGAGCGATCAATCCGGCCAATGTATGTGGATGGGTTAAAGATACAAATAGGTCAGGGAACACTCCAGACCAGAGTGGAATTACACACGTACTTTACACAACAAAAAACTTTTCAGGTTACTAACAAGGTGGTCAAATAATGAAAACAAAAGATCTCAGTGTTATCGCTGTAGTCGCGATTGTTAGTGCAGTTTTCTCAATTATTCTGTCTGGTGTTTTGTTTTCAACACCAGAAGACAGACAGCAGAGTGTAGAAGTGGTCGAGCCGATATCAACGAGCTTTGAGCGACCTGATTCGCGCTATTTTAACCTAAAATCAGTTAATCCTGCACAGAATATACAAGTTGGAACAGACCCTAATAGCAATCCGTTTGCGGGTAGATAGGCGGACGTTTTTGTATGAGTGTTTTGTCTGTATCAATACAGAAACAAGTTGAGTCTGCGCTTGTTGAACAAGGCCTGCTGACGCCTGAAGACTTTCATGATATTCGAGAGACTGCAGAAGAGAAGGGGACACCACTTTTTACCGCTATTATTGATAGCGGTAAACTAACGAACGAGCAGCTGACTAAAACCATAGCACAAGTCACCAAGATGCCGTACGTGAATTTGAGTAGTGCGACAATTGATCCAAAAATATTGTCTATGCTATCTCACGACATCGCTGAGCGCTATATGGCTGTTCCACTCGGCGAAATGAACGCCAGGCTTGTTGTAGCCATGCTTGACGCCGATAACGTGCAGGCCGTCGACTTCTTGAGCAACAAGATTGGACGACCCCTGAAAGTATATGCGGCGAGTGAAGAGGGTATCAGGAATGTGTTGCAACAATATAAAGGCGACCTGACAAAAGATGTGACATCAGCTCTGGATACTCAGATCAAAGAACAGCTAGCAGAAGATGAGGCAAAAAGCCAAGCCAAGGTAAAGATCATTACCAATGACTCACCAATCAGCAAAGCTCTATCAAGTATTTTGGAGTATGCAGCTAAGAATAAGGCGAGCGATATTCATATTGAACCGCTAGAGACAGAACTAAAGATCAGAGCGCGCGTAGACGGTGTATTGCGAGAGATCATGCAATTGCCCAAGTCAATTGAGGCACCGTTAGTATCTAGAATAAAAATTCTTTCTAACTTGAAGATCGACGAACATCGTATTCCACAAGATGGCCAGTTCACTATTGCTACGAGCAGCGGAGCGATTGACCTTCGTATCGCGATATCACCTGTTGTTTGGGGTGAGCAAGTAGTTATTCGTTTGCTGGATAAATCTGGTACGAGTCTAAAGCTCGAAGATATGGGCTATATTGGTCGTTCATTACGTACCATCCGAAAAGGTTTGGAGCGACCAAACGGTATGATCCTGACCTCAGGCCCGACGGGATCTGGTAAATCAACATCTCTCTATGCACTCTTGCAGGAAATAAAGAGCGATGAAATAAACATCGTTACGCTCGAGGATCCAGTCGAGTATAAGATGGGCGGCGTTAATCAGATTCAGGTTAATGCTGAAGTAGGACTCACATTCGCATCGGGCTTGCGTTCTATTCTGCGTCAAGATCCAGACGTCGTTATGGTCGGGGAAATTCGTGATAAAGAAACAGCAACCCTGGCTGTCCAGGCGGCATTAACTGGACACTTGGTATTTAGTACGCTGCACACAAACTCGGCTGCTGGAATCCTGCCGCGTCTACTGGACATGGGCATTGAGCCATTCTTGATCGCTAGTACCGTACACACAGTTATCGGACAGCGCCTTGTGCGACGCAACATTGATGAGCGGGAGGCATATAAGTCGTCTCAGGCGGAAGTCGAATCAATTATCAAAACATTAGGTCCAATTTTGCCAACAGGTCAAGAAGATATCGCAAAAATTTCCAAAGACCTGGGCTATTCTAACTTGCCTCTAGGCAACCAAAACGCTTATACTCTGTACAAGGGTAAACAAAAGCCTGAGACGCCGGACGGTTTCAAGGGTCGAATGGGACTCTATGAGGTTTTCGAAATCAGTGACGCGATACAGGAATTAATTCTGAAACGTGCAGCGAGCTCGGAAATACAGAAGGCAGCTCAAGCGGAAGGCATGATAACCATGCGTCAAGACGGATACCTGAAAGCGCTAAGTGGGATGACTACGGTTGCAGAGGTTAATCGAGTCGCGGCAGAAGACGCGGCGTAAAAGAGAAAAGAGGAGATAAGGGTGGCAGCACAAAACACAGGACCAAGAATCGAGATATTACTGGAAGAAGTAGTAAAAAAGAAGGCATCAGACTTGCATCTGCAAGTTGGCTTGGCACCCATGCTGCGTGTCGACGGATCTTTGGTGGCAGTTTCCGGTGCCGATGTGTTGACTGAAGAGGCAGTCGAGACACTCATATTTGCGATTTTAGATGACGATCAGAAACAGATTCTGTTAAAGGACAAAGAGTTCGATTTTAGTTTTGCTTTCGGTGACCTAGGCCGTTTTCGTGTAAATGCTTTTCACGAGCGCGGCAACCTGGCAGCTGCGCTTCGTTTGATTCCGAACGAAATTTTGACTCCAGAACAGCTCGGGTTACCTGAAGTAGTTAAGAAATTTGCAGATTACCCAAGAGGCCTTGTGCTAGTTACAGGTCCAACGGGTTCAGGTAAGTCTACAACTCTCGCTGCGTTAGTTGATAAAATTAACACTGAACGTGCAAGTCATATTATTACAATTGAAGATCCAGTTGAGTTCACGCATAAGTCCAAAAAATCAGTACTCGTACAACGCGAAGTACACTATGACACGTTCTCGTTCTCTGCAGCACTTCGTTCATCTTTGCGTCAAGATCCAGATGTAGTGCTCATCGGTGAAATGCGTGACCTTGAAACGATAGCCAGCGCAATTACTATTGCTGAAACCGGTCACTTGGTTTTCGCAACGCTACACACCAACAGTGCAGCACAGAGCATTGACCGTATGATAGACGTATTCCCGCCACATCAGCAGCCACAGATTCGTTCACAGCTTAGTAATATTTTGATGGCGATTTGTTCGCAGCGACTTGTGCCGTCAATTGGTGGGGGTCGTGTTGCGGCAGCCGAAATTATGGTAGCAACACCAGCAGTGCGCAACATTATTCGTGAGGGTAAAACACATCAGCTCGATGCAGTAATCCAGACTGGTGCCGAGTACGGTATGCAGTCCATGGATAAGACTCTAGTATCACTTATTCACGCTGGAACCATCAGCTACGATGAAGCACGTAACTATGCCGTTGATATTGAAGAATTAGATAGGCTGATGAGGGGATAGAAACTTGGTAAAGTTCGCATACACACCACGAGATCCAGCAACTGGCCAAAAAGTAGAAGGCTCGGTTCAGGCTGACAGCGAAAAATCAGTTGCAAAGATAGTCAAAGAGCAAGGCTATGCACTCCTTGATACATCCGTAGAGAAGTCCGAAGGATTTTTCGGGTTCATAACGGGTAGAATAAAAAGCAAGGACAAGGTCATTTTTAGTAGGCAGTTATCGACGCTTATTGATGCTGGACTGCCCCTTGTACAGAGTTTACGCTCGGTTTTAGGGCAGACAGACAACAAAGCTCTTCAAGCAGTAATTACGGAAGTTATATCCGACGTAGAAGGCGGTAAGAGCTTCTCTGAAAGTTTAGCGCGACACCCTCGGGTGTTTGATCAAGTCTTCGTCAGCCTTGTCGCGGCGGGTGAAGCATCGGGAACGCTTGATACGGCGCTTGAGCGTATTGCGAATCAACAGGAAAAGGACGCGGAACTAGCGAGTAAAGTACGTGGAGCGATGATCTATCCTGTTATTGTGCTCCTCGTGATGGTTGCCGTTGTCGTATTTATGCTCGTTAGTGTTTTACCGCAAGTACAAGAGCTTTATAAGGGCATACCTGGTGCAAAGTTACCGTTGGTCACAAGAGTGTTGCTTGCGATGTCACACTTTATGACAAGCTACTGGTGGCTTTTGGTCATTATTATCGGAGTCATAATCTTCTTTACGACAAAATGGGCTCGAACGGTTGGTGGCAAGCAAGTCATCGATAAGATGAAGTTAAAAATGTGGCCTATCGGTGCATTATTCACAAAAATGTACATGGCTCGGTTCTCAAGGACAGGGACAACACTTATCGGGAGTGGCGTGCCACTCCTTCAGACGCTTAGCATAACGGCGCAGGCAATCAACAATGTGCACGTTGAAGGCTCAATTGTACATGCGTCTGAGAAAGTGAAGGGAGGTAAGGCGCTATCCGACTCACTTGAAGGTGACGAAAACTTCTTAGATTTGGTGCCCAAAATGCTAAAAATTGGTGAAGATTCAGGTTCACTTGAGAAAATGATGGACAAGACAGCAGATTACTTTGAAAAAGAGGTAGACAATCAGATTAAATCCATCTCAACCATTATTGAGCCATTAATGATGATTGTGCTTGGAGTGGTCGCGATTGTAATCGTGAGTGCTATTTTGCTGCCAATATACGGCCTCGTCGGTCAAAATATCGTACGCTAACAGATGTAAAATAATGTAAAAACGCTTGTGTTTTACAATAAATAGGCTTACTATTGATTGGTATATATGCATTCGCACTAATAAAGGGGGGATAAGAATGTTCAGGAACTTATTAAGAAAAAGGGAAAGCGGCTTCACGATTATCGAGGTTTTGATCGTGTTGGCAATTGCAGGATTGATTCTTGTGGTTGTACTGATTGCAGTACCGCAGCTACAAAGGAATCAGAGGAACGAAGCACGTCGCTCAGTACTTAACCGTATTGCGACTGAGTTAAGTAACTTCTCGGGCAATAACGGGGGATCGTTCCCTACGGAAGGCTCCGCAACTGATGGTAGTTCGTTTCTTGGAGGATTTAAGACTCGCTATATAGATTCAGCTCCAGCTGGAACGTTCAATACTCCACGAAACGTAGCATTTACGTATTCCGTATACGCTGCTCAGACATCAGTACCTGAAGACGAGATTATGTTTAATCTTGGCGGTCAGTGTAACGGGGAACTCCCAACCGGTACCGGAGCAAGCACAACTCGTAACTATGCAATTGCCGTTGGTCTCGAAGGTGGTGCTTCGTACTGTGTAGACAACCAGTAAGGAACAGTAAGTTAGAAATAAGACGCCTTACGAAATAAGGCGTCTTTTCTTTTAAGTTCTGCTACTATAGTGCTTATGCAGCAGCTAGAGGGTCTCTATATCTTCATACTTGGTCTTATTTTTGGTAGCTTTGCATTGGCGCTTGCGGACCGATTGAAAGCAAAAAAGGATTGGGTCAAGGGTAGGTCCTCTTGCGAACACTGTCATCATACCTTGGCTGCCCGAGATCTCATCCCGCTCGCAAGCTGGTTGTCGACAGGCGGCAGTTGCCGCTACTGTCGGAAGCGCTTAAGTGCCTCGTATCCGTTGACTGAGCTTGGACTTGGTCTGGCTTTCCTGATTTCGTATCTCTATTTTCCATTTGAACTGAGTAGCTGGGGATGGGCGTTGCTAGTGCTATGGATGTCCGGGCTTGTTCTTATGTGCAGTCTTTTTGTGTTTGATCTCCGTTGGTACACCTTACCGAGCAGACTAGTTTACACGCTGGTGAGTGTCAGTTCCGTACACTGGCTCGTATTCGCACTACTTTATTCCGATCGATCTTTCGGGTTCCTACTTTTGAGTCTCGTCGGTGCGCTGTTAGCTAGCGCTGGCGTGTTCTTTGTGCTACACCTCGTATCTGACGGGAAGTGGATAGGTGACGGAGATGTACGGCTCGGACTAGCCATCGGACTTTTTCTTGTCGGGCCAATTGAAGCATGGCTAGCGGTGTTTTTTGCTTCTACGCTAGGTATTATCGTTGTTCTGCCGACACTTAAAAAGACGAAAAAACGTTTCCAGACAAAGGTGCCATACGGCCCTTTGCTTATCACTGGGCTTTGGATAACCTATTTATTCGGAACCAAACTTATTGAATGGTACAGCTCAACATTTCTATATCTTTAGAAAACAGGGGTAGAAAAATAATGGTTATGCTATACTAAACCTCATGAAGGGTGTGCAGCGGGGATACACAATTTTAGAGGTGTTAATTTTTATCGCCGTGTCCGCCCTTATCTTTGTTTTTGCCATGATTGCTATCAGTGGTAGACAGGAGCAGGTCCAGTTCACTCAAGGCGTCCGCGAATTTGAGGCAAAAGTCCAAGATATCCTGAACGACATAACAACGGGTTACTATGCCGCAAACCCAACAATACGATGCGAGATTGTAGCAGGGAACGCATCACTCGACTTTAGCCTAACTAATAATGAAGACTTGGGCACAAACAACAACTGTATATATATCGGGAAGGTTATCCAGGTTCTACCAGACGGTGCAGATACTGACAAGAGAATGTTTATCTACAACCTCGTAGGAAAGCGATATGCCGATACGGAGAACAGCTTAATAGCTGATACTATTACAGAGGTATCGCCAAAGCTCGTTTCAAGCAGCGCACCGGGATCTAACGATTCATCGGAAGAGTACCTTACGCGCTATGGGTTAAAGATAACGAAGCTCATAGAACTTCCCACCGCTTCACCCGCTCCTGAATTTGGTGCCTTTTCAATTATTTCTAACTTTGCTGGAGGCGGTAGTGGGGTCACAACGAGCCAATCACAATCGGTACGCGTCGGGACCATTAAAGGGACTAGTGTAGGTGATACAGAATCAGAGCTGAAGACAGTAGTGGATCAGTTTAACAACACGTCATCTGTAAGTACAGGATTCTTCAACGAGGGGTCTGATGGCGTGGTTATTTGTCTGCAAGATGCGACTAGTTCGGTCAAAAAGGCTTCAATAACGATTAGTTCAAGCGGTACAAGATTACAAATAGATGACTATGTAGCGGAGTGCGACTAATGTTCAAAAATAAGAATTCGCAACGGGGGGATACGATAGTCGAGGTATTACTTGCTATGGCGGTTATTGGCATGGTGCTGGGTGCTGCGTTCGGCATAGCTAACAGAAGCGTTGCTATTGGACGTTCAGCTCAGGAACGAACAGAGGCATTGAAAATAGCCGAGTCTCAGGTTGAGCTTCTCAAAACGCTCTACCCAAGTAGCTCGACTATGCAGGGTCGACTGTCAAGCGAACCATTTTGTATTGATGTTAGTACCTCCAGCGACGCGGACGCTACAGATGCTGCCTGCACAAATACCAATGGCTTTGGCGTGAGCGGGTTGTACTCGATAGCTATAACGAAACCTGTTGATGACTTGGATGCCACTGAGGATCCAGTGAAGATTAGTATTACGTGGGAACGACT
>JAGQNQ010000001.1:0-29368 GCA_020428015.1 Candidatus Saccharimonadota bacterium | reverse complement strand
GGCGAGTCTCGCTGACCGATTGGATGAGGTAGTCCTGTACTACAAACTGGGGATTTTATGAAAAGAGCGCAACGCGGCTTTACGATCATAGAACTGATGATAGCAACAACGATATTCTCGCTCGTTCTCATGCTCTGTTTGGCGGGCATATTACAGATAACAAAGATGTACTATCGAGGCGTTACGTTAGCTCGCACGCAGGAAAAAGCACGAACAGTAGTTGATGAAATAGCTGAGTCAATCCGCTATACGTCGGCGGGGTCAAACATCGTCGTGCAAAGCGTCTCAGCACCTATTGATCCGTTGGTTGTCGGACCTGAAGTCGCTGCAGGTGCAAGTGACGATACAAACTATCTATGTGTTGGTTCAAAGCGCTATACGTACGCAATTGATAGAATTTTGAAAGCCTCTCCTTCGGCATCTGCAAGCGACAAGCATAAAAAACATGTTCTTTGGATCGATACGATTTCAGGAGCATGTGATGCACCCGCTGATTTAACCCAAGACGCGCCGTCTGCAACCGGTCAAGAACTTTTGTCAGAAAACATGAGATTAATGCGCTTTGAGGTTTCGGCCGGCGTCGTGAGTGGGACTTTCAATGTGTATGTGGGTGTTGGATATGGCGATAACGAACTACTATATAATTTGACTAGTGATGGGTTGTATAAAACTTGTGAGGGAGAGTTTGTCGGCGCAGAGTTCTGTGCAACGTCATCCATTTCACTTACAGTTGAAAAGAGGATAGAATAAGCAGTATGAAGAAAACTGAATCAGGTTTTGTGTCTATTGTTGTTGCAGCTCTGATTATGATTATTTTATCCCTGTTGACGATTGGGTTCACGCGACTCATGCAGCGTGAACAACGCCAGGCTCTTGATAGACAGTTGAGCAGACAAGCCCTATACGTTGCCGAGTCAGGTATAAACGACGTGTATAAGGCACTAGAAGATGACCCGAGCCTCCCAGCAGAAAAAACAGATTGCGACCCTTCCACTGGTCTCACGGATGTGATACTAACAACGACAGATGGTAAAACGGAATACACCTGTGTTTTATACGACAAGAGTCCGAAAGAACTTGTGTACGATCTGAGTACACAGCAGTCGGAGCTCGTTGAATTTAAGTCTGAAAACAATAAGAATTTCGCGAGCATTACGTTTACCTGGGGCCCTTCCGGTGAGGGTGCATTTGTATACAACGAATGCGACTCATCGATACCGGATAGTTCGAATTCCTCACTAATACATTTAGATATGAGCCGAACAGGAGCTGGTTATAACAGGGCTAACTTGCAGGCAAGCGCGGATAACTTTTACTTGCGACCCTGTAGGAGTGCGGCTTCTCCAGCAGCGGGAAGTCCTGCTAGTCATGCATACTCTGACGGGGCAAAGGGTGATTTCGTAAACGTTGTCTGTGCCGATAGTGGTGACTATCCATGTCAGGCGACGCTTACTTTTGATGCAGCTCAGACCTCTTCTAACTTCTTTTCACGAATAAAAGCAGTATACGCGAACGCAAGGGTAACGGTTACCGCACAGCAATATGCGAGCGGCACGAGCGGAGCGACAGAAGATGTTGAGTTCGTGCAGGCCCAGACAAGTATTGACGTGACAGCTCGGTCGAACGATATATTACGACGACTCAGAGTTGCTCTGCCGCTGTCGCAGGCTCAGTATGTTCCAGAAGCGGCAGTACAGGTGTTTGATGGTATTTGTAAGCTGGTTGCAATTGGTCCATCGTCCGTTGTCGATGGGTGCGTAGGTTTTTATCCGTAAAAGTACTATTTCTTTTATTCAGCTGAGTTAGACCGGTGGAATTTCTGGTGGACTGCTTTTAGATGTGGATCAGTAACATGGGTGTAGATTTGTGTAGTGCTGATGTTGCTGTGGCCAAGCATTGCCTGAACAGATCGGAGATCAGCACCATTCATGAGCAGGTCTGTCGCGAAGCTGTGACGGAGTGTGTGTGGACTGACGTGCTTGGTAATGCCCGCCAGCAGAGCATAGCGAGCGACAAGTCGCTGAACACTACGAACAGTCAGACGGTTGAAATTTCCGCTGGTCGATAGTTTTTTACTGCCGCTGTATCGAATGAATAGGGGAACGCTATTATCTTGACGCATATCAAGGTATTTCTGCACCCAGTCGGCAGCATCATCGCTCACAAATATTGGACGATCTTTCTGTCCTTTACCACGTACCATGAATTCGCGGCGCTTTAGATTTATATCCCCTTTATTAAGCGCAACGAGCTCCGATACACGCAGGCCACTCGAGAACAACAACTCCAAGATGGCGCGGTCACGCGTTCCTTGTTCACTGTCTAGTTTTGGCTGCGCAAACAGCCGAGAGAGCTCATCCTCGTTCAAGAAAGTAACTTGCTTTCGTGCTGATTTTGCCAGTTCTATTTTGTCTGCCGGCATGGCAGCTATATCACGTTTGGCACAGTATTTTAGGAAGCTACGCAGAGCAATGAGGTGGTAATTGAGGGTGTTTTTCTTCAGTTCGTCGGATGTGTTTGTGCCGAGGCGGTTAAGCCATAGTCGCCATTTACGAATCAGCTCTTGATCAATTTCACTTATTTTCACATCTCCTGCAAAGTCGATTAATCGGGTGAGGTAATGGTCATAGTTTTGAATGGTTTTTTGCGAGCGACCTTGTTCAATTTCGAGATATTCTAGGAAGTCGGTTTTGGTTTTCGCAAATAGCATACCTAGTTGTAGACCTTCTGCCGAGCGTCAACGCCAGACCCTATCAATTCTTCCCTCAGCATATTGCTAATTGACCTTCTTCCGTTTGTTGTTTTCAGGTATTTTTCCCGTCTTCTGGCGTCTAGCTCGTTTCGGTGTGCCTCGTAATAGATAATGTCCCAGGGCAGGTATGGCTTGGTAGATTTGTTATTGCCTGTATTATGTTCTGTTATTCTTTTTTGTAAGTTTGTCGTAAATCCAATGTAAATATTTCCATTACTTTTAGATCGTAGAACGTATACATAACAGAACATTGCAGAAGGCTCACTACTAGGCATATGGTTAGTGTATCACGCATTGTACGACATATAGAACAGATGCACGTACTCTGTTATAATCAGGATTAAGCTAAACAGGAAATATTCATGGAACGAACACTCATAATACTCAAGCCAGATGCGTTACAACGCGGGCTGGCCGGCGAAATCATTAAGCGATTTGAGCGAAAAGGGCTAAAAATACTTGGCATCAAAATGATGACATTGGACAGCGCTTTGCTTGCCGCACATTACGCTCATTTAACCGACAAGCCATTCTATAAGGGTTTGGAAGAATTCATGAAAAGTTCACCAGTTATTGTGATGGCGCTTGAGGGTTACGAGTGCGTGAACTCTATTCGAATCATCCTTGGTGCAACCAATCCACGTGAGGCAGAGGCTGGCACTATCCGTGGCGACCTAGCGATTGGTACAGGACGAAACTTGGTGCATGCATCAGATAGCAAAGAAAACGGCGAAAAAGAAGTTGCACGATTCTTCAAAGCGGGTGAGTTGTTTGACTACGATAAATCAGAGTACGCACTTATCTACGAAGGTCACGAAAGATCATAAACTGGTGATCCTGGTAGGAGTCGCCCACGCCAGCGCGGGCCCGTCGCCACATCTTTGAAAACGAGTTTTCAAGAGTGGACTCCCTTGCGAAATACACACAGGCATTTCTCACCTACAACCTTTAAAGGCAACGGCTGATTCCTATGCAGACACATATAAAAAGCAGTACCTAGTGGCACTGCCTTTTATATGGTGATCCGGGTAGGAGTCGAACCTACAACCTTTTCCTTAGGACGGAACTGCTCTATCCATTGAGCTACCGGACCACGTAGTGAATCCTAGTATAAATTACTATCTGTTATCTGTCGACATTCTCCTGTAAAATGTGCTTATGTCTGAAACTGAAAAGCAGAAAGTTTTTAAAGGTCAGTATGACGACGAGGAAGTTCTGTACGTCTTCCGCAAACACCCAGTTGTTATGCGGCGCGGCCTCATATACTTCATGCTGGCTATACTGCTTGGGACAGTACCGTCGTTCATCAAACCGGAGTTTGTTTACTTCTATGGGGGACTAGCTGGGGGATTGATTCTTGGAATTATCGTCATGTTTCCATCGTGGATTAACTGGTATTTCAGTGTCTACATCGTGACCGATCAGCGGTTCATACAGAGTACACAAAAAGGGTTTTTCAACAAGAAGGTTATTGACCTAGCCTTGAGTCAGATACAGATGGTTAATTATGAGGTGAGTGGGGTACAGGAGACTTTGCTGGGTTTTGGTACAATAAACGTACAAACGTTCGTGGGAAACTTAACTATCCATGACGTTCATAAGCCAGCTCATGTTCAGCACGAGTTGCTCGAAATATTGCGTTCACGAGGGTATGCAACAAACGCGACCTCAGGTAACCCACAGGATCAGAATCAAGTAGATCAAGGAGAAACTGACGAAGATGGTTAAGAAAAAGTTGATGCAACTTCGCGAGAAGCAGCTTCAGAAAAAAGAAGCGAGCGAAAACGCTGTTGTGCCGCGCATTACGAATGAGAACGTGGCCGAACATCGGGAAGAGATTTTGTCAGGGGCTCGAAAGTATATCTACCCACTCCAGCACTCAAAGCACCGTATCGTCGTGCTGACCGTTTCATTAGTGATTGCAACGGTTCTAATATTCTTCAGCACCACGGTCTTCTTACTGTATCGACGACAGTCGAGTTCGGCGTTTCTCTACCAGGTAACAAAGGTGTTGCCGTTCCCAGTTGCGCGGAGCGGGAATACGTTCATCGCGTACGAAAACTATCTGTTTGAGCTACGGCACTATATTCATTACTACGAAACTCAGCAACAGTTGAGCTTTGAGACAGAGGCCGGAGCCGATCAGCTAGCCGCCTACAAGAAACGAGCGCTTGATGATGTTGTAAACCTCGCCTATACCAAGCAGATTGCTGAGGAGCGAGGTGTTTCAGTGACTGGAAATGAGGTTGATGAACAGATACGAATCGCCCGTGAACAGAAGCGTTTCGGGAGCAATGAAGCGATATTCGAGGATGTTCTGCGTAGCTATTGGAACTGGTCTATCAATGACTTTCGCCGAAGTTTAAGCAATGAATTGCTCGTACAGAAAGTTACACGATCACTCGACGAAGAAACTGAGAAGAAAGCAGGGGAAGCCTACGCCAAGCTTGTAGCTGGTGCTGACTTCGCAGAAGTTGCGAAACAGTATTCGGATGAAGAATTCAGCCGTGATAACGGGGGAGAGTTTGGCGAAGTTGATCCGAGCAACCGCAACGTATCGCAGCAGACGGTGGACACGCTGTTACGCCTACCAGTCGGCCAATTCTCAGAGGTAAAGGTTATACCGTATGAGACAGGCTACGCCCTGGAAATCGTGAAGAACCTTGAAAAGACAGCTACAGGCGCTAAGGGTGCGCACATTATATTTCGGCTCAAAGATTTGGCAGCCACACTCAACGACCGCAAAGAACAGCATCCATACCGTTTGTATATCAAATTACCTGAGTAGTATTGTTTTTAACTCCTTAGAATGGTAAAATTATTCAAGTTTTGATGATGCTGAGTTGTTCCTAACTCGTTTGAAGTGAGCCCGAGAAACAAGCGAACTTTGAACGAAACAAGAGGAGATTTAGTTCAAAATCGAAGCGAGTGTATCTATTTTAAAGATATCGCACAAAGTGAGCCAGAGCAGCAAGCGAATTTTGTGCGAAAGGGCGAGACAATTTTGTAGCAATGATTGTAAACAAAAAAGTTACGTCTTTTGTTTACATAAAAGATACAAAATTGGCGAGGGCTCGTGGTGTAGTGGCCTAACATGCCTCCCTGTCACGGAGGAGATCGCGGTGAAAACTGCCAAAGAGGCAGTTTGCAAGGTCGGAGCGCCGGCGCGATTTATCGCCCGATGCGAGACGTGGCGACGGCTGATTTGAGGCCTGCCTCAAGTAAGACCGTGGCTCAAATCCGGTCATTAACAATTTAAAATTTCAGCATCTATCTGGAGGGCTCGTGGTGTAGTGGCCTAACATGCCTCCCTGTCACGGAGGAGATCGCCGGTTCAAATCCGGTCGGGCCCGCCAGATAAGTGCTGAAACCAACGTATCCGGTCGGGCCCGCCAATATATTGACACTATGCATTCTATGTTGTATAGTGTTTTTTATTATGCCCTTACCTGCAGATGGACAAGATAGAGTTACTCAAAAAATCAAAGAGCACTTGATGCAATTTAATAGTGGTGTGAGACCGCTTTCAAGGGATTTTTCTAGAGGCTTACAATTTGGAACAGTAGTCCAGGACGAGACAGATGGTCGGGGTGAAATTCTTGAAGCTATTAGAACGAGAATGGGTTCAGAAGCACCAGCTGAGTCTGATTTATTTTATCTCGGTGCTGTAATAGGCAGCTTGATAGTTAGAGAGATCAAACGTTAGCCTAAAATAGCTCCAAACTTTCAAGGTTATGGCCCGCCAAGACAAAAGTCTCATGCAAAGCATGGGGCTTTTTTCTTGACCGAACCCCGAACCGGATTATGAACTGGAACCTGCGAAGCAGGACGGGTCTACAGGTAAAAATTTCGTCATGCTACCTCCTAGCATGTAAGAAATTTATTACCGTGCAAGCGAAGCGCAAACCGGTCGGGCCCTCTATGATGAAATCATTTACCTTCCCCTACGGGGAAAGATTTTGTTCTTATTAGGTTCGTGTGTATAAAATTTGTATTTTGCGTTCGGCGATTATGAATTAGAGTTTAACGTTGCTGTGTTATTAATATGATCTGGCAAAGTCAGCCCAAAACAGCATAAAACCATTTGTACAGTTATCGATTCTGGAATAACTAGAATCACAGTAAGTAATAAACAGGATTCGATGTATTACGACGAGGATGAGCCCGCGCCACCACCGCCACCCGATGAAGGCTGTTGATTGTCAACCAGTGCTCTGACTAGAAAATCGCCGTCAAGAAGACAGGGCGAATCAGGATTAGTGAACGTTTCCTGTAGAGAACTGATCTCTAATCCAAGTGAGCCAATATTTTCCTCATCTACGTTACCGTATGCAGAGTCATAGTGGCCACCAAAAGAAACAACGTAGCTAATTCCTTCTGGGTCGAAGAAAACACTAGCAGAATTTACAGCTCCATAACCACTGGTGCTGGCATGAACGGCAATTCCCCCATCATCAAGTCTTTCAATATCGCAACTACTATGATCGCCTGTCTGATAGGAGTGTAGCTCAGAGTGCGTAGGTATGCCATTTTCTTCGGCTTTATCCAGATATACGTCCAATGCCGTATAGAACGCTTGAACTTTGTCGCCAAAAGGAACCTCATCGTCATATAGTTTGTCCAGTGTTCCTGTTTCCTTAAGACCTAATGTCTCCAACTCTTGAGCTTTTTGCTCTTTTGCCGCTTTTTCCTCTGGAGATAGGGTTACAGCTGTTCCTGAATAGTTATAATCACAAGCGTTCAAGGCCGCTGCGGATAAGCCTGCAGTTAATAATAAAGCGGGTATTTTACGTTTGCGATTAACTGAAGGTTCTCTATCTAACATTACAATATAGTAACACAAAACAGCTTAAAAAGCAATAGCATTACGTTTGTGAGCGAAATGTTAATCGGAGTTCGGAATGATGATTGAGTAATAGAAGATGAAGATGATTTCTATCAAACAACTAATGCTTGCATGTATTGGTACATAGTAATACTATTCTCACAATAAAGGAGAGTATACGGCTAGGGGAAGAGGAAGCCGTCAAAGAGTACCAAAGACTGCAGGAGCAGAACTATATCTGGACGATAAAGGAAAACTAAGACCTGTTGGTAGTGCGGACCATATGGAAACCGGCGTATCTGTAAGGGACACAGGGATCGAAATTGCCCTAAGAGTATCAGGGACCGGCTTAGAAGAGTATAGGAACGCCATAGGTGAAGTATCAAATCGACTAGGATTCAGAGTTATTCTACCTGCCGCGGGTATCGTGATTGTAGATGCCGACAGAACAAGCCCAGTGCTCCAAAGAATGGCTACATACTTTAAGGAAGGTGACCTTTATAGCAATCCTTGGGGTGGTGAACCGGCGCGAGTAAAATCTAAACAGACTTATCTCTATAGAGCAGAGGCAGAAGTTAAAAGGGGCGTAGAATCTGCGTGGAATCGTAATTCATATTTTCCAACTGGTCGTCGTAACAATCCTACGCCAAGCGTAGAACTTCCGGTAGTGGGTGAACCGGGTCTTCGAACTGCAACAATGGATAGAAGCGGAGCTAAAGGTACCGAGATACGAGTAAATGTTGACTTCGGACCAATAGAACGACGGCTACTCATTGTGGGTCAATATTTGTTCGGAGCTGCTGCATATGCAGAAGAAATTCCTAAGACTGGAGTATTGACGCTAGCTACGATTGGACTAAAATACGCAGACGCCAAAGATATGCTTCAAGACGAGGGTTTGGCTCTACCAGATACAGTAGTCGTTGGACCGCCTGAGTTTACAACTATAGATATTCAACAATAACTATTAAAACTAAAATAGTTTCGAATAGGTAGTGGGTTGTATTGGATTATAAACTTATATCTCCCTTGTGCTTGCTTTGTGAGTAGCAAGTAACTATTGTTATAGCAACATGGGAGAAATCTTAACACTCGATAGATCGGTTTATATCGTAGGCATGATGGGTGCCGGAAAGTCAGAAGTAGGCAGATTAGTGGCTGGCTATGCGGGAGTAGATTTTATAGATACTGATAAAGTGATTGAAGATATGTCGGGTGAAACGTGCGGGGCTCTTGTCGCCGCTGGCAGGTTTGTCGAGGCTCAAAATGCGGCAATATTAAGTTTGCGACCCGAAAACCCAACAGTTATTGCAACCGGAGGAAGTACGGCTAATTATCCTGATCTTGTCGATCACTTAGGAGTATTTGGCGTTGGCTTGTTTTTGGATGTTAGCCCTTGGATATTAAGTGGGCGCTTATCATCGGAGCGTATAGCCGCACTTAATAATCCAGACAATCTATCCCTCGACGGAATAATCGACCAGCGGAGGCCAAACTACCTTCGAGCCTCTCAGATAGTAGTGCCCGTGAATAGCATACAAATACCTTTGATGACCGCGAGACGAGCAGCAGAAGCTATCTCAACATATCAAAGTGAGCACCCTCTAGCCACTTGAGCGACTTTCTCTCTCTATAAGTATAATCTAAGAAGGCAGGCGCAACTTCTTATTGCAAAAAACTTGCAATAAGTGTTCTACTTAAAAACCTATTTATATAAGAGAACAGGGGATGGGTTAGGTTACGTGGGGGTAGGGAGACCAATAAACTTTGATCCCCCTCATGCTTTGAAAAAAATAAAAAATATTTTATATTACATATTATGTCAGCACATTCTATGACCTCTATTAGTGGTTTTAGTGAAAATAACGGTGATCGTCTCTACTACGGATTTAGTAGTGTGGTAAACTTTGCGACGACGCGAATAGGACTTTTGAGTTCAATGCCCCAGTTTTTAGCAGAAATTGGGTATAGCCAAGACGATATTGATGAATTGATGAAGCTTGCACCAATGTGGAAGCCTGTTGCCCACTTGGAGCCAGCTGCTATTGAAATTGGACAGCAAGCAGTCCGCTCACTTTCGCGGGGTTTGGATATAGACAGTCAGTCAAAACTGGTTATCTATGGAATACGAGAATTCGCCACACACTGTACGAGAGAAACTCAAGGTGGAGAGTGCGGTGTTGATTCTGACTTCATTTTGCATACTGTACGTGCGTCTGGGCTCTTGGACGAAGCAGTTCGGTACTGTATTGACGAAGAGACAGAAAACTTGGCAGAGTTTCTCAGAGATAGAATTAGATATCCAGTATATTCAAGGACCGCAATTAGTTTAATTTATGATAGAAACCCGGATGATAGAGGGGAAGAGTATGTTGCAATGGAGGCTCGGAGAGTCGTAGCAGCAGCTGAGCTGGTGATGACTGCGTCACATGCCATTAGGAACCTAAAAGCCACTACCGAATTTGGCGGACAGTTTGAGGGTGAAGTTGCCGAAAGACTTGAGCCCCTCGTGCGCATCTAGAAATAAAAAGCAGAATAGGCAAAAATCCAAAACCCCGAAACCTCTCATGCTTGCAAAAATCTTTTTGTGGGCGACTTCGTCCCACACCCAAGACTTACTTTTACCTGCAGCTGCAAAAGTAAGCAAAAGAGCCGCGGCGGGAATAAACAAACTCTATGACTTTTGTTTGTTGTAATCACAACGCAGGCTATTTAGGCGTCCGCCAGTTGGCGGACTTCCTCCTGAGCTACAACGCCTGCAAGATATTGTGATTAACAACAACAAAGATCATCGGTTTGTTATTCTTTATGCCGAGTAACAAGTAGGCACTGGCTGCAAAAGGAACCCCCTCATGCTTGCAATCTCTAAACTGTGTGTACTATAAATGAAGGAATAAGTAGGGAGAAGTATACATGGCAGATAATGTCTTTGGGTCTGAATTGTTTAGAGATCAACTTAGAACAGTACAAGTGCCTGGTGGGGTCGAAACCGTCATGTACGGGGGTGAAAGAAACCCAGCACCAATAGTCGAGGCGTTTGGCGATGTAGCACAAGTAGCGATAATAGGCTATAAATCTCAAGGCCCTGCCCATGCTCAAAACCTTAGAGAGTCATTGGCTGCAGCGGGTTCAGATACTAGGGTAGTAGTCGGTCTGAGAGAGGGTTCCGAAACACGAGCAATTGCAGAATCTGATGGATTTACAGTTGAAAACGGAACACTAATGACCCCTGAGCAAGCCATGAAAGGCGCAGGGGTTGTTACGATGCTCATAGAAGACTCTGCGATGGTTCAACAAGGTGTTCGTTACATGAGGGAAATGGACCGAGGAACTCTACTGATGCTTGCACACGGTATTTATCAAGGTCATGTTGATACGAACCCAGAAGCAGATTTTCTGGACGGATTGAGGGTTGGTATGGTTGCACCGAAGGGATTGGGTCCATCAGTTAGAAGACTTTATCAACAAGGTAGCGGTATCAATGCAAGTTTTGCGGTTGAACGTGGGGATGATAAAACAAGAGACTTAGTGCTAGCTTACTCACAAGGTATTGGATCACCGTATACATTCCAGACAACCCTTGGAAGTGAATGGCGCTCAGATATTTTTGGAGAGCGTGCAATCTTGCTGGGCGGGGTACACGGTATTGTAGAGGCACTATACAGCTGGAAGCGCGAACACGGTCGTGGCTCTGAAGAGGCATATATGGAAGTGGTCGAGTCACTCGTTGGTCCAATCAGCGAAGCTATTTCTCACAGAGGATTAGAGGGTTTGTTTGAATCTATAGAAGGCGACGAAGATAGGCAAAAATTCATTGAGGCATATAACGCAGCGTACCCAACAATGAAGGATTTAACGCTTAAAGTATACGAAGATGTTTCAAGTGGGCGGGAAATAGCAGAAGTTGTAAATGATAATATTTCTGGCCGGCCGTTTACCACCGTAGATGGAAGCAGTATGTGGAGAGCGGGTGAGAGAGTAAGAGAATCAATGGACGAAGACACAAGATCTGAAAGAGTGGCTATTGATCCAACAGTTGCTGGTGTCTATGCAGCGGGCATGATGGCGCAGGTTGACGTGTTGAGATTGAAGGGTCATCATTGGTCTGAAATTGTGAACGAGTCTATCATTGAAGCAGTTGATTCACTCAACCCATACATGAGAAAGCGGGGAGTAGCATTTATGGTGGACAATTGTTCAATTACTGCACGCAGAGGCGGCCGTAAGTGGGCGCCGCAGTTCCAGGCTGTTATTTCACAAGGAGCTCTTCCTGTTATTGATGGTCAGCGTGCTCAAGGTGACGACTACTTTACCGCTTTTTTGAATCATGATGTTCACCAGGCGTTTCGTGTCTTTGCGCAAATGCGCCCAAATGTAGACATATCTCTATAAATCGGCGAATCCCCTCATGCTTGCAAAAAAGACTAAGGTGTCTGAAAATTAACACAATGACTACGCCAAACTCACCATTCGCAGACGATGAAGCTAGGCAAGTAGCGAGTGAATTGTATTGTGGAACAGATTGGTTTACAAGAATGCAAGCTGGAATTTGCGCTATGGACACAGCTGGTGGTGAACTAACTCACAGTCAAGACCCAACTGTAGTTGCTGATTTAATGCTCGCCCGCACAGTAGAACTACTGAAAGCATAGTTACAACCACACCACCTCACCCCAAAAAGTTTTTAATTTTGCTATTATTGTTACGTGGCTAATAAGAATAAAGAAAAAGACTATATTAAACTACTTCATCAATATGCATTTGAGCATATTTCTGAAGGGACTTCATTCCCAGAGATAATATCTCATCTTTCATCTTGTGGGGTGAAAACTGATGATGTACATCTAAAACAATCCATCGCCAGAGCTTTTAGTCAAACCTTCGTAGATTCCAGTAGACCGGTCATCGGTTTTAATATTAATGACACAGGCAAACACTACATGCTTGTTGACGCATACTTTAGATACTTAGAATATCTTGAGCTTGAAGAATCAAGAAAAAATGCAGAATCAGCGAAAGTAATCTCGATAATCGCAATAGGGCTAACTCTACTTGCGCTAATAGCATCAGTTATTATCGGAATTCTACAAATAAATCAAATTAATCCATAATTCAGGCTTTGCTAAAAAGCTAGTATCATTAAATCGGCATAAAGACGGTTGAGCCAAAGAATGTGCGAGCTTTTTGAGTGAATAAGCAGCGACGCTGCCCGAGTCTTCCACTCTTAAGCTACGAGGGATGTTTACACCCTCGCTGCGCACTCAAAAAGATAAGCATTCCTTGCGTGATACCGTCCCGCCGACGGGGCGTTTTGGTTACTTTTGCACCTGCAGGTAAAAGTAACACTGGGTTTAAGGGCAGGTATCGCCCTTTATTCGCGGCGAAGTCGCGTTACTTCAAATAATGCCGTCTATTCTTACCCCACCCCTCAGCCCGCACCTTCCCAGCGCTCACCAGCTGAACAAGATACTTTGAAGTAGTACCGGGTGTGACGTTCACATGGCGAGCAATGCGGGGCAGTGGTGAACCATTGTGATGCGACAGATAATCCACAATAGCGCGCAAGTTTAGCTCCATTGTTTCTTTGCGCTTCGCAACACCAAGCGCACTAAACTTCTGCTGCGAACGCTTCGCCCAAAGCGAAGCCGCGGCTTTCAGCTGATCATCAGTCAAGCCGGCGACGATGTCGTCGGTTGATAGTTGAGGCTTGATATCTGATACTTGAGGAGTAGGCCCAGTAGTAGACTTTTGACCTTCACTACGTTCAGATTGACCTTCGGTACTAGTCAAAACATCACTACTGGGTATGGGCTCTTTTGACGGTTCTGGAGGCTCAATAACAGGGGTAGGAGATGAATCATTTTGTTGCTCAACTTCAATTGGTTCTGGTGCTGGAATTTCTGCTGGTTCGTCTATTTTATCAGCGACTTCTTCAGCAGGTTTCGGAACTTCAATAACGACATCAAGAGTTTCTTCAACAGCGTCATCATCTACTGGAGCAGGTGCTTCGTCCACGCATCTATTGTACGGCGGTTGTTCTAATAAGTCACATTTAGATTCACTTAAGCTTGAGCAGTTTTATTTGAAACAAACTTACGCTATAGTTTGATGAATTATGGGAGTTGTATATTCTGGTTTAGAGCTACAGCGAGGTGCGATACCGCGAGACGGGGCACACCTTGAGGCCGCGGACATGGTTATTGATAGGATCTCTAGTCTTCCTTGGGTTACTACAACATTAGTTCACGGGTCTGTATTGGACGGCAGAAGTAATAGAAGAAGTGACCTTGATACATTGGTCATATATAGATATGAAGATCTTCGACATATCCCTCACGCAGTAGGGGTGGTTAAGCAGATATTGGATGAAGTGAGTAGTGAGACAGCCGTTAAGGTAGAGGCAAATATCTGGCCGAGCGAAGAACCCACTAGGGCACGAAAACAACGTATGTACGATATGCTTTATAGTTGGCATTTGCGCCATGCAATGCTTGCAGGAAAGGGGCTCGCGGGTGAGGTCGATCAACAAACACTTCATGTTGCCGACACCCTACCAGCAGAAGACACTGAAGCTATACGAGATGTTGCGTTAAACTACACTGTCTACAAACAGGGAGGTTTTACTGGGGCTCCAACTCGATATGTTGATGGTGATCCGAGAGCTCTTGCGGCTATGCAGAGAGGTCTTGAATTACCAAAATCAATCGGTCGCAAGGTAGCCCAGCTTATTGCTTCCTGCGAAGGCAGAGAAATCTCAGGAAACGACTTCGTATTTGATATTCATATGCTTGATGATCCGACTAAAAGTGCTCTCACTAAACTCGCTCAGATTAACAGTGACTATACCGAATTACTCGAGTGCTATAGGGGTATGGATGGTAATCCGAACGATCTGAGTGATTATACTGCATGGATTGAGCAACAGTACGGTGCTGTAATTGCAAACGGAATGGTCGCGACTGTAGGTCTGTCGCATTTCATACATGACTATATTAGTTAGAGTTTAATCGGGCGGTTGGGAAAACCTTTTTTCATCCCCAACAAAATGGCTTGTTGCAATTGCGGGGTGCGGAAAGGTAGGGAACCAAAACTTTTTGCATATGACCACATAGGCGTGTGCAAGTTCGTCTGAAACTGGTTGAGCAGGGCTTCTTCTGACTCAGGCTGAATGGCGATTGTGTTGCTGTGCGGTGCTATCTGACAAAGGTAAATGTACTGTTCGTTGTATGGTTCCGGATGGAGTTCTGTGTATACATGTTGCGAAGCAGTCACAATCAAACCTGTCTCTTCTTTGACCTCACGAATTAGGGCATCCTCAAAGTTTTCGCCGTCATTCACACGGCCACCAACCAGCGTGAAGTACTGGCTACCTTCTTTGTTGCGGTGCATGACGAGGATTTTGTCGCCTTCAATAATAATGGCTCGAACTGCTTTTCCCATGTGAACTAGTTGTCCTTTCATTGGTGCGGGTAGAGGGAGTCGGTCACTTCCAGCGACCCCGAAACAACAGCTTTAAAAACAAGTTTTTAAGTGTTGATTTCCTTGCAAACTGCGCTGATGGCAGTTTTCACCCTCATCTTCTAATCAAATGATTGGTGCGAGATACGGGAATCTAACCCGTGCCACATGCTTGGGAAGCACGCGTACTAACATTATACTAATCTCGCCTGGAGCCACCTACCAGGATCGAACTGGTGACCTACACGTTACGAATGTGTCGCTCTACCAACTGAGCTAAGGTGGCACGTATTGCTAATTATCAGGGGTAGTATAGCAGAAGAGGGGGCTATTTCTAGTGATTTTTGCCGAGTGCTTTATAGTTCTTTACTACTTCGCTATACTATGAGGTAATCACTGTATGCATATACCTAAGCACTATTTTCGCGATCGTTCCGTGTTGGCCCTCGTCGGCGCTAATGCAGCTTTGGCGCTGCTCGCCATTGCAAGTGTGCTGCTGGGTGTTCAGTCTGAGGAAAACCCAACTAGTATTGTGGCCTACCGCGATACGACCAAGATAGGACAAATCAGCGGACCGACCAGTGATCTGTACCAGTTCGCGCTGTTCGCACTCATCGTGACGGTCGCATCCATCGTGCTGAGCATAAAACTCTATGTGCATCGACGACATTTGTCAGTTGGTGTTCTGGCACTCAATACACTACTGCTCATCCTATCAATCATCATATTCAACGCATTGACAAGGACTCTGTAAGTCATATGAGCAAGAGCCAGTTTCCGTACGAGCTACCGTATAACGAGGAAAAAAGCTGGCGCTATCGGGTGTTCGAAATTCTACCTGGATTCCTGTCATGGACAGCGCTGGCACTACCATTCATACTCGCGTTCGTGAACATCAATCTGGCAGCACTGTTGATGATCGCCTATCTGATGCTGTGGTTTGTAAAAGCCGTAGCGCTCAATGTGCGCGCATTGCAAGGATGGCGGCTATACGAAGAGCATCTGGAAGTCGATTGGGAGGAATTGCTCGAAGACGTGCGTCAGCATGATGAGCTGAAAAAGTGGCCGAAGTGGCACCTGTCTAACTTGAAACGAATCGAAAGAACGCCAAATGGCATTAAGCCTGATGACATCGTGCATGCCGTGATTGTCGCAACGTGGAACGAAGCGCGTGAGGTGCTGCAACCAACCCTAGAGAATATAAAAAACAGCACCGCTGACCCCAAGAAAATGATTGTGCTGTTAGCCTACGAACAGCGTGGTGGTGAGGCGGTCGAGAAACAAGCCGTGAAACTGATGAAAGAGTATGAAGGCGTGTTCATGATATCGAGAGCGGTGAAGCACATTGACGCACCAGGTGAAGTTATCGGTAAGGGCCCGAACATCACGTATGCTGGACGCGAGCTGCAACGGATTGTTGAGTCCAAAGGAATTGATCCGCTGCATGTGCTGGTGACGACGCTCGATGCGGATAACCGTCCGCATGCCAAGTATTTCAGCTGTCTGTCATATGTCTATGCGATGTGTCACGACCCAATCTATCTATCGTTCCAGCCGATACCAATGTTCACCAACAACATCTGGGATGCGCCGGCGCCTATGCGCGTCATCGCGACCGGTAACAGCTACTGGATGCTGATACAGGGACTGCGTCAGCATATGCTGCGTAACTTCTCCGCTCATGCACAGTCACTAGCAGCGCTCATCAAGACGGATTTCTGGAGCAAGCGAACCATTGTCGAAGATGGGCATCAGTTCTGGCGGAGTTATTTTGCGTTTGAAGGCAAGCACGAAGTCATCCCGATATTCCTGCCTATCTATCAGGATGCGGTGCTGGCAGTAGGCTATCGACGAACGTTGAAGGCGCAGTTTGTCCAGCTGCGGCGCTGGGCGTGGGGTGCATCCGATATCGCCTATGTCGCGAAGTATGGGTTTTTCACAAAGCATAAAATTTCGAAACATGACGTCTGGTTTAAGTTTTTACGCCTAGTAGAGGGGCACTTTAGCTGGGCGACTGCACCGCTCATCCTTGCATTTGGCGCCCTCATTCCGTGGGCGTTTCATCAGAAGGACTTCATTGCCAACCAGCTGCCGCAGGTTGCATCACGTATCCAGACAGTTGCGATGCTGGGTATCCTGGTGACGCTGTACCTGAGCTTTAAAATTTTGCCTCCAAAACCACTACGCTATAAACGACATCGGACATTTTTGATGGTCGCACAATGGGGACTGTTGCCAGTGACAACGATTGTCTATAGCGCGTTTGCAGCGCTGTATTCCCAAACGCGTCTGATGTTCGGTTGGTACTACGGTAAGTTTGATGTGACTGAAAAAGCCGTGAAGACTGATACCGGGACCGTGACATCACATGCTGAACAGTTGATTCAGGTTGAAGATCAAAATCTAGACTAATGTTAGTCGGAGTGTGTGGCGATATACACAGCGCCAGCAGTGGCGTCAAACCGTTCTAAAACAAGAGCGGTTATTTTAATTATTTGGCCCCGTGGTATTTCAGACTGATTTTGCTGCAATACATGGGTTAAAACAGTGTCTGTGAGGTATGTAGCGTCCATCAATGCTGTTTTTCGGTGTGCACATGAGTCTTTTATGCTCAGGAAGAGCTTGTCACGCTGGAAGGGCTCTAAACGGTTCTGAGTAGTTCTGACACGGTGGGTTGTCGACAGGTCAACGAGTTCTCGTGTAGTCCATATATTGCCGCACACTTTGCACGCACGCCGACGCCAAACTTCTGGGTGTTTCGCGCTGGGACGGCTGTTGGTAACCTGGCTATCGCTGTTGCAGTAGGGACACATCATGATAAAAGCTTAAGCAAAAACAAAAACCATGTCAAGATGTTGACATCACGCTGTACTAACAAGAAGTGGATAAGTGGTCGGGATGTGTGGGGAAAGTTTAAAACAATGGGCTTTGCGCGCCCATACCTACGCCATACTTTTGACTACAGTCTCAGAAGTATGCAAAAAGTCCGCGGCCTGGGAATAAACAAACACTATGATTTTGCTTAGTTGAAATGACAATGTGACCTATTTAGGCGCCTTCGGCTTCCTCCTGGGCTGCAACGGTCACAAAAATTGTCATTTAGCAACAACAAGCCTCATCGGTTTGTTATTCTTTTAGGCCGGTTTGGCTACAATCAGCTCATGTGAGAGGAATGCTACAAGACAAACTGATGGATGGAGAGCTCCTGAATTGAAAATGAAACAGCCCCTGAATTCTGAATAGAACTCAGAGGGCTGTCACGGTCGTCCACCTAAACTCGTCCTGCCGCAGAATCTTGTCAGAATCAGTGTTGTCCAGGATAGATACGGGTGAGTTGTTTTTTGAGGAAGTGAACCTGGCGGTTCAGCAACGATAAAAACAATTTACCTGTGCTAGTCTGGTAATTCTGAGCTGGCAATGATTTTGCAGCAGGCCGAGAAAACCGTTAAGATGACTTGCGGATCGCGCGTGGGCGTCGGATACGTCCCTTAAGGGGCGCAACTGATGCCAACTCTTCGTAGAAGAGGGCAAATCCAGCAAGCGTTTTGTTTGAGTTACTCAAACTCTACCTCGCCTTAACACGCTTATGGTAACATATATAAGTCGACATGTCAATAGACATTTAAAGTTACCTCTGTTAATATAGTCTGAAATGAGCATTTTCGAGCAAAAATCGCGTATCGGTGAATATGGACGGACAGGGGTACTGCACACTCGAGCAGGGGATGTTCCGACTCCGACGTTCATGCCTGATGGAACTAGAGGTGCTGTAAAGGGTTTAACCCCTCAACAAGTGGTTGATACAGGCGTGAAGGTGGTGCTGGCTAATACGTACCATTTGCACCTGCAGCCAGGTGAAGCCGTGATAAAAGAGCTGGGTGGATTACACGCATTTGCGAATAGAAAAGGTCCATTGCTAACCGATTCAGGTGGCTTCCAGGTGTTTTCACTGGGAGAACATGTGAAGATTACCGAAGACGGGGTGCATTTCAAAGATCCGAAAACCGGTGACAAACGATTCATATCACCGGAAAAGTCGATGCAGATCCAGCTGGATTTGGGTGCCGATATGATCGTGGCGTTTGATCATCTGATTGGGCTTGGTGATGAGACTGAAACAGAGGTGAAGGATGCATTCGATCGGACACATCGGTGGCTGGAACGCTGCATTGTTGAGTTTAAACGACTGACGAAGGATATGGATGAGGCCGAACGACCTTTGTTGTTCGGAGTAGTTCAAGGCGGCTTAAACCTGAACTTGCGCAAAAAAAGCCTCGAGATTGTACAAGAATCGGAGGTGGATGGAATCGCTATTGGCGGGTTGTCTGTTGGCGAGACTCGCGCAGAAATGGAAACGGTTCTAAAGGCTTTGGCGCCGCTGTATAGAGACGATAAACCACGATTCTTACTGGGCGTTGGAACGCCTGAGGATCTTAAAATAGCAGTCGAAAATGGGATTGATATGTTGGACTGCGTGCTGCCTACCAGAAACGCTAGACACGCGACAGTATGGACAGAAAACAGTAAAAAGATTCACTTAACAAACGAAAAATACGGGGTGGACTCTTCTGTAATTGATAAAACCTGTAATTGTTATACCTGCAAAAATGGATTTTCGAAAGCTTTCTTGCGTCAGATGTTTAAAGCTGGAGATCCACTAGGAGGTGCGCTTGCAAGCATCCACAACCTACGATATATGAGTAGAATTTGCGAAGAATACCAAAAAATAGTATAAAATATAAATTATGAAAATGAATGCTATGCGACCGCTTGCTTTGTCTATTGGTCTAATGTTTGCGTACACAGGATGCGCGAGTGAGGGTTCAAGTGGATTAAGATTTGAACAGGGGATACCGGAAGTAGCTGGTGCAGATGTTAGGGAGAAAATTCTAAATAACGCAGGCGTGAATATTATTTTCTTAGATAGTGGGACAGATGTAATTCCGGCAGACAGTAACTTAAGTTCCACATATCAAGCACTAAAAGACGAAAGCCCTGAATTACTGGAAGAGGTCTCATCTAATCTAACCACTGCTACGAAGGGTTTATATATACCGGTGAGTGTAGATATAGTGACAGCTCCGCTTTTTGACTCGTCATGCATAGACGCTACTTCTGAGGAGGAGTTAACGGCGATTCACGACAACGCAGGACCGCTATTAGAGGAAGACGCCTTAAACATTATTGTTGCAGATACGTTGTTTTGTGATAAGTCGGCAAATACACCAGGAAAAACAACACCTGGCATGCCCCCATTACTCACTGTGGCTGCATCATATAATTTTCCGGATATACTTACGCACGAGTTGGGCCATTCCGCTGGACTTGGCCACGCGGGAGAGTTACTTTGTGATCAACCTGAGGCCTTTCAAAGTTGTGAAAAATTCTCAACGATAGATTACCTATCTATTATGGGTTATAGAGATGGTAAGAATTTTTCTAATTTTGAACTTGCAAGCATCGGTTTAATAGATGATGATGCTATATTACACAATCCTAGTCCTGGTGAAATAGTGTTGCGAGATATAGGTCAACTGGGTGAAGCGCCACAGGGAATTGTGATGGATACGGAAAACGGACAGTTGTTCGTTTCTTGGGAAAAAGATTATATTGCAGGTGAAGAAATTCGCTCTTTGCAGTTAAGAATAATTGACACTGATGACAGGGTTTTAGAACCATACCTTGTAAGCACTAAGGGTAATGCCTACAGCTCTTCTTCTGGGCAATCTAGCAATCTGACAATGATTCCCGGTACTGTAGTATATTCTGATAGTAAGATCAAAATTGCTTATTTGGGTATGAATCAAAATGGTGAGGCTATTGTCAAAGTCGAAGGTAACTAAATAAATAGGAAGTTGTTGAGCGTTGGTGAAACACGCGCAGAAATGGAAACAGTTCTGAAGTCTTTTGCACCGCTGTATAGAGACGATAAACCACGATTCTTACTGGGCGTTGGAACGCCTGAGGATCTTAAAATAGCAGTCGAAAATGGGATTGATATGCTGGACTGTGTTCTGCCGACACGGAATGCGCGTCATGGGTCGGTGTGGGGTGCTGACAGCGAGAAGATACATTTGACGAATGAACATTTTGCGAACGATGGGGGAGTGATTGAAGAAGGGTGGGATTGTTACACATGCGGGCAAGGTTTCTCAAAAGCTTTCTTGCGGCAGATGTTTAAGGCTGGCGATCCGTTAGGAGGTACGCTGGCAAGCATTCATAATCTGCGACACATGATGCGCCTGTGTGAAGGGTATAGAAATGGTAGTATGGACTCATGAAAGTAGTCATAGCGGAACCTATATCCAAGAAGCTCACTGAGCTGATTGAAAAGAATGGTGAAGAATGGACAGTTTTTGATAGCGAGATAGCCAACAGAGATGAGTTCTTGGAGAGAATGAAGGATGCCGAGATTGCATCAGCGTATTCTGTAAAGTTCGACAAAGAGGTGCTCGATAACTGTCCGAAACTCAGGTATTTAGCAATTCCTGCGGTAGGAGCTGGTTCATATGTTGACCGTGAATATGCTGAATCTAAGGGCATAACAGTCACGTACTGTCCTGGCTATAACAGCGCGGCTGTTGCTGAAATGGCCATCGGTCTCGCCATAGATGTTATGCGAAAAATATCCTCAATTTCCAGAGAATTACAAAATGGTATTTGGGACTACAGCCCAGCGAAAGGTATGTTGCTGAGTGGCAAAAAAATACTTCTTGTTGGTTACGGAAACATCGGTAAAACAATCGAGCGCTTACTCGGTTCATGGGATGTGGGAGTGAAGCACATTAACAGTAAGTCGAATGAAGAAGAATTAAACGAAGGCATCAAGGCCGCAGATGTCGTTTTTGTTTGTTGTAGCCTGAATGAAAAGACGCAAGGACTCATAAATGCAGCTAGAATCTCTTCAATGAAGAAAACGGCAGTACTTATAAATGTGTCTCGAGGAGCTGTTGTTGACGAGGATGCCTTGTATGCTGCTCTCTCTGAAAAGAAAATTTTGGGTGCTGGATTGGACGTATATTCAAATGAACCTCTTCCTGGCGAATCTTTACCCGAGAACATTCGTCGATTTGTTGAACTAGAAAATACGGTCTGTCTAACGCATATCGCTGCAAGCTCGTTAGAGTCTGGTGAGGTTCTTGGTCAGATGATTTACGACAACATCAAAAGCTGCATCGACGGTAATCCAATAAACATATTTAATAATTAAAAAATCCGGCCAAAATTGCCGGAACTTTTATTGGTGGGTACGGAGGGACTTGACTCGCTTTCAGCGAGCCCGAAACTTCATCTTTGAAAATAAGTTTTCAAGAGAAGGTTTCCTTGCAAAATGCCGCTGGCATTTCTCACCCCGACCTTCCCAGGGGCCGGGATTCAAATCTTCTGCATTACACCAACTAAAAACCCGACCAAATGGTCGGATCTTTAGTTGGTGGGTACGGAGGGACTTGAACCCCCGACCTCTTCCACGTCAAGGAAGCGCTACTAGCCAACTGAGCTACGTACCCATAGTAATATCGCTACAGTATACAGTATAGAGCGCCTTTAGTCTCCTTAGAATTGCAACTTTACCGACCGTAATAAGGCAAACGCCTTTGTAGTCGTTTCGAGTAGGCTTACCAATGGTTCTTTTGTCTTTTACGATGTAGCCTATTTTTTCTTCAGGAATCTTTAGCTCGTTAGCCCAAAAAGTTTTGTATTCAGCTTCATTCTGATCATCTCGCAGGTGTAAGTCATACCTAAAATCTTTACGGTCTAAACCGTAGACTCTTTCTAGAGCTGATAAGAAAAATTTCAATAAAGCTGGATCCGCCGCACCCATAGCAGTAGTGTGGTTTTTTGAACCCTTGCCAAAGTAAAGCATAGCAAGTGCAAGTTCAAGTATCTCGTTCGTTTGAGGAATCGTCTGATAAACGCAATCAGCTTCTCGTTTGGCTTTGTCGAGTCTAATGTTTTTCTGAGCCTTATGCCATACGAGCGCGTTTTCCCGTGCCTTTTTCCATCCGTCTTGGCTGTTTTTCATAAGCCGAGTTCTTTGTTCTTCAGACAGTTCCACCTCTTTAAACCAGCCAGATAGAGTAGATCGAGCAATGCAGTATTTACGCTCAATGGTGGTCATAGATACTCCTTGTTTTCTCAGCTCTAACACCTCTGATTTGTATTTGAACCACTTTGACTTCATGGTCTAGATTGTACAGTAGGTTCGAGTTCAGTGCTAGTGCTTGTTAACAGAGAGAAAGTCACTCAATCTATGCTACGTACAGTATTTCAATGTATCTCACTACACGCATAGACAATATAGGGTGGTTATCATGTGTGATATATTTTTGTTCAGTCCACAGCATGTGGAAAAGAATAGCAAAAATCTACTAGCATTATCATACTAACTAGCGTATTATCTCTGTAGTGAGGGAGTTCTGGGAGCGGTTTTTTAACAGTTCCACAGTCTTGAGCTTGTGTTTAGTTGCGAGAGAACACAAGCTCTCAAACAACGGAGGAGGCTTTATATTAAGTAAGCCTCCTCTTTTTAGTTAAGAAAAAACATAGTATACTGACGCTATAGGCAAAGATGTGGACTCACCAACCATGGAGCTTAACTAGGGCAAGGTCAGAACGCTAGGTAATCAGTGCTGACAAGAGTAAAAGTCGAGGTGGAACCTCCGAAACTTCGGACCGAGACGCACAAAATAGGGATACAAATCTCTAGAGTAGTGCGATTTTTTATTTTCTAAAAACAGGAGAAGTGTCTTATGTCAGAACAGCAAGATTTAGAACCGATGCGCCATAGTTTAGCGCACATCATGGCGACCGCTGTTACGACGTTGTGGCCGGAGGCTAAACTGGGGGTAGGTCCAGTAGTTGAAAATGGATTCTACTACGATATTGATATTCCAGGAGTGACCATATCCGAAGATGATTTCAAAAAAATTGAAGAAGAAATGCGTAAAGTCGTCAACCGTAATGAGCCATTCGAAAAGTCGATGAAGCCTATCGATGACGCGCTTGTATGGGCAAGAGATGCGGGTCAGCCGTATAAAGAAGAGTTACTGAACGATTTGAAGCGAGAGGGAACGACGCTTGCCAAAGAATTGGACGGCGCTATGATGGGGCTGCCAGCTGGAATTGGTGGAGCAGCACCTGCTCATGTTGGTGTAGGTGAAGTCAGCTTCTATACAAATGGTAGCTTCACAGACCTGTGCCGTGGACCCCACGTGGAGTCTACTGGTAAGGTAGGTGCATTCAAATTAATGCGCGTCGCCGGCGCCTATTGGCGTGGAAATGAAAAGAATCCTCAGATGCAACGACTGTATGGCGTGGCATTTGCGACCAAAGAAGAGCTCAATGCACATCTGCAGATGCTGGAAGAAGCTAAGAAACGAGATCACCGAAAGCTGGGCAAAGAACTCGATTTGTTTGTTTTCTCGGATATGGTGGGTTCGGGGTTACCGATGTTCACGCCGAGAGGGACGGTGTTGAGAGAAGAACTGGCTGCATTCAGCAATCAATTGCGAAAAGACAGAGGGTTTCAATCTGTGTGGACACCACACATGACGAAGAAAGATCTGTATGAGGCGAGCGGTCACTGGGCAAAATTCGGAGATGAGCTGTTTTTGGTAACGAGCCAGGAGACCTCCGATCAGTTGGTGCTGAAGCCAATGAACTGCCCGCATCACACAAGAATATTTGAATCCCAACCACGAAGTTATCGTGACATGCCAGTTCGGTATATTGAAACGACAACTGATTATCGTGATGAGAAAAGTGGCGAGCTCGGTGGTTTGAGTAGAGTACGTGCCCTGACGCAAGATGACAGTCATGTGTTCTGCCGACCCGACCAGATTGAAGCTGAAATTGACGGGTTGCTAAGTGCGGCACAGGAGCTTTACGCCACGGTGGATATGAAGCTGCGTGTACGATTATCATATCGAGATGACTCAGACGCGTATCTGGGGGATGTTGCGCTTTGGGAAAGTGCGCAAGGTCAGCTGAAAGAAGCTGTGTTAAAAAATGGACTTGAATACTTCGAACAGGACGGAGAAGCAGCGTTCTATGGGCCAAAAATAGACTTTATGGCAACTGACGCAATCGGTCGTGAGCACCAAGTTGCAACCGTACAGTTGGATTTCGTGCAGCCTGAGCGGTTTGGACTAGAGTATACGAGTGTTGAAGGTAGCATGGAACGACCAGTGATGATTCACTGTGCGCTACTCGGATCAATCGAACGTTTCTTGAGCGTCTATATTGAACATACTGGTGGGAATTTCCCGATATGGCTCGCACCAGAACAGGTTCGACTTATTACCGTTAATCAAGAAGAGGTGACGGTGAAAAAAGCCGCAGAAATAGCGGATATAGCTTACAAGCATGGCCTGCGGGTGTACGTTGATAACGATAACGAGTCTGTCGGTAAAAAGATTCGTTCGAGCGCCAAAGCAAAAGTACCGTATACCGTTGTAATAGGTGAACGAGAAGTAAAAGATGGTGTTATTTCACCACGGTTACGAGCAGATATAGCCGTCATGGATGCGCAGTCAGAATTGCATTTCGAGCAGTTCGTGCAAACTGTTGTTAACGAAGCAAAGTCGCGGGTGCTAAAGTCTAGCTTGTAATGAACGATACGTTAAGAATAAAGGTTGAATCGCTTGTAGCAACCATACCAGTCGGCAGAGTGATGACATACGGGCAGATTGCGGCATTGTGCGGTTCGCCGAGAGCGGCGAGGATTGTGGGTGGGATTGCCCACTATGGCGATCCTGAACTGCCGTGGCACAGGGTAGTTAATAAGAAGGGGGGGCTCGCGAGCGGCTATCATGGTGGACGCCATACGCAGAAAGAACACTTAGAAGCCGAGGGGGTTGTGGTGCACGGCGAAGCAGATAGCTACTGGGTGGATGTTGAGGAGTTACTATGGTGGCCGGAAAAATAATCTTTATCGTTGGTCCCACGGCAAGTGGTAAGAGCGCGCTTGCCATGGATGTTGCTCGAACGTATAACGGCGAGATTGTATGTGCTGACTCACAAACAGTTCGACGAGGTTTAGATATTGGCACTGCGAAACCAACAAAAACAGACCAGGCAGAAATACCGCACCATCTACTAGACGTGGTTGACCCATATGAGCGTTTCACAGTTGCCGATTTTCAGAAACTGGCCGGACAAGCAATTGACGATATCCAGGCCAGAGGGAAATTACCCATTGTAGTTGGGGGCACTGGGCTCTACATTGATGCCGTTGCCTACAACTTTGTACTGCGTGCTGATGCTGATATGAATGAACGCAAAAATTTAGAGAAGAAAACGGTAGAAGAGCTACAGGAAATGGTGAAATCTCGAGGGCTATCATTACCCGAAAATGATCAGAATCCAAGGCACCTGATACGCACTATTGAATCTGATGGGCAAGTTTCAGTAAAAGGCGCGCTACGCAGAGGAGCAGTTCTAATAGGGCTCAATCCTGACAAGGATATTCATGAGTTCAACATCAGAGAGCGTATCGACACGATGTTCTCAGATGGTTTTCTAAGAGAAATGGAAACAGTGCTCAACACGTACGGCAATCCACCTGCGAATTTCGATGCCATTGCATATCGCATAGTATTTGACCATCGTCGTGCACCCGGCGACTACGACGAAAAAACAGTAAAGGAATTGTTCGCAATTGCAGACCGACAGTATGCAAAGCGGCAACGTGCTTGGTTCAAACGTAACAGAGATATCACGTGGTTTGAACAACCAGAAAAAGCGCTAAAATACATCGAAAAAGTGCTCGAATAACACAAGGCCGAACAAGTCTGTTACAATTAAGTTATGGAACAGCTATTTGGTTCGAAAACACGCGTGAAACTACTGAAATTATTTATGAGCAATCCGAACCGCTCGTTTTACGTACGTGAAATAACTCGAAAGATTGAAGAGCAGATTAACTCTGTTCGCCGAGAACTAGCAAACTTGCTTTCACTCGGCGTTATCACATCTGACAGTACAGATAATAAGTTGTACTACGAAGTAAATCAGAAGTGGGAGCATTATGCAGCTCTTCGCGAACTGTTCACCGGCAAGCGCGCAAAACCAACTGCCAGCAAAGCAACGCTTGACAAAAAGAATGAAAAAATTGCAAGCGAGGTTGAGGTAGTCGCTGAGGAAGAGAAGACTGCAAAACCAAGTGTTGACGCAAAAGTGTGGGATAAGGTCGGCAACATAGCTGGACTGGTATATTCTGGTGTGCTGACCCGTGATGATAAGTCTCCGGTCGACGTCATGATTGTTGGGGATGTACCAATATCTCGTGCTGAAGGTGCTGTGGCTGAGCTTGAAAAGCAAGAGGGCAAAGAATTGCGCTACGCAGTCATGGAACTTGACGAGTGGAAATATCGACGCACGGTTAATGACAAATTCTGGCTCCAGGTGATGGCTGCGAAGAAGCAGATAGTCGTCGATACACAAGATCTATTTGTCGAAAAGTAATTTTGGCATACGTCCAGCCGAACTTGGATGGTTCATGACGAGCCTGTTACAATAGAATTAAAGGAGTAAAATAAATGGAACTAGAGTTTTTTGGCGGAAATTGTTTCCGCATCAAGACAAAAAATACCACAATCGTGGTAGATGATAATTTGAGCAAGCTGGGTAAGAAAAGCATTAACTCAGATAAAACAGTAGCATTCTATACCTCAAAAACTGTATTAGACGAAAAATCAGCAGCCCAGTCCAGACTATCATTCGCAACGCCGGGAGAGTTTGAAGTCGGTGACGTGACCGTCAATGGCGTTCAGGCTCGTGGCCACATGGACGAAGAAGGAAATCAGACGTCCAATGTATTTCAATTCATGCACGGGGGGCAAACGATTAGCGTGCTTGGTCATGTGCATCCTGATATCTCGGATGAAGTCGTAGAGTTAATAAGTGGTACGGACGTGCTCGTCGTACCTGTTGGCGGCAACGGTTTTACACTAGATCCCGTTGGGGCGGCATCCATTATCAAGAAGACTGAGCCAAACGTCGTCGTGCCCGCGCACTATGATATCAGTGGGGTTTCGTATGAAGTACCAGCTCAGCCACTTGAAGAGTTTCTGAAAGTTGCGTCTTTGACCGCTGACGAGCCACAAGAAAGCCTCAAACTCTCGAAGGCAAGCGAAGATGTCGGCACGCAGACAAAAGTCGTTGTGCTCAAAGTAAAGTAGGACAGCTACTCACTCAAATGAAAAACCCTCGTCTAGTAAAAACGAGGGTTTTTCATTTGGTATCAGACTTATTTAGCTACGATGCCCTTACGCTTCAGTGTGCGTAATGCGCTGGTGCTGATCTTAACACGAACTTTCTTGCCATCGATAACAAGTGTTTTTTTCTGGAGGTTTGGTTCCCAGACTTTTTTCGTGTGACGCTGCGAAAAGCTGACATTGCTGCCGAACTGTTTGCCTTTACCGGTGATTTCACATTTTTTCATTGATTATTACTCTGTTATTCAAGGTCTAATTGTACTATTTTTTGGCCTCTGGGTCAACCGCTGTGTGGTCGGAACTCAATATTCAGGATAATTAAGTTATACTGTAGCGTATATGTTTGAGTTTTCTTCACTTTTGGGCATTGGAATTTTTGTTGGCATCTTGTTTGTTTCGATTGCTTTTCACGAAACAATGCACGCGTACGTAGCATATAAGTTAGGTGATGACTTAGCACACAGTAGGGGACGAATTAATCTGAACCCGCTCAAGCACATTGACCCGATTCTAACCATTGGCCTGCCTGTATTCATGTTGCTTCTTGGGTTGCCTCCAATTTTGGCAGCAAAACCTGTGCCGATTAATCCGAATCGTGTGAGTGGTGAAGAGCTCGGCATGGCTGCAGTAGGGTTCGCAGGGCCTTTTACTAACCTGGTGTTGGCGACTATAGGAAGTGTTGTATTACATGCGTTGTCGCTGCCAGTCGGGGTGGCGAGCGACATTTTGCGGTTGTTCGTACAGTT
Source organism: Candidatus Saccharimonadota bacterium (assembly GCA_020428015.1). GTDB lineage: Bacteria > Patescibacteriota > Saccharimonadia > Saccharimonadales > SZUA-47 > JAGQMY01. The sequence goes on along the minus strand of JAGQNQ010000001.1, from coordinate 370 downwards.
GAACGTCGCACTATTCGTTTTCAACATGTTACCGTTGCCACCACTAGATGGGTCACGGGTACTCTATGCGGTCGCTCCTGCGCCGGTGCAAGAGCTGATGGATCGGCTAGAACGAATGGGACTATCAATAACGTTGCTCATGCTGTTCTTGCTTCTACCTGTTTTGAGTCCAATTCTTGTTGCTGGGAATAACTACATACTTTCAATCTTATTACCCTAGGCAAATAGGCGGTCGGTCGGTAGAATAAAAGGGTAGTCATCCTGTAAGTGATTATGATTTTCTGAACAATAAATCATAGGGACTATACCCGTTATTGGGCAAGACCCACCTAGCTGTTAGCAGGTAAATTGTAAGCTTACAATCGGATGA
>JAGQNQ010000019.1 GCA_020428015.1 Candidatus Saccharimonadota bacterium | reverse complement strand
CTGACCCTGATCCATAGCGATCGAGCTCTGCAATGTAACCTTGAAAGTAACAGTATCACCAGGCATGACCATTTCTTTGTCAGCTGGCAGTTCAACTTCACCCGTTACATCAGTTGTACGGAAGTAGAACTGAGGCTTGTAACCTTTGAAGAATGGCGTGTGTCGACCACCTTCTTCTTTGCTAAGTACGTATACTTCAGCGTCGAATTCTGTGTGCGGTGTGATTGAGCCTGGCTTACAGATAACCTGTCCACGCTCAATGTCATCACGCTCAATACCTCGGAGCAGGATACCAGCGTTGTCACCAGCTTGACCCTGATCAAGGCTCTTCTTGAAAGCCTCGATACCAGTTACAACTGATTTTTGCGTGTCACGAACACCGACGATTTCAACTTCGTCGTTGACTTTAACAACACCGGTTTCGATACGTCCAGTAGCAACCGTTCCACGTCCCTTGATTGAAAACACATCCTCAATAGGCATCAAGAATGGCTTATCTAGCTCGCGCTTAGGCTCTTCGATGTATTCATCCATAGCCTTAACAAGTTCCATAATTGCATCTTCGTATGCTGCGTCACCTTCGAGAGCCTTAAGAGCAGAACCCTTAATAACTGGTACGTTGTCGCCGTCAAAGTCGTTCTTTGAAAGAAGTTCACGAACGTCCATTTCTACAAGCTCAACGAGCTCTTCGTCTGCCATATCCATTTTGTTAAGGAAAACGACAATCTTAGGCACACCAACTTGCTTTGCAAGAAGAACGTGCTCACGAGTCTGAGGCATAGGTCCATCAGCCGCAGAAACAACAAGGATAGCTCCATCAACCTGAGCGGCACCGGTGATCATGTTCTTGACGTAGTCAGCGTGACCTGGCATGTCAACATGAGCGTAGTGACGCTTTTCTGACTCATATTCTTGGTGAGAAGTAGCAATGGTGATACCACGTGCTTTTTCTTCTGGTGCATTGTCGATCTGGTCGTATGCAATTGGTTTGTTCACATCGCTAGGAAGCTTCTTCGCGAGCACAGCTGTGATAGCTGCGGTTAGAGTTGTCTTACCATGGTCAACGTGTCCCATAGTACCGACGTTGACGTGAGGCTTAGACCTGTCAAAATCTGCCATTAATTTCTCCTATTGGTAGATTAATTTGTTATTATTTTGTTTCGCGATCCATATTGCCCTTGTACTTTTGCGTACTACAGCAAAGCCCTCACGCGAGATACACTTTTAGTATAGAGCACTCTATGCAATTATTCAAGCGTTCTGGGTATCGATTAAGACTCCGAAACGAGCCTCAAGTTCGTCTTTCAATGGTGTTTGCTGATCTAATACTAACCCTACGTAGTTGTCTAGTATTCCTTGAGGTATTGAAAACTGATATGTTTTCACACCTGAAACTTCCACTTGACTGACTAATAAACCCTGCCAAATCGCCACAGATGGCTTATGATGACCACCTGCACTCTGAACTGCTCTTTCACACTCTCGATCTGGTAAGAAGTGGACAGTTTCGATCTGACGTCGATTGTACTCACGACTGACCCATAATCCTGCCATATATCGCCAATCTCTTGGCCCATTTCCACCAGCTGAATAGAAATATCTAAAAATCATTCCGCGCCGCTCATTGTTAACAGCATCGGCAGATATCGCTAAGTCCCTAAATTTTTGTGCAAATGGGTCTATTTCAATTGCCACTACACTTTTTTCCTTACTTACTCATACCTAGCTCAGTAGCCTACTTATTATTTTTTGCGACAATTGCGTCTGTAACGTGGTTTGGCACGTCGGCATAGTGATCAAGTTCCATGCTTGAGCTCGCACGTCCAGCAGTCATAGAACGTAGATTTGTTGTGTAGCCAAACATTTCACCAAGCGGCACGAAAGCAGTAATTTCCTTTACGCCCCCAGGGAGGTCTTCCATAGATTCGATGCGGCCACGCTTACTGTTCAAATCACCAATCACGTCACCCATGTACTCTTCTGGTGTCACAACAACAACCTTCATGACCGGTTCAAGTAGTACTGGACTTGCATTCTTAACGCCTGCTTTCAATGCCATAGAACCTGCGATCTTGAAGGCTGCTTCACTGGAGTCAACATCATGGTAGCTTCCATCATATAGCTCCGCTTTGATATCAACGACAGGGTATCCAGCCAGGACACCGTTGCTCATCGCTTCTTCAATACCCTGTTGTATAGGCTTGATATATTCCTGAGGGACTACACCACCCTTGATAGAGTTGATGAACTCGAAACCTTTTCCGGCTTCGTTCTGTGACAATCGAAGCCAAACGTCACCGTACTGTCCACGACCACCTGATTGGCGGATAAACTTACCTTGAATTTCAACATTGTCTTTGCGAATTGTTTCTCGGTACGCAACCTGTGGTGCTCCAATGTTTGCTTCAACATTGAATTCTCGCTTCATTCGATCAACAAGAATTTCAAGGTGAAGCTCGCCCATACCGCTGATGACCGTCTGACCAGTTTCATCGTCAACTTTGACACGGAAAGTCGGGTCTTCTTCAGCTAGTCTCTGTAATGCGAGACTCATCTTCTCTTGGTCAGCCTTCGTCTTTGGTTCAATCGCAATCGATACTGGAGGTTCTGGGAAATCGATGCTTTCAAGGACAATTTGCTTCGTTGGGTCACAGAGAGTATGACCAGTCGTTGTCGCTTTCAAACCAACAATTGCTGCAATATCACCTGCTTGCACTTCTTCAACATCCTCACGCTTGTCAGCCTGCATACGAACGATACGTCCGATACGCTCTTTTTCGCCTGTAGAGCTGTTCATGACGTATGAGCCAGCCTTCAAGGTGCCTGAATAGACACGGTAATACGCAAGCTTGCCGACAAATGGATCAGATGTGATCTTGAATGCAAGACCGGCAAGCGGCTCAGTTTCTGATGGTTTTCGTTCAATTTTATCACCTGATTTTGGGTCTTCACCCCAAGTGCTGCCACGATCTTCCGGGCTTGGCATCAAGTCTTTGACAAGGTCGAGCACTTTTTCAACGATAACACCACGACCATCGCCACCAGTAACAGCGTAGAACTGACCACCAAGCACAGCTGCACGGATAGCAGTCATAATTTCTTCTACACTTAAACCTTCTTCGCCAACTTCAAGATAGCGCTCAAGCATGGCTTCGTCTTCAGCAACAGCGTTCTCGATGAGTAGACTTCGATATTTCTTCACATCGTCCATCATGTCGGCTGGAATGTCGCCCACAACAAGCTCTTTGTCGGTGAAATCTTTGTAGGTATAGGCTTTCATGGTTACAAGGTCAACGATGCCGTTGATAGCCTGTTCGAATCCAATTGGCAAATGAATAGGAAATGCCGCCTTAGAAAGTCGGTTATGAATTGACTCAAGCGACTTGTAGAAATCGCCACCTGTTTGGTTGATCTTGTTGATGAAACAGATACGAGGCACACCGTACTTGTTAGCCTGTCTCCAAACTGTTTCAGACTGAGATTCAACGCCCATCTTACCGTCGAACACAACAACAGCACCATCAAGTACACGAAGTGATCGCTCAACCTCAACCGTGAAGTCGATGTGTCCTGGTGTGTCAATGATGTTGATCTGATGCTCTTTCCAATAACAAGTCACAGCAGCAGACACGATAGTTATACCGCGCTCACGCTCTTGTGCCATCCAGTCGGTAGTGGTTTCACCTTCATGAACTGCGCCAATTTTGTGCTTTAGACCAGTTCGGTACAAAATACCTTCCGTTGTTGTGGTTTTACCAGCGTCAATATGCGCGATAATACCGATGTTTCTAATCTTCCCTAGTGGAGTTTTTTTAGTAGCCATATATAAATTGTTCCCTCTTCAGTATTATTCGGTTTATCGTGCGAAGTGAGCGAATGCTCGGTTAGATTCTGCCATCTTATGGGTGTCTTCCTTCTTCTTGAAGGCAACGCCGGTTTGGTTATACGCGTCAACGAGCTCAAGTGCAATACGCTTGCTCATAGGCATGCCTTTTTTAGCTCGAGCAGCAGCTACGAACCACATGATAGTCAAGTGCTTTTGTCGCTGACCTTTTACTTCGAAAGGAATCTGGTAGTTCGCACCACCGACACGGCGAGAACGAGTCTCAACATATGGTGTCACGTTTTTCATAGCCTTATCAAATACTTCGATAACGTTGTCGTTTTTCAAGATTCGAGCTGCTTCTTCCATGCCTTCGTAGACAATTCGTTCTGCAACTTGTTTTTTACCGTGGAGCATAACGCGATTTATAAGTCGCTGCACCATTTCAGAGTCATATTTTCGATCAGGAAGCTTTGGTCGTACTAACGCCTTGGTAGTCTTTCGTGGCATGATTATTTACCTGCTTTCTTGGTACCGTATTTGCTACGGCCACGCTTGCGGTTTTCTACACCCTGAAGGTCGAGGGATCCGCGAACAACGTGATAACGTACACCAGGAAGGTCCTTTACACGGCCGCCACGAATGGTAACCACAGCATGTTCTTGCAAGTTGTGGCCCTCGCCACCGATATATGCCCACACTTCATAGCCATTACCAAGGCGCACACGTGCAACCTTTCGCAAAGCTGAGTTCGGCTTCTTTGGTGTTTTAGTCGTTACTTTGACACACACCCCACGCTTGAACGGCGCTGGTTTTTCATAGTTTGTTGTTTTGAGGTTGTTCACCACGCGGTGAAGAGCCGGCGACTTACTCTTGTCACGTGGCATCTTCCGTGGTTTTCTAACCAATTGGTTAATTGTTGGCATTAGTTCTCCTTATCTACCGCTGCATTCGACTGCCCATCGAACGGCTCAGATATTATTTGATAGACTTATATTTTAACAGATTTAGCTTTCGACAGCAACTGGCTCTGGCTCGGGCTGGCCCAGAGCTTCTGCTACATCAGTGAATCCGTCATTGTCTGAATCACCTAGCACGCCTGTACCAACAGGGATTTTACGACCCAAAATAACGTTTTCTTTCAGACCGAATAACTTATCAACTTTACCACTTGTTGCAGCGCCGATAAGTACACGTGTTGTGTCCTGGAAGCTTGCCGCACTCAAGAATGAGTCGGTTGCCAAGCTTGCCTTGGTAATACCAAGCAATAGTTGGTTGAATCGAATGAGTTGTTTGCCTTCGCCGGCTAAGCGTTCGTTGCTTTCTAGCACCGTTTGCTTACTGACAATGTCACCGGTAACGAATTCACTGTCACCAGGTTCATCAATCTGAACACGACTAAACATCTGCCTCACAATAATTTCAAGGTGCTTGTCAGCAATATTCTGACCTTGTGCAGCAAAGATGCTTAGGATTTCATTCATGATGTATCGCTGCGTTGCCTCAACTCCGCTCAACTTCATGAGATCGTGCAAGTTTATTGAACCATTCGTCAATCGGTCACCAACCTTAATCATATCGCCATCTTTGATGGTTAATTGTTTAAAGCCCGGGATTTCGTAACGAGCAGTTCCTTGCTTGCCTGGGGTAACCATGATCTTGCCATCTTCGGCAACGTCGATTACACCTGACAATGGTGCGACGATTGCTTTGCTACCGTCTTCGTTAACCGCAATCACTTCTCCTTCACGGACAGTAGAACCACTTGCTACACGAAGAGTCTGTCCTTCAAGCTTTACTTCTGTCGCTTTCAATTCTTTTGGTGCGATTTGCACAATGTACTGTTCACCTTCCTCCCAAACACTTGCAACACCTTCAACTTCTGATAGATACGCTTGACCCTTCGGTGTACGCACTTCAAAGAGCTCTTCAACACGTGGTAGACCTGTGGTGATATCCTCACCTGCCACACCACCGGAGTGGAACGTCTTCAACGTCAACTGAGTACCTGGCTCACCGATTGATTGTGCAGCGATAACACCAACTGGCGCAAATTCAGCGATAAGATCACGTGTCGCCGGATCAAGTCCATAACTCTTACGAGGAATGCCTTTTATTGACGGTACACTCAAAACACTCATGATTTTCACGCCATCTAGACTCTCGTCAGTATCAATTTGACTAGCAATCTCAGATGTTATCAGTTCGCCCTTCTTTACATACTTACCGATGTTTTCGGCAGCATAACGTCCTTCTAGTCGTGAGCCATACGGTACACCAATATAGGCCGCACCTTCACGGTAAAGTGCAAATCCTGGATCTTCGATATCTTCGTCAGTTGTAAACACATCTTGAGACACATCAACCAAACGACGCGTTAGATAACCAGAGTCAGCAGTCTTCAAAGCGGTGTCAATCATACCCTTACGTGCACCACGAGTAGCGGTAAAGTATTCTAGTGGAGTCAACCCACCCTTATAGTTACTCCGAATTGGGAGCTCGATAGCCTTACCAGTTGCGTCTGTGACGACGCCAAGGAGGCCAACAGCAGTTTTAACCTGGCCGATGTTACCTCGAGCACCGGAATTTACGGCGATAGACATTGAACTGTCTTCTTTTACGAACTGGGCTGCTAATGTTTCTTGTACAGTTGCGTCAGCCTTAAGCCAGTTCTCAACTGTTAATCGGTAACGCTCTTCATCCGTAATGAAGCCTTGCTCATACTGATCGCTAATTTCTTTGGCTTTCTTTTCACCAGCTTCAAGAATCGTTTTGACTTCTTTTAGGTCGCTAAAGTCATCCATACCCATTGAAAGCCCAGATCGAGTCGCAAACTCAAATCCAACCCGTTTGAGTTCGTCAGCAATGCGGGCAGTTTCTTCTTGACCGTACTGCGCATATACGTCAGCAAGCACATTCTGAAGTTGTTTTTTTGTCATTTCACCGGTTTGGTATGTGAAATCCTCAGGGAATATTTCGTTAAATATAAGTCGCCCAAGAGTCGTTTCACGAACTTCACCTCGGAAGTTTACACGCACAGGAGTTTGATTCGTTACAAACCCATTATCACGGGCCATAATAGCTTCACCAACACTACTGAAAGCACGTGGTTTTTGACCAGACACACCAGGTCGGTTGTAAGTCAAGTAGTATGCGCCTAGGACAATATCCTGCTCGACGTGCAAAATTGGTGAACCATCAGCTGGTTTAAGTAGGTTTCTGTTAGCAGCCATTATTTCACGTGCCTCGGCCTGTGCTTCGTCAGATAGAGGCAAGTGCACTGCCATCTGGTCACCGTCAAAGTCGGCGTTGAAGCCTTTACAGACAAGTGGGTGTAACTGGATGGCCTTACCTTCGATCAATACTGGTTGGAATGCCTGGATTGATAGACGGTGAAGACTCGGCGCACGGTTAAGGAGAACGTACTTACCACGAATAACGTCGTCAAGAGCATCCCATACTGCTGTCTCTCCAAGTTCAATCATGCGTGTAGCTGAGCGAATATTGTGTGCAAAATCACACTCAATCAACCAGCCGATAACGAATGGCTTAAAGAGTTCGAGTGCCATCATCTTCGGCAGACCACATTGGTCAATATTTAGCTCAGGTCCGGCAACAATTACTGAACGACCTGAGTAGTCGACACGCTTACCAAGCAGGTTTTGTCGGAATCGTCCTTGCTTACCCTTTAGCATGTCAGATAGTGATTTTAGGCGTCGTCGCTGGCCAGTAGAGGCAATAGCACGTCCTGATCGAGTTGAGTTGTTATCGATTAGGGCGTCAACCGCTTCTTGAAGCATTCGCTGTTCGTTACGCTTAATTACTTCTGGAGCATTAAGGTCGATCAACTTCTTCAAACGGTTGTTCCGGTTGATAACGCGTCGATATAGGTCATTTAAGTCACTTGTAGCGAAACGACCACCGGTCAACTGAACCATAGGCCGAAGGTCTGGAGGAATGACTGGTAGAATCGTCAAGCACATACTTGTCGGCTTAATACCTGCTCGGTCCATACTTTCAAGCAATCGCAATCGCTTCATAAGTTTCTTACGACGCTGACCCTTTGCTTCTTCAACTTCTTCTTGTAATTTTGCAATAAGATCCTGCAAATCAACATCTTTTAGAAGCGTCTCGAGTGCACTACCGCCCATTTCAACCGTGACAAGGTCGGCAACATCATCAGGAAGGTTGCGATACTCGGTTTCGGACATAAGGGCCTTCTTTTCGAGGCCAACAAGCTGCTCTTTAACAACAGCGAAGTCAGCTTCAAGTTCTTCAAGCTCTTTGGTCTGCATCTTCGCAAGCTCTTTGACGTTCGCACCTTCTTCTTTTGATTCTCCTTCGTAGCGCGCCTTAATAGCTTCTTTTGCGGCTGCAAATTCAGCTTCCTTGTCGGCAAGCATTCGATCTCGTCCTTCAGTGTCAATGTTCACAACAACGTATGCTGCAAAATAGGCAATTCTTTCCAAGTTCTTTACCGTCATGCCAAGCAACAATCCGATTGCGCTAGGCGTTCCGCGCAGGAACCAGATGTGCGCGACAGGAGCTGCTAAGCTAATGTGACCCATTCGCTCACGTCGTACGATGCTTTTTGTTACTACTTCACCCCTCTTATCTACTGCTGCTTCACGTGAGCGAACGCCTTTGAACTTAGCATCATGTGGATTTATGTCCTTAACTGGACCAAAAATTCGTTCACAGAATAGACCATCACGTTCAGGCTTCTGTGTTCGATAGTTAATAGTCTCAGGCTTTGTGACTTCACCGTGACTCCAGTCTAGGATGTCGTCGGAGCTCGCCACGGCTAAGCGAACCGCGTCAAAATCTGAAATGTTGATTCCGGTTGAATATCTACGCATTTTTACGCCTCCTCACTTTCTACTTTTTCGTCTTCGGGATCCTCAGATTCTTCGTGAGTTTCTACCGACTCTTCTTCCATTTCAATTTCTTCGCCGTCAACATCAACAACTTCAAATTCATCTGCAACTGCAGCATCTTCTGTTACATCTACATCACTTGCGATGTCTTGCGGAACCTCAAGAGTTGCTGGATGTTCTGCCTCTTCCTTGATGTTTTTACTTAACATGTCTTCTGCATCAAGAATATCTTCATCCTTGGTTACGAGGTCTACTTTAAGTCCGAGACCCTGCAACTCTTTAACAAGCACGTTGAAGCTTTCTGGAACCTTAGGACCAACAATTTCTGTGCCCTTTATTATAGATTCGTAAGCTTTTGAACGGCCATAAACGTCATCAGACTTCAACGTCAGCATTTCCTGAAGGATATTGCTTGCACCATATGCCTCAAGTGCCCATACTTCCATTTCTCCGAATCGCTGACCACCATTTTGTGCTTTACCACCAAGTGGCTGCTGAGTGACCATGGTATACGGACCGGTGCTTCGTGCATGAATCTTGTCAACAATCATGTGGTTGAGCTTAATCATGTACATCGAACCAACTGTTGTCTTTTCGTTGAACGGTTCACCAGTGCGTCCGTCAAACAATTGCTGCTTACCATCTTCTGGTAGTCCAGCATCCTTAAGAAGATCGCGAATTTTTTCGATTGGTACACCATTAAATGATGGACTAGCCACATTCATTCCTAGTGCACGCGCCGCCATGCCAAGGTGCGTTTCAAATAGCTGACCGATGTTCATACGACTTGGGACACCAAGCGGGTTCAATACGAGATCAACTGGTGTTCCGTCAGCGGTAAATGGCATATCTTCCTGTGGTAGTACGCGAGCGATAACACCCTTGTTACCGTGACGACCACCGAGCTTATCGCCAACTGCAATCTTTCGCATCTGAGCAACAAACACCTGAATTTGCATAATGACACCAGCTTTTAGCTCGTGGCCATTTGCGCGAGAGAACACTTTAACACCTACTACTTTACCGTGCTTTCCGTTGCTCATTCGCTGTGATGTATCACGAACTTCTTTGGCTTTTTCGCCGAAGATAGCACGCAAGAGCCGTTCTTCGCTTGAGAGCTCTTGCTCACCTTTTGGCGTGATTTTACCAACAAGGATATCACCAGGATGCACTTCTGCACCGATACGGACAATCCCGTCCTCGTCTAGATGACGCAGTGCATCTTCAGATACATTTGGAATGTCTCGAGTGACTATTTCAGGACCAAGCTTCGTTTCACGAACTTCAGTCATATAGTCCACGATATGAATGCTTGTCAGCGTGTCGTCTTCGACTAGGCGGCGAGAAACAACGATAGCGTCTTCAAAGTTATAGCCGCTCCATGGCATAAATGCGACGAGCAAGTTTTTGCCAAGTGCTAATTCGCCATTATCGATTGACATACCTTCGATAAGAGAGTCGCCAGCTTTAACTTTGTCACCTTTACTGACAACGACCTTTTGATTGATAGAAGAGCCTTCGTTACTTCGCAAGAAGTGAACTGGCGTATATGTTGCTTTTCGTTTCGCATACGCAACAACTACTTTGTTAGCGTGAGCTTCAACAACTTCACCATCTTCTTCTGCCAGAATCATCTGTCCAGAGTTACGCGCAACCATACCTTCCATGCCGGTACCAACAATTGGCGCTTCTGGCTTGATAAGCGGAACAGCTTGTCGCTGCTGGTTACTACCCATCAATGATCGATACACATAGTTCTTTTCAACAAATGGGATCAAACCGGCACTTGAACCAATAATCTGGCGATCAGCGGCATCTATATGTGTCACTTCGTCAATATCAACTTCAGTCGCGACCAATCGTTTTCGAGCGCTCACACGCTTACCGACGAACTTACCGTCTTCCTTGATTTCTTCACCAGCACTCGCAATAACAGCCTCTGACTCGTCGTTCGCGTCAAGATACTCAACTTCATCAGTAACTTTGCCCTTAACAACTTTTCGGTAAGGAGTTTCCATGAAGCCGTATTCGTTAATACGCGTATACATAGCCATGTTCAACACCAAACCAATGTTGGCACCTTCCGGTGTTTCTACCGGACAGATGCGACCGTAGTGGGTAGCGTGAGCATCACGAACCTCAAACCCAGCACGTTCACGACTCAAACCACCAGGGCCCATTGAGCTCAATCGTCGCTTGTGCGCAAGCTCTGAAAGCGGGTTAATCTGGTCCATGAACTGTGACAACTGTGAGCTCGCAAAGAACTCTCGAACTGCAGCAACAATAGGTCGTGCGTTTATAAGCTGAGATGGTGTCACTGTTTCAATATCGCTCATGCTCATGCGGTCTTTCGCATTTCGCTCCATTCGAAGCAAGCCAATACGAAATTGTCGCTGCACAAGTTCACCAACGAGTTTAATGCGTCGGTTTGCTAGGCTATCGATATCGTCTGGAGCATCCTGCGTGTTGTTCAATCGGATAAGTTCGGCAATGATTGCAATGAGATCTTCTAGGCGCATCACACGATTTTCAGCGGTATTTGCCACATCGAGGCCTAGTCGCTTGTTAATTTTGTATCGTCCGACACGGCTGAAGTCGAATCGCTTGTAGTTAAAGAACATGTTTTCTATCAAACCACGTGCGTTTTCAACAGTAGCTAGATCACCTGGGCGAAGGCGTCGATATACTTCAATCAACGATTCATTAACACCACGAGCTGGGTCTTTTTCGAGCGTTGCCGTAACGTAGCTATTTTTTCCATTGTCAACTGTTTTGAAGGCATCACGCATTTGAGTTTCGGTCATGCCGAATGCGCGTAGTAGTGTGGTGACAGCGATTTTTCTTTTTCGGTCAATCTTAACGAATAGTGCTCCTGATGTAGCGGTTTCGAATTCAAGCCATGCACCACGGCCAGGGATAACCTTTGCAGCATACAAATTTGTACCACCGACATTATCAGCGGTATAGAAAACACCAGGGGATCGGATAAGCTGACTGACAACAACGCGTTCAGCACCGTTGATGACAAAAGTACCGCGGCTTGTCATCCACGGGTAGTCACCTAGGTAGATTTCCTGATCTTTTACCTCTCCGGTAACTTTATTTGTTAGCTCAGCAACAGCCTTTAGGGGAGCTTCATAGCTTACATTGTTTTCACGTGCTTCTGCCTCTGTCATTTTTGGATCTTCAAAGTGATAATCCTTGAAGCGAATACTCAATTTTTGACCTGTATAATCATCAATCGGGCTGATTTCGGCTAGTATGTCTCCGAGACCTTCCTCTACAAACCACTGAAAACTAGTGTTCTGGTGATCTACCAGGTTTGGCAGGTTGATAACTTCTTTTTTCTTGGTAAAGTACTGACGGTCTTTTTTGGCCCCGACTGTCTTGGGCTTAGACGTTGACGTCTTTGGCATAAATAATAACGCTCCCCTTCCCTCAGATACTTAAGCTGTTCTCTGAGGTTGCTGCTTAGTTAATTTGATCTATTTTCGAAGATCACTACTTGTACTCGTCACCCCAGGTATGCTTATTTTGAGCAAACGGAACGTCGATTACGGTGTACACTACTTCTTAGCCTACTAGTGTCTCACGGGTCCGCATATACTGTCAAGTTTTCTTCTGCTTTAAGGCCAAAGATGCCGCGAAATCTGAATACATTACTGCAGAACTTCCTTTTCCAACGACTATTCGTGAGATACGCGATCCGTTATGTACGCGAACGTACCCAGTATGTACCTCATGAGGAAGTTGATTTCTAATAGTTCTTTCCCTCGCGGTCATGGTTCCGCCATGAACTCCAATTACATCGCGAGCTATCTGTCCGCGATTGTCTCTTCCTTCTCTTACTGAAATAGGTTCAATCATGAATATCCTTTTTCCTTCAAACAATCTGCTCGCTGCTTCAATACCAGTTCTCACGAGCAGATCAAAACCTTCTATCGTTTTTGCCCATGCTTCTATGAACACGTTATCTTGTGGGACGACGGCAGGTACTTTTCCTCGATAGCTTATTGCCTCAACCCTACGATTAGGTGTAACCTCAACAAGTCCTTGTACTCGGTTATCGTCTCCTGTGTTGTCAAATAATACACCCGACCAGGGTCCTCCATCAGCTCCACTCTTAGTAAACAGTCGATCGACAGCATATTTCGGACCAATAACCATTGTTTCTAGCAGAGCTGGCATAACTGGGCCTGCCCGCTTTAATAGCTCTGGCTGCTCTTCTGCGACATGTGCTAGGTCGAGTCCGTTCGTATAGCGCACGTCTTCGTCTGCACGATGAAATGAGATAACTTCAAGCATAACTGGTTACTTTATTACTTTGTCAGCAAGACCGTATTTTACAGCTTCTTCAGCGGTCATCCAATAATCACGATCGACATCTTTTTCTATGGTTGCAAGCTTCTGGCCGGTGTTTTTTGCCAAGATATCATTCAAGAGCTTTCGAACGGCAAGAGATTCTTTTAGATCAATTTCCATATCAGATACTTTACCTCGCGTACCACTTGAAGGCTGGTGGATCATAACCTTACTATGAGGTAGTAAGTACCTCTTACCTTTTGTACCGGAGCTCAATAAAAATGCACCCATACTTGCCTGCAGGCCAATACCGACTGTCGATACATCGCACTTAATGTGCTGGATTGTGTCGTAAATTGCCATGCCATCGTACACGCTTCCGCCAGGACTGTTGATATATAACATGATGTCTTTTTTAGGATCTTCGTTCTGTAAGAACAGTAACTGGGCTACTACAAGGTTGGCGGTATGAGGATTTACATCAGTACCGAGAAAAATAATCCTCTCTTTCAATAGTCGGCTATAGATATCGTATGCACGTTCAACGCGTCCATCGTTTTCTATGACTGTCGGGATCAAAATTGAGCTGGTTGGCTGAACATTATCATCATTCATAAATGAAAGTATACTCGGGTTTTTAGCACTCGTCAATAATGAGTGCTAATTAGAATTGTCTTTGTAGTGCTCTGAAGTAATCAAGCCGAGTTTCGCCAGGCGTGCCTATACTATCTGTTAACGAAATTGCACGACGAGCGGCAGCAAGCGCTGTTTCAGGTACTTTACTCTTAAGAGCCGCTCGTATAAGTTCCTCTCCTGCCGGGTCATGGGAACCAACTGCATTAAGTTGATTTGGATCTAGCATATATTAACCTTGTGTCTTTAAAAATTCTATTACTTTTTCGGTGCGCATACGAGCGTTTATTTCGCGACGGTTTTCTGGCTTATCTAGTTCTTCCTGCATCTGCGAATCACGATATTGTCCTTTGAGCGCTTGGATTCGTGCTTCGAGCGCGTCAGGCTCAACAACAATTCCTTCATTGTCTGCAATTTCGCTCAACATCAAACCGGCTTTTACACGGCGGACAGCCTCTGGAGTCACCTCTGATTCTAGGTATTCTTCTTCAGTCTTCCCGATACTCGCTAGCATTTCTTCAAATGTCATGCCGCGTTGGACGACATTTTGCCTGACTTCCTGCACGACCATTTGTTTTTGCTCTTCAACTAATGTTTCCGGAATCTCTACCTTTGTTTTATCAGCTAGCTCATTCACAATTGCAGCTTCCCAGTCACGTTCTGCTTTGTGCTTCGCTTCATGTTCGAGTTGCTTCTTTATATCGTCTTTCAACTGCTGAAGGGTCTCAAATGGCCCAACCGTACTCGCAAAAGAGTCATCAAGCTTTGGCTCCGATAACTCATTCACAGTCTTTAACGTTATTGCAAAAGTCACTTTTGCATTCTGAAGTGCTTTTGCTCCGTAGTCCTTCGGGAACGTAATATTGAAAGACTTTTCATCGCCAGGTTTCAAGCCAACAATTTCGTCTTCAAACCCAGGAATAAACGTGCCTGATCCTAATACGAGAGGATAATCGGTGCCGTCTGCACCAGAAATCGCTTCGCCTTTTTCACTTGTTCCTTTGAAATCGATAACTGCTTCGTCGCCCAATTTGGCCGCACGTTCAACAGAGTTTTTCTGTGCAGCTCGACCTTGCAGGCTTTTCAGAACCTCTTTAACCTGATCCGCTCCAATTTTAACTTCTTCCTTCTTTGCACTAAATTTCTTATAGTTTGGTAATTTTATCTCGCCTACGACCGGAACAGTCATCGTGAATTCCAGTTCAGTAAATGGTACGAATTTCGTCACGTTCACTTGTGGCTGTCCAACAGGGCGAATTTTGTCCTCTTTTATCGAAGCAATGAACAGCGTGTTAATTGCTTCGTTGATGAATTCCGTCTGTAACATCTGCTGATCGATGTTTTTTTCGACTACCTCAGTTGGCACTTTACCGTCTCGGAACCCGGCGACCTTAACACGTGGTGCTAACACGCGCAGCACTTTATTCTTAACTTTTGCTAATTCTTCTGAATCAGCAGTAATTTGCAGCACTGCTTCAGTGTCTTTTTTTCTCTCGATGTGTAATTTCATAGTGGTCAATAGTACCACAACAGAGACGAATTGTCTATTTACGACTATCTTTGACGATGCTTACGATTCGAGCTAAGGAATGTTTTTCTTCTTTACCCGTTTTCAAGTCTTTCAAGGTATACAGTTCTACGACTGCTTCTTCGCTGCCGACAAACAACACATAGCGAACACCACTTTTTACGGCAGCTTTCAGTTGTTTGTCTATCTTTCTACCAGAATAGTCGACAGCTACATTCACACCAATTTCTCGAAGTTCGGAAGCTGCTTTTTGCGCTGCGGCAGCTGCTTCTTCTTCGCGAATAAGAACATTCACCTCAACGGAAAGTTGAATTTCGGGAATGAGCTGATGTGTACGCAAGAAATCGGCAAAAACAACATCTCCAGCCGCGAAACCAATAGTTGGTATTGGCTCAACCCCCATTTGTCCTACCAGCCCGTCGTACCGACCGCCGCCGAGAACTGCACGGCTGTTTTCTGGGTCGGTATCAAATGCCTCAAAGACAATATCCGTATAGTAGTCGAAGCCCCGCATGAGCGTAATATCAAACTCAACGTTTCGAATGCCTAAGCTGTGACTTAACGAGATTAGCTTATCAAGTTTTATTGCGCTCTCGATGCTTTTCAGTGCGTCGGGCAACTCGCTTACTTCACGGACGGTGAGCAGCTTCACGATACTTTTGCTCGTTTCTTTTGACTGAGTTATAGCATCTAACTGAGCTGCAAAGTCAGCAGCTGAAAGCTTCTTGATCCGATCGATGAGTCGGATGACAGCTAGAGCAGATTCTCCAGTTAGCCCGACACTTTTCAACATTTCGTTAACTAATACTCTGCTATTCAACTTAATCACATAGCTGGTTCGTTTGGCTTTAAAAGCCTGGAAGAGATCATCGACAATTTGTATCATTTCAAGCTCAGCAGCTGCTGATTCAATCCCGTACATCTCGACATTTAGTTGCCAAAACTCCCTCAAACGACCCTTTTGCATGCGCTCGTATCGCCATAGGTTCGGGATAGAGTACCACCGCACTGGGTAGGCTAGCTCTTGTCGCTTGCCGGCGACCATACGACTGGCCGATGGAGTCATCTCGGCTCGAATCGTAACACTGCGGTCACCTCTGTCAGTGAACGTATATGTTTGTTCTTCAATAATCTCCTGGTTTCCCTTTATTAGGTAAAGGTCCGTTGGTTCTAAGATTGGTGCATCCATCTCAACAAATCCATATAGCTCCACCACACGACGCCATTTACCAAACATCCATTTCTGTAATGCCTTATCTTCAGGGTAAAAATCCCGCGCACCTTTATAGGGCTGTAGACTTACATTGTTTGCCATGATTGACTCTATTCTAGCAGATTTCTTCATCTGAGACTCCTTCTAATATCTTCTTCAAGAATGTCTAGTATTGAGAGTCCTCTCTTGGTTAAAAACATGCTGACAGCATAGAGTAGATCAGCTCCTTCCGAAACAACCCGATCACTAGTTGATTCATCGTCTAGTAGTTCCTGCAGCAACTCGGTGAATTCCGAGCCAAGCTTTTTCACAGCTTCATTTTCATCCCTCAACAGTAACGATGTGAGGGATCCTATTTTTGGTGACAAGATCCTACTACGATACGTATCCACAATTCTCATAATCTGTTCCCGTAAATCTGGTTTTGTAGCCCTCTTGATTCCTCGAACCACAACCAGGGACAACCTGTCGCTTTGATCAATAATTTCAAGACCATTATCACGGATTGTATTTCCTGTATCTGTGATGTCATAAACCAGATCCGATAGACCACTAGCTACCTCGCCTTCACACCCTCCCTCAACAAACTCCGGCACTAAGTTCCATGCGTTCACTCTAGAAACTTTTCGTGTTGTATAAGGATACGAAGTAGTCGTCACTAATTCTTCACCGTCAAAAAGCCTCTGCCTATTTGGCACTCCCGCAAGGCCTGCTAGCACCAATCGACATTTTATCGGAACACAATCAATAACCTCTGGCTCTTCGAAGGAACCATCAAGTATCCATTCATCAAGCCTGTCTGAGCCTATAAAACCCAGCTGTCTCTGGCCGCTCGAAACGAGATCTAATCCTCGCTCATCGCGTGCAAAATGTACTAAGATATCTCCTGAACGAGCGATGAAGACACCTCGCAGGTATATCTGGCACAACAAGTCCTTGCTGCTCAAGCCATGCAAGAGCTGGTTGTCTATTTTCACCTTTTGGTACTACTATTGATTCAATTTCTGAAATATTCATTTTTTAATTCTCCTAAATTCTAATTTCTTACTTAAAAATAAATAACGCCGGAGGAGTTCTCCGGCGTTTTAGTTTTCAAACAATAGAAAAGTTACCGAAGAACAGACTCCGGCTGCATAT
>JAGQNQ010000018.1 GCA_020428015.1 Candidatus Saccharimonadota bacterium | reverse complement strand
ACAATACGCACTTTCAAGCAAGTCGATGGAATATTCCTAAGAACTTAGCACAAATTCACCTCAGAGAATCAGCACTCAAAAGAAAATTACGTAGATTGCAAATAGAGCAACCGAAGAAAATTGTCATTACTCATTCGTGGTCAGAAATGAATACCTTGATAAAAAATATTTGAAACACTAGCAGAAATACGAACGTCTATGCAGCCTGAACAAAATCAATACTTGCGCCAATCGCGACTACACGACCAAGTTGTAGCTGTTTTCTAGGTTCGTATCCGTCAGGGTCTGCGATGTCTCTGAATCTATCATAAGTATCCGTAGAACTCGTACGAGCGCGCGGATCATACGGACGGTCAAAAACACCTAGAGTCAGATCCTGTCCTAACATTATATGTGCAGGCAAGACTGCCAGTCGGCGTTGCCAGTTTTTACGAACAACTTCTGGTCGGTGCCACCTATTACTGCTAAACGGCGAATCTTGTCGAGTGCCGCGTGGCAATACAACTGGTGTGAACCAATATGGTTCGGTCTGCGTAGCGATAACTTTACTGCGTCGGTTTTTCATTTGCTCAGTTACACGATATTGTTTTTCAACAAGACTCTTGTCAGTAACTGGGTCAATGTTCGCATTGAACGCAACACCGCCTATGTTTGGGGATAGTCGTCTTCGAATATCTTTAATTTCAGTTGCGGTGAGTGACCCTGGATTTTCTGAATCTTCACCTGCTGTAACAACAACGAGTCGATCATAGGATTGCGCTCTTTCAACAAACTGTGACAAATCTACAAATTGACCAGTCCATGAAATTTGAGGATGTGTTCCATCATATCGCTCGGGAATATTAGCAGCCGCCATGATGAAACCTTGAGCAGCCTCTAGAGCTTCTGCTTCGCTATCAAAGCGACGCATAGAGCTTTTTTCCTGGCGTGCAGGTACGTGCGTTGTTACATGTATTGACATGTTTATATTATACCACGTTTGTATGCATTTGTAAATTTTTTACCCTGCATCCTGATTGGCAAGACTACTTAAGAGCTTAGGGGTATATATAAATTGTGGTGGGAAGCATCGTATAAAAGATTGAGGGGGTGCTTTCCCAATAAGCAGCCGTGTTAGTTTTATCTAACGCTACACCAATGAACTAAGCCCTCATCAGGATAGATGACATAGCGCGGTTCGTCACCGAGATAGCGCGACCATTGACCTCCGACACTTAAATCCACTACGTAATCATCTCCACCAGGCAGGTCACCGAGAGGGGTGCGACCAATGTCGTGCTGAGCACACAGTGTCTGCTCAACCGTATCAGGCAGGGCAATACAACCAGCAACCATCTGACGAAAAACTATTGCCGGGCTACCATCGAAGATACACCGCAAATTAAGCATAGGGTCTGCATGTAACCGTAACAATAACTCCTTCGACGGATCTGTTAGCGTTGGATCTTCTTCAATTTCGCTTAAATCAACTAGCCTCATATTTAAAGTGTACCGTATATAAGAAATAGCGGGCAACCACCTAACTAGTCGCCCTTCGCATCCTTATAGTTTCATGTGAGATACTGGACTGTATGGATCGGCGCAAAATCGTCTACTACCACCGAGCACCAAAACTGTATGATCAGCGGACTGTGAAAAAGAAACTATTTTGGTATAGGGCAAAAGTCCTGACCATTTTTGTCGCGTTCTGCTTTGGCTACTTCGCATTGAGTAATACCAGTAACAAAAAAACTGAGGACGTACTCGCAGCACGATCCGAAACAGCTACTGAGCAAGTTATTGCAATACCGCAGTTTGTGAGCGCGCTGCAAAACGTGCCTTTGCCAGCAAGCGGCCAAACCGCAATTGGTACACTCGAACAAGGTGTCATTAAGTACAGTGATAATGAAACTCAAGCACCGATTGCAAGTATCACAAAAATCATCACATCACTCGTCATTTTAGAAAAAAGCCCATTAGAACTCGGTGAAAAGGGCCCAGCTATCACACTCAATGAACGCGACAAACAATATTTCGAATCATATTACGCCAAACTCGGCACAGTAACGGGTGTGGAGATCGGTGCAACCATGTCTCAATATGAAGCCCTTCAGGCCATCCTGCTACCGTCTTCAAACAACATGGCTGATTCGCTGGTTGATCGTCACTTTTCGAGCATGGACGAGTACCTATCCTATGCAAATAACTTCCTGCAACAACATGGACTTTCAAAAACCATTGTTGCTGATGCCAGTGGGTTTTCACCAGGTAGTAAAAGCACGCCGACCGACTTAATAAAACTGGGCCAGCTCGCGCTACAAAACCCGGTGCTCGCCGAAATTGTCGCGCAACCCAACGCAAGTATTACGGTGGGTGGGGATATACCAAACTACAATCCACTCATACATGAACCAGACGTGGTTGGTATCAAACCAGGCACGACTGATGAGGCAGGCTATTGTTTGCTCATGGCTGCCAAGCTTCCTGACGCGTCCGGAAAGCAGCGTACTTTCATTGCAGCTACCATGGGCCACCAGGACCGGCAGGAGTATGTACAATCCATGAAGCAGCTGCTTGCAAGCAGTCGTAGCGCATTACTAACTGCTCCTCAATAGATATCTAGCTCACATCTTGTATACTAGCGTTATGCCTGAGGAAAATTTTGAAAAAGTTGTATATACCCCACGAGCACTGGAGCGGAACATCAATAATGTACCCTTGCCAGAAATTTTTGCAGAATCCGAATTACAGCAGGCTTTCGCGGGCAACGAATTTGACGTTACGTTTGATACCGGTTTGCTCGTTGAAGGTGTGAATGCAATCGGCCTAGCGAACCATGTAAGTGTCGTTCTCGTCATAGACCAAAAATCTAAAAAACAAAAAGTTGTTGAGTTTGAAAAGAACACAAAATCTTTCACGCGCGATACCGTGTATGTCGCTATTGACGAGAATCCGGAAGACATTATTCCTGCACAAACTGAAGCAAACATCCGACTTTGGGCTGCAATCATGGCGTCCAGTATCTTGGGCGAACCTGAAAGTGCCCAGGCAGAGCTAGAAAAACTGCGCAAGGGAATTCGCAAAAAGTCTCTCAGGCGTAAGATAGCAGGTGGTGCGTTAACCGCCGCTGGTATATCCGGAAAAATCGCTGTTATGACAGGTCGCTTCTTTGTTCCAGCAGCAGCTATTGTTGCAGCACAAGCAGCAGGCTTCAGCCTATCTGCAATTGGACGCAAGAAGGGAAAAGCCCTGCAAGAAATGCACTTATTTTCTGCTCAATTTGAAGAAAACATCGTCAACAAGATGATTGACCTTGCCGTCGCACTCGCCGAAGAATACCCGATTATTAACTACACCGTCGAGCGGCCCGAAGACGATGTTGCGTAAAGTGCGTAAAGTATTTAAGGATAAAAACGGTAAAATAGTATTGGGCCAAAAACCAAACCTCCCAATTATCGTATGGTTTACTGCATTACTGTTAACAAAAATTACAAACGGTACGCTACAAGATCTTTTTGCCATCATGTCTTTTGGCGCGCTTTTTACCTGGGCTTGGCTAGAACTATTTCAGGGCGTTAATTACTTTCGCCGTGCGCTTGGGTTATTGGTGCTCGTCATGTCTATTTGGTCGCGGACATAGCGTTACTTAACTATTTTGCCACCGAGTGAAACCACATCGTCATACCCACCAAGGTCGACAACGTTTGTGTATCCTGCAGTGCGTAAAAGTGAAGTTGCCTGAGCAGAACGATTACCGCTCCGACAATATACATATATTTTTGTCATCTTATCAACTTGCGGATAGCTGCCTGATTGAATATCTGCAAGTGGCAATAACTCCGCACCTTGGATATACCCTTCGGCATATTCTTCTGTCGTCCGCACATCTATTAACTTTGCACCCGACTCAATGTCGGATGTGATAGTCTGAAATGTTGTTGGTTTTTCAGCCGCAGTAGTCGACTGCGTCTCAACTGCTGGGCTGCTAAAGGCAAAAAACAGTCCAAAAATTATTGCCGCCGCAACAAGTATGCTCAAAATAAACTTCATACCATCTACCCTCTATACTTGTGATTTACTTAGTTTTACGTGACATTTTTCACACGAACCATGGATGAGTAGCCTACCAGTGACGCGACAATCACCAAGCGCATTCGTAAGCATTGGTAATACATCGTCTACGATATCAATATCACGAATCCCTCCACAGGAAGTACACGTAAAATGATCGTGTGGTTTTACGTTTGCGTCATAGCGCATAGATCCCTGTGTGTCCGCAGGCGCCTCTGCGATTGTTCCGGAGTCAGCCATACGTGCCGTCGCGCGATGCACAGTTGTCGCACTCAATTCGGGGAATTGGCCATGTAAGCGTTCCAGCAACTCTGCATTAGTCGCATGCTTGAGTTCCATTAAAACAGCAACGATAGCTTGTGTATATTTTGTGCTACGCGACGATACCATAAAATTTATTGTAAATTATTTACATTAACAATACAATAAGCACAACCTTATGAATGTGTTAAGCGTGCGTAGGATACAATAGAACAATGCAGAAACAGACAATCGTATTGAGCACCGTTGCGCTTTTTGCTCTTGTTGTTTTGAGTATTGGTGGCTACTTTATTGTAAATCGGTTTTCAAAATCAAATGATGCTATTGCTGACACAAAGCCCGCTGTCGACCTACCGCTTTCGTCCGCACAGGCTAGATCCTCGACTCCAAAGCAGACAAATCAAGAAGTTCAGAGTGCTGTAACAACGCCCTCACAGCAAAATACCAGCCTACCGAAGCCTGATCAGTTCAGCCAATACGAAAAATATGAAGAAGCATCGAGTACTCAGTTCATAGATACCAAACAGGGAACCGGAACTGAAGCGGTCCGCGGATCGAGCGTATGGATGTTGTACAAAGGTTGGTTAACTAACGGTTCTTTGTTCGATGAAACTCGCACAAATGAACAAGGTCAATTGGTAGCATTCAACTTCACATTAGGCTCTGGTCAAGTGATACAGGGCTGGGAAGACGGTATTGTCGGCATGAAAGAAGGCGGCAAAAGACGACTTATCATACCCTCTCAATTCGGATACGGACAGACCGGGCAGAGTGGAATTCCACCAAATGCAATGCTTATTTTCGACGTCGAACTCGTCAAAGTTCAGAACTAAAGTTCTTCGCCCTCAAGAGATGCATCGCCACCCTGTCCATGCGACAAGATGTTATCAACTAACTTATCGATGTCGTCATCGGATAAGTTTGCTTTAACTGTATAGCCTTCTATACCAAGATCGCGCAAATCAGCTGGCGCTTCAGATTCATTGAGGTTCGAAATAATATACACACGTATATCTTTACCCCATTCAGTCGCGCGCATTTGGCGCAGCACTTCGTCACCTGAGATAACTGGGATCATGAGATCTAGCAACACCAGTGCTGGCTTCTCATGCTCAATCAGGGTGAGTGCCTGCTGGCCATCGGAAGCAACAAAACACTTATAGCCAATGAGTTCTAGTCGAGTCTTGTAGATATCGGCTAAACTCGGGGTGTCCTCGACGATGACAATCTTGAGCGGACCGTATGATTCTTCTTCCATGAGTACATCATACGATACTCGTCAATATGTTACTACTTAATATATATAGCTAAAGTAGCTTGCTGGCAGTGTACGAACTGTCATAACGTAGAGACCTTTGTGGTTCATTTCACTAATCGTAACTGTCCCGTCGGCATTCACACTCTCAACATACACAACATGATTTCCGCGTTGACCAACAGCGCCTACAGCTGGTGTTGAGCCAGTTGGCAATCCTTGTGCAGCTGCGCGTGAAACCCATGTCGCTGCGTTTCCAAGGTTATTGGGTAGGTCGGGACGCTTGTTTTTAACATACCAGGTGCAATAACCAGCCACATAACCATTTCCACTCGAGCTACCTCGTTCTACAGTAAGCTGAGAAGCAACTACAGACGAGTTATTTGTTGCAATCGGCACTGGCTCAATAATGACTTCAGGTAGCTCGCGCTCTACGAGCTCTTCGTCCTTTGCGGGAATAATTAACTCGGCTCCAACTTCGAGAATATTAGGGTCTTCAAGTTGTGTGTTCTTAAAGAACAATCTCTGCCACGTTGTTTCATATTTGGCCGCTATTTTACTTAAATTGTCTCCTTCTTCGATAGCATAGGAGACTTGCTTAGTCTCCTGTGAGTTGGCTGGTTGGCTTGTTTCATCTAGAACAATCTCATCTATCACCTCTAGTACCGTTTCGGTTTCAACCGACAGTAATTCGATAACCGAAGTCTGTTCTGAGTTAGTTAATACTTCTGGGGTCTGAGCACTAGTTTTGGCAGTTTGAGCGCCAAAAATAAGCACACATGCAAATATACCCGTTAACACGGATGCACGCATAAATAAATTGTCTCCTTTTTCTTGTTTAATGGTGTGCGATTGTCTCGCAGATCAATCGCATACGCCTCTTCCGCACTCACACTAAATAAGTCTCGCTTTGAATGCAGTCCCACAATCCTACTTGAGCCCCCCTGCACATGTCAATACATTTCATACAATGTCAAAACGACGTTGCTTTTACCTCTGTAAAAATGATCATAAATGTGATATTTAGCAAAGTAGTTTTTACAACATTAAGGGCACATTTAGTGTCTTTGGATTAGTACGCTGCGCCATTTTCGGCGCTTTCTATTGCCACTAGCATTGGAAAGCTTTTTTAGGCTATACTTACTTGTAACTCGTGGAGGATATATGAGTAAGGGGAATCCTGTAAAAGGCGCGCTTCGTTTTAGTAATATTATTCAGCTGCCGAGAAAAGCCGTAGAGAAATTCAATAATCTGGGTAGAAATACAAAATTAGCATCATGCCTTGCAGCAATTCTGTTACTAGTAGGCGTTTGGTCTATAGCATTTCATCAGCACAATACAACTCCTACGGAGAGTGCTCGACAAGAAGACATTGTCGAGATAGAGAACGCTCCTGCAATGGATGCAACGGTAAGCTACAGAGAAGGAGTCATTGAACAACGTAACGAGCTTGGAGAATGGTCAGACGCCGAAAAAGAGCTGAGCCTAAAACAAGGAATGGGTTTGCGAACTATTGGAGCAGCTTCACGTGCCGTTATCAATCTTGAAGATGGGAGCGTCATTCGCCTTGATGCAAGCACTGAAATCGTTGTGAGCACCCTCACTGAGTCTCGTGTTGTTATCGAGCAGAAAAGCGGCAATGTCTATAACCGCGTCGTTCCATCAGAAGCACGCACCTACATTGTAAAGACCGATAATGCACAGTTTCAGGCGGTTGGGACGGCTTTTCGAACCATTGCAAATGGCGACGAAGAAGCGGTGGAGGTTTATCAAAATACCGTTCGCGAAACACGAAACAACATTTCGGCAAATGAAGGTGACAAACTAACAGCCAAGAATAAAAATAACCCTGAAAAAGACGGGAAAGTGGAGCGAATCGACA
The DNA here is from genome assembly GCA_020428015.1 of Candidatus Saccharimonadota bacterium. Taxonomy (GTDB): domain Bacteria; phylum Patescibacteriota; class Saccharimonadia; order Saccharimonadales; family SZUA-47; genus JAGQMY01. The sequence continues at coordinate 10,091 of JAGQNQ010000018.1, read as the reverse complement.
TCGAGGTTCTGAAAAAGGACACGTTCATTACCTGGTGTAGAGAATTAGACCAGAAAGACGATGCGTTCAAGAATGCACTCGGATACCTGAGTGATTTTGATGGACCAACGATTGATATCACAGAACCAGCCGCTGGATCATCAATTGAAGTTCCAAACGAAAAGTCAGAAGGTACCATCATAATCAAAGGTAAAACAGAAAAAGGCAGCAAACTAACGATTCAATCAAAATCTCTTGCCGGTAGTAATCCAATAGATGTTGTTGTGAAAGACGACGGGAGTTTTGAGAGTGGTGAGTTAAAAGCGCCTGTTGGCAATTCTGTTTTTGAACTCATCGCGACTGATCGAGTTGGGAACAAGACAACCAAAAATATTTCGTATTTCTTTAAAGCAGAAAGCGTCGTACAGAAACAGGGCATTACGTTATCAAAGAGCCAAACCGGTGATATGCTGAAATTTGAGTGGGCTCTCATTGGCATGAGCACGCCAGACGGCGTGAAGCTTGTCGGAGGCCTTGACGAGAATCCCGAGTATCCAGCTGCATTCATAGAATACGTACCATCAGGTAAGAGCAAATCAATTGACAAGAGCAGTTATACAGTAGGGGAAACATACTACTTCCGTGTCTGTCGCTACAATCCCGACAGTGATTCGTGCGATGTCTACAGCAACCAGGTTGCGATTACCATTGAGTAATTATATGACGACATAGCAAGAGAGGCTCTTTTCCGTGAGCCTCTCTTGATTGAGTATGTGATTTTTAGATTACTATCGTTTTCGTTTCTTTTCAGCAGGTGCAAATAGCCACATATAGATATTCATACCAACAACCATGCCAACGATTGGTGCTATGACGAGCGTTCTGTCCCACGCGTTGTTGCCGAGTGCAACCGCTGGGTTTACGAATCCTGCTGAGGCTAACGAAGCAATCAAAGCTCCTGCAGTCAGGGAAGCGCCAATTGTAAAGGCTGCGTATACGCCTTCCAACTTCTGCGAAACGGCAGCAGCAATACCAGAACCAAATACAGCAGCACCTGCAGACTCAAGCCAAAATACCCGCCAATCAAAGTTGGCTGCGCCAGATGCAGCGAGTGTTGCATCAGTTGCATAGTTATAAAACGCAAGTGCTGCAGCACCACCCAGCAGCTGAGATGCGATGTATACAACGGCACTCGTCGTTGGGATCTTTTTTAATGTCCACATCCCAATAGTTACAGCAGGGTTCACATGAGCACCAGACACATGCCCTAGCTTTGCCACGATAAGCGCCAAGGCTGCGCCGGCTGACACCGCCGTATACCAGGCTGCCGTACCGGCTCCAAACATATTGCTTACTACTAAAACTGCCGTGGCGAGCATGAAAGTACCAACAAACTCGGCACCCACCATGCTTACTTTTTCCTTTCCAAACATAAGACCCTCCTTAGAGTTAAGCACTCTTTAATGTATAGTGCTTTAGTTTACACGTTTAGTATACACCTAAATAGACCTCTTCTAGTGATAAATATCACATTATCCTATTGACAAAACCCCTGACTAGATTTACGATACCGGTAAAGTTTAGTACTAAGTAACGTTATATATAACGTAAGGAATTTATCTTTTATGCTTCAAAGTTTGCTGAGCCTTTTTGGTTCTGCTGATCATGCTACTGAGACTATTTCTGAGACAGCACAACATGTAACGAATGTACCGACGTTGGGACTAGCCGCATATCTTGGACTCGGGCTATTTGTATTGTGCTACACCATGATAGCCCTAGAGCACAAATCAAAAATTGATAAAAGCGGCATGGCATTGCTCGCAGGAACGGGCTTATGGGTGATTATTGCGGCATTCGCTAAAGACCGTAGCGGATTGAACGCAGACATCCTCCATGAAAGCCAAGAAATTTTCTCTATCGTCGTTTTCTTGCTCGCAGCGATGACCATTGTTGAGACATTAGTTCACTATGGCCTGTTCGACTGGGTTGAACAGAAAATATCGGAGAAAAAACTAAGTTCCGAGCGACTCTTCTGGATACTCGGTATACTGACATTCCTCCTGTCTGCGGTACTAGATAACCTGACAACCACACTCATCATGATCCAGGTAGGACGAAAGATATATGCGCACAAACAAGCATTTCTTATATTTGTTGCATCGACCATCATCGCAGCTAATGCAGGCGGAGCATTTAGTCCTCTCGGAGATGTCACCACTATTATTCTTTGGCTTGCAGGCAAATTTAGCGCAACAGAAATTATAAAGGACGGCTTACTGCCGGCACTCGCGATCTTCGCCATTCCTCACTACATGCTCTCCCGTAAAATCCGTACGCATGAAGAAGCTGAAAAGGCACATAGTGTTACGGCAAGCGAGCGCGTACACCCTAACTGGCCAGTTATCAGTATCGGACTCGGTGCATTCGTGCTACCAGTTCTTGCAAACTTGATTGGCCTCCCGCCATTTATGGGACTTCTGGCTGGCCTCGCCATCCTTTGGATTGCATCTGATTTTTCTAATCGAGATAAAGGTCACCACGAAAGCGAAGCGAAAATCATTAACCTTATTCAAAAAACAGACATCGCAACCCTTAAATTCTTCATTGGTATATTGCTCGCTGTTGGCGCCCTAGGACACCTTGGTGTACTCGAGAAACTTAATAGTATCTTATTTAACGGCTCTACGAGCCTTGCTACCGTCGTATCTGCCAGCACCGTCCTTGGTGTCATGTCATCAATTCTTGATAACGTACCTCTGGTTGCTGCGGCTATTAATGTTTTCCCGGCGCATGTTCTGCCGGCTGAGTGGGTATTGCTGGCGTTAACAGCTGGAACCGGTGGATCGCTCCTAGTCGTTGGTTCTGCTGCGGGTGTCGCTGCCATGGGGCAAGTACCAGAATTGACGTTTGTCAAATATCTCAAGCTTGCCAGCATCCCAGCACTGTTTGGATTTATTGCTGGAATAATTGTCTGGCTTATTCAGTTCAACATCCTATACTAACTTCTGCGGCTAACTTCTGCGGGGTTGAACCTCGAATGATGTTATAATATATTTCAATCAATAGATTCGTCTTCTAGTATATCTTTTGATTTAATCCGTTTCTGCAATAAGAACTGTCGATACTCTTCCGTTGAGTGAAATAGATCCATTGTATGATTAATATTAAGCCAGCTAGGCGAATCATCCTCGGTTAAAAAGTAGCGGCAACTTGAATAGTCATATCCGAGAATATCTTTGCCGAGATCAATAGGATTTTGATGTATATACCGAGACAAATGCATGAAATGCATATCGGAATATACTCCTGCTGCCTTAAACCTTCCTTGGAATATAGGACCGACTCGATCATATTTATTATTGAAGTACTTCGTATACGCATTTGATAATGCTCTCATAAAGTCTGAAATACCTTGATCTTCTAGCTGAGTAACAAATAGATGGTAGTGGTTTGGCATTAAACAATAACAGATGAGCTCGACCTTGCCATAGAATGAAAGCCTACGAGAGTCATAGAAAGGATCTTGCTTATCTAAAAGCTCCGGATCTGACAAAAAACTCTTAAGATAATATAGGAAAACAGCATAGTCCTGTTTGTCTAGATAGATATCTTGCTTTGCAACACCTCGATTGAATATATGGTAGTATCCGCCATCAAAAAAGGAACGAATGGTGTGTTTGCTTGGCATAGGAGAAATATACTATACCATAGTACGAGGTTAGTACGAGGTTCAACCCCGTAAGGTTAATTTACCTACGATTACGGCGGCGAAGACCGGCGACTTGAAGGCGTGTTGCCTGACGATCGATAAGGCTCTGCGCCTTTTCAAGCGATACTTGGTCCTTCGCTTCAGCCTTCATCTTCATGGCAAGATCAAGCGCTTTCTGGGCTTCCGCTTCGCTGATCTCTTCAGAATGATCTGCTTCGTCAACGAGTACGCGTAATGTATCGTTCTCTACTTCAATAACACCCCCATTAGTCGCAAACACTTCCATCATGTCGTCACGCGTTGTCGCTTCTTTTCGCACCAAAATCATACCATGCGTTGCAACACTCACAAGAGGCATGTGGCCTTTCAACACACCGATTTGTCCCTCTAGCGTAGGCAAGAGGACCTCATAGACAGCCTCACTCAGTTTTACACCGGTAAGTGTAACGAGTTCGAATTTAATCATAGTCCATGACCTCCTTCGGTCCATTTGCTTGCCTCAATTGCATCCGTTGTGCTGCCGCTCCCACCATGATTTCTACCTGATGATACGCCGTCAACAATGCGTCTTGCTCCACCTCGAGCTGCTTCATAGCCAATCTTAATAAAGGCAGCACTTACCATCACCACACTCAACGCCAATGCACCAGCTACTTGTGGAGCTCGTCCGAACATCGTTGGATCTTGTCCAAACATAACGTCACGCTCCTGATGTCTTACGTAAGGGTGCAGACTCATTATTTTACGTCCTCAATCGCACCCTTCATATAGAAGGCGTTTTCTGGCTTATCATCGTGTTTTCCGTCAAGAATTTCGCGGAAACCAGCAATGGTGTCTTCGAGCTTCACGTACTGTCCAGGAGTTCCAGTAAAGACCTCACCAACGAAGAACGGCTGCGTCAAGAAACGCTGAATACGTCGAGCTCGGTTAACCGTTAGCTTGTCTTCATCAGACAATTCTTCCATACCAAGGATGGCGATGATATCCTGCAAGTCTTTGTATCGCTGCAGAATTCGCTGGACTTCACGAGCAACATTGTAGTGTTCCTCACCAACAATTTCTGGGTCAAGGATGGTTGAACTTGAATCAAGTGGGTCTACCGCAGGGTAGAGACCAAGCTCTGTCAATGCACGGTTCAACACGATGGTAGAGTCAAGGTGAGAGAACGTTGTTGCAGGCGCTGGGTCAGTCAAGTCGTCAGCCGGCACATAGACAGCCTGTACAGAAGTAATCGAGCCTTTTTTAGTTGAGGTGATACGCTCTTGCAAGCCACCCATTTCTGTTGCTAGGTTAGGCTGGTAGCCCACTGCTGATGGCAAACGGCCGAGTAGCGCTGATACTTCAGCACCAGCCTGTGTGAATCGGAAAATGTTGTCGACGAACAACAACACGTCACGTCCTTCGTCACGGAAGCCTTCTGCGATTGTCAGGCCAGAAAGACCAACTCGAAGACGCGCTCCAGGTGGCTCGTTCATCTGACCGAATACGAGACTCGTCTTGTCCAATACGCCCGAGTCTTTCATTTCGTGATATAGGTCGTTACCCTCACGGGTACGCTCACCAACGCCAGCGAAAACTGAGTTACCGCTGTGGAATTTCGCAATGTTGTTAATCAACTCTTGAATAAGCACCGTTTTACCGACACCAGCACCACCGAACAAGCCGACCTTACCACCCTTGGTAATAGGCGCAATCAGGTCTATAACCTTGATGCCTGTTTCAAGCACTTCAACACTACCCGACTGTTCAGTCAGGGCAGGAGGAGCACGGTGAATCGGTGCTTTTGCCTTGAAATCGCTTTTGCCACCATCAATTGGCTCACCAACCACGTTGAACATGCGTCCAAGCGTACTGTCCCCGATAGGAACACTAATTGCTGCGCCTGTATCTGCCACTTCTGCACCACGCGCGAGGCCATCAGTTGATCCAAGTGATACGGCACGAACGGATGTTTCGCTCAAGTGCTGTGCTACTTCAAGAACCAATGTTCGCTCGCCGAGCTTAATTTCTAACGCGTTATAAATTGCTGGCAAATGGCCTTCCGAAAAGGCGACGTCCACGACCACACCAACTACTTGGGTGACCCTACCGTGTGTTTTGTTCATTGTTGCTGTTGCCATTTAGTTTGCTCCTTTCGTTTCAGTTGCTGATATTCTTCGTCCGTAATCTTGCGATAGTTTCATGTTCTCATCCTCACTTTATCGCCTCCGCACCACCGGTAATTTCAGCGAGTTCCTGAGTAATTGCAGCTTGTCGAGCCGTGTTCAGTGCGAGGGTCAGGTCATCGATCAATCCGCTGGCGTTATCTGTGGCGTTTTTCATAGCTAGCATACGCATTGAATGCTCAGATGCGATACTTTCCAACAACGCCTGCCATAACTGAACTTCCAGTAATCGTTCTGTCACTTTATCAAGAACAACGTCGATTGATGGCTCAAACGTCGTTGCGTCGAGGCTATTTTCTTCCTCATCTGTTTCTTCAAAGCGGGCAGGGAGGAGAGAGAGTCTCTTTGCGACCTGCAGGATATTACTTTGAAAGTCAGTATATAGCAGCTGCACGTCGTCGACTTTTTTCTCACGGTATAGTTCAGTAATGGTGTTCAATAGAGGGCGAACATCATTTGCCGTTGGCTGATCTTCGAAATCATCATAGACAGCCACCATTTCAACACCTTCGATGCGGCGCGTGAATTGCGCGGCTTTTTTACCAATCGCAATCGTACTTGTTGTGATGCCAACCTTGCGGTCATCGGCAACTGATTTAGTAAGAAGACGCAGGATATTCGCGTTATAGGCACCAGCTAAACCCCTATTGCTGGTAATCACGACATACAGGCGCTTTTTGACCTCACGCTTAACAAACAGTGGATGCTCACCAACCTCAGTAATTGCACTCAAACGAGTCAATAGTGAGTGGGCATGCTCGCGGTATGTTCTACCAGACCGGGCATGATCTTGAGCACGGCGCATTTTACTGGCCGCAACTAACTCCATAGCCTTGGTAATCTGCTTTGTATTCTTCACAGATCCAATGCGTCGTTTGAGGGTAATAGTATTAGCCACGGAATGCTCCCATGTTTATTAGAAGTCTTCTTGGCGTAACGTGCATATACGGCACTGGGCGCTGTGCTGCGTCACCATCTCTTACAAAATATTCTGCAGCATGTTCACTAACAACATCTCTCAAAGAATCAAGATAATATTGACCTACACAGAAGGCGGCTTGTTGTTTGAGCCCAAAGTCAACGTCTACTTGATCAAGCTCAACAAGAACGTCTGTTGTACGCTCTAAGGCCGAATCAAACGCATCATCAAAATCAATAGTTCGATAGTTCGGATAAACAAACCCTCTGGCTAGCTCTGCCGCTAAGATCTCGTGACTCGTGACTCGTGACTCGTGACTCATCTCACTTCTTGCTTTCCTTTGGTTCTTCGTGGGCGTAGCTTTCGGCAATCTTGTTAGCCATTTTGACAATCTTTTCTTTGATCTTGTCGTCAGGCTCATCACCGGTGTTCATCTTCTCGACATCTTTTGGATGGTCATGCTTTAGCTCGCGTAGCAAGTTCGCTTCGGCAAGCTTGATTTTGTCAACTGGCACGCTGTCGAAAGAACCGCTCGTTGCTGCAAGCATGATGGTATACATCTGCCAGACGGCGTACGGGCTGTACTGTGGCTGCTTTAGAAGCTCGGTCAAACGCTGACCACGCTCAATACGGTGTCTCGTCTCAGCGTCCAAGTCAGTCGAGAACTGGCTAAAGGCTGCCAACTCACGGAACTGTGCCAGCTCGATACGAAGTGACTTCGCAACGCTTTTAATCGCTTTCGTCTGGGCGCTACTACCGACACGTGATACCGACAAACCGACAGAAATAGCAGGTCGGATACCCTGATAGAACAGGTTCGTTTCCATGAAAATCTGACCATCAGTGATAGAAATCACGTTGGTTGGGATATACGCGCTAATATCACCAGCCTGCGTCTCAATAATCGGCAGGGCAGTGAGTGATCCAGCTCCAAGATCGTCGGACAATTTTGCAGCTCGTTCAAGCAAGCGAGAGTGTAGATAGAAAACATCACCTGGGTATGCTTCACGTCCTGGTGGACGACGAAGTAGCAAGCTCATCTGACGGTACGCTGCAGCGTGTTTCGTTAGATCATCATAGATAATCAGCGCGTGTTGTTTGTTATCTCGGAAGTATTCACCCATGCTGGCACCAGCATATGGTGCTAGGTACTGCATAGAGGCAGGGTCGGATGCAGAAGTTGCAACCACAATTGTCTGGTCCATCACGCCTTCACGCTTCAATCGCTCAACAAGTCGTGCAACTTTGCTCAATTTCTGGCCAACTGCAACATAGATGTTGATCACACCAGTATTCTGGCGATGCTGGTTAATCATCGTGTCAACAGCAACAGCAGTTTTACCTGTCTGGCGGTCGCCAATAATCAGCTCTCGCTGACCACGACCGATTGGAACCATCGTGTCAATCGCAGTAATACCGGTCATGAGTGGTTCATGCACGCTTTTTCGAGCCAGCACACCTGGAGCGTCTTGCTCGACCTTAGCGGTCAATTTTGTCTTGATCGGACCTTTACCGTCCAACGGCTGTCCGAGTGGATTCACCACGCGGCCAACAAGCTCTGGCCCGACGGGTACTTCCAATACTTTGTTTGTCAATTTGGCACTGGCACCTGCAGCAATTTTGGTGTCATCGCCCAAGATAACGGCACCGATTTCGTCGCCGCTCAAGTTGAAGGCAAAAGCAGTAATATCTTCGCCGTCAGTAGACTCAATAGTAATCATTTCGTTGTAGCCACAAGATGTGAGGCCGTAGATCCACGCCACACCATCACCCACACGGGTCACAATACCTGAATCTTCAATTTCAGGTCGTTTTTTAATAGCTTCAATCGCCGCACGAATATCGACGGCTAAATCTTTGATTGAAACGTCGTTGCTCATTTCGTTTATTCCTTTCCAGCCGCTGCTAGATGCTTAAATACATTTAATCGATTTGATAGGGTTAGGTCGAGTAACTCACCAGGCATTTCAATCTTCACGCCACCGACCACGGTTGGATCGATACGAGTGTCAATTACAAATGATTTGGCGTCTGGATACTCCTGCTTCAGGATGTCTTGAATATCTTTTAGGTCAACATTACTCAGCTCGTGTGCGCTGATGGCGACGGCCTCGATATGACCGTGCTCGGCACGATAGCCCATGATTTCTCTGATAATTGCATCAAGATCGTTCGTTAAGTTCTCTTCAACGAGAAACTCAGCTACTTCGCGGACAAGTTTCTGCTTATCCATGACATGCATGGTTTTCTCAGCAATTATGCGGGCGACATCGTGTCGAAGCTCATTCATTTACGGATACGACCTTTTAGGATTTTATCGATTAGCTCAGCGTCTTTGCGTGCGTCAACCTTCTGACCGACAAGTGCTTCGGTCGCTTCAGAAATAAGACCAACAATGTCTTTTTCAAGTTTTAGCTTGGCCTTTTCTGACTCTTCAGCGATGCGATCTTCGGCATCAGCCATCATCGTGTCGGCTTTGCGAGCCGCGTTTTTCTCGGCTTCTCGTACAATTTCACGAGCTTCTTTGTGGCCAGTTGCGATGATTTTGTCGGCTTCTTTACGCGCATCACGCATAACATTTGCGAGGTCCGCATCAAATTTAGCCTTTTCTTTCTCCATGCGGAGGCCCATTTTGACACCATCATCAATGGTTTTACGGCGCTCAGCAAGCAGTTTTGTAATTGGCTTGAAAGCAAATTTTTTCAGAATCAAGAACACCAATACAAAGGTGATGAGCTGAAACACGAAACTCTTGCCATCAACGCCAAGTGAAGCGAGCGGCGAAGCATCAACAGCTTCGGCAATCTCACCTGCAGCTTCTTCTGTGGCTGCGAACAACATAAGGGTTGGTAACATGCTTTTCCTTTAAATTCTATTACTTGATAATGAAAACAGACGCGAAGACCAAAAGAGCCATAAGCTCGATGATCGCGATAATGACAAGCACCTGACCTAAGTATTTGCTTGCTTCTGGGTTACGACCGACTGCGTTCATGAACGCGGCACCAATCATACCGATACCAATAGCTGGGCCGAACATACCGAATCCCATCATGATACCTTTTGCTAATACTGCTGTGTTCAGTGCTTCTGCTGCGAAACTAAACATCTTTACTCCTTATTTGATTACTAATTAGTTACTTTTTAGGCACCCACTTCATTTTCCACTACCTCATCCAGAGTGAGTGGCTCTTCATGGTCGTCATGTTCAGCGTGCTTTACCGCACTGCCAGGTACATAACGGACAACATGACAAAGATATAGGGCTGCAAGGCTCCCACGAGGAGCTCTAGGATAGTGAAGGGTAGTGCAGTCA
>JAGQNQ010000017.1 GCA_020428015.1 Candidatus Saccharimonadota bacterium | reverse complement strand
AATTTTTTTTTTTTTTTTTCTCCAGTTTCTTGCTGTGCCACTCACGTTTCCCGACAAGGATGAGCTTTAGGTTTGTGTGTTGCTCGCTCAACAATTTAAATTCCGTAACCAATCGCTCCAGGTTTTTGTGCGGAAAGGCACTCCCCGTATACATGATGAAGTTCTGTGGAAAGTCAGCTGGTGCAATTGCTTTGCCGGACAGTGGCGGCTCGCTCGCTTCGTGCATGACAGTTGTCTTGCGATTTGTGAATAGATGGTATTTGTTGACAGCGTCAGCGACATACTGCGTTGGCACAACGACGTGTTTTGCTCTTCGGTGCGCGTCCCACAGGAGCAGCCGATAGCCTCGCATTCGTACGGCATGCACCCACTCAGGGAGTTTGCCTGCTCGGGCGAACTGGAGCATGACGAGATCGTGTGTCAGTGTGGCAAATTTTTTGTAATAAAGCAGGGGTTGTTGCGGGCTCAGCGTGAAGTAAACGAGGTCCGCTTTAAGCCCGTAGAGCTGTTTTGCATACAAGACCTGGTTAAGCGGGTTAAAGCTAAAGTTGGGAAAGCGTGTGCGTACAGCTGAGAAATTTTTTGCTTTTGGTAACCACGTATCCTCACGTTCTAAGAGTATGGTATAGCGGTGATCCGTGTCTATTTCTTGGAGATGCTCTAGGAGGCGGGCGACCGGTCTACCAGTACTTGATCGGCGTATGCGGGCATCTATAACAATATGTTTTTTCGCCTTTGGCATAGGTATATCATACAGCAGCAGAAGCAAGGAAATAGAATAATGACTTGACTAGACTTAGCTAATTTGATAAAATGTAGATATGAGCAAAGCAGTTTCAATCTATGATGCAAAATCCAACTTATCCAAGTTGATAGCTGATGTAAAAGCGGGCAAACAAGTCGTTATCGGTAGCTTTGGTAAGCCAGAAGTCATGCTTGTTCCGTATGTCAAAACAAACAAGCTAAATATTGGCGTCTGGGATAGCAAAAAAATCAAGCTCAGAGATGACCTTATAGGACCCGACGATTCGATTGCAGAGCTATTTTCAGAGAGCCTTGAGAAAGATTTGCCGCGGTGAAGTACTTGCTGGACTCACATACATATGTGTGGCTCCTCGTCGCATCCGAGAACGTAGGGTCTGATGCGAAAAATGTGCTTTCTGCTTCTGATGCCGAAGTTTTTGTCTCGACCGCTAGTTTATGGGAGCTGAGCCTAAAGGTAGCAAAAGGCAAACTCAACCTAACAAGTGAGCAGTTGTTTGAAGGCCTCGAGGCTCTCGGGGTAGAGACACTATCAATCAATACTGATCACATTAAAGCCTACGGAGAGGTTCGACTGCCACACAGCGACCCATTTGATACGGTGCTGTGCGCACAGGCACAAGCTGAAGACATGAAGCTAGCAACAGCTGATAGGGTCTTAATAGAGAATTACAAGAACTGCCTCGACGTACGCCAGTAACAAAAAAAGTTTACAGGCTAAGCTATCAGGGGTATAGTTTTACTCATGAAGAGGCTTTTTGTTTTGTCGCTGTGTTTGGTTCTTATAGCGCAGCTTTTCCCATCTATGGGGCCTAACAAAGCTAAGGCTGCGAACGAAGGTGTCTGGGAGGGCGCAGTAACATTAACCTCAGGCGATGCGTTAACCGCGGAAGAAGTTGGGGGCAGGCCTGATTGTAGCTTTCGTGATGTGTACGTTAAAAAATACGCACAGCCTCTAGACAGCATAGTTCAAGTATTTTCCTTCGGCCATTATACGCTTGAGAATATCGGTAGGAAGTGCGTGCTAGGTAACCAGCAAGGCTATTTCACAAAAACGACATACAGAGCTTCTGAGGCAAGTGCGATGTATGAACTCGAAAATTTTGGTTCCGCTACCCAATGGCTAGACCCCGCACCTGGTGGCGATGCAGTTCTACATATAACGAAATCTCAAGCGAATGATAAGGTGTATCGACTAAGCCTAGAGCGAGATTATGCCCAAGTCAGCTCAGCTGTTATCTCGGGCATAAATGTGAAATGGCGATATAATTCCATCCCGACCATTTTCGTGGACAAAAATAACACGCCCGTCGTGTTTGCCGCACATGCGTTCTCTGCGAACGGTCGGTATCTTGCCGTTCGTTTTAACAACGGTGTTGTGGCGAAAGTCGATCTTGAAACCAGAGAAATGACTGCGGTGACGTATTATCCATCCTGGGCGAATAACGCAGAGCTAGCGGTGAGTTCAGATGGTAGGTATGTGGGGGTGAAAAATAACGAACTTGTCGTTTTTGATGTGTCTGGTTGTCAGAACATATACCCTTATCCAACTTGGGAGTTATCTCAACTCGCAAGCGTGCCTGGGTGCACAAAGAGCGCTAATTTTCAGACGCAAGTTACGGCCGCAGTAAGTAATAATCCTTCGGCTGTCCTGTTGCAACAACTTAACTTTTCGCTAGACAGCTCAACACTTCTAATAGGCGGTGGATTGCGTAGACCTGACGCGCCACCAGCTCAAGCTGGTTTTGCACCGTACGATTGGGTGCAGTATGCGCTGAAACCTGATGCGTGGCAATCTACAGCAGCCGGCTACCTTGCCATGGGCGACAGCTTCAGCTCGGGCGAGGGAGATAACAAAGGCGGCATCTGGTATGAGCCTGGCACGGATGAGCAAGGTGATAGTAGTACTTTTGTTGGCCGAAACCTCTGCCATCTATCGCGCAGAAGCTACCCATACTTGATAGCAAAAGATCTCGGTTTGCTTAACGGCACGTTGGCAGAGCCTACCAGCCCAACAAGCGACAGCCTTTTCCATTCCGTGGCCTGCAGCGGGGCGGTGATGCATAATATCTTAGGAACTGATAAGGGATTAAAGAAAGAGCAGGGCGAGGAAGACACATTTAGAGATAGAGATAATCAGTACATTTTTGACTACCTAGGTTCGTTAGACGCATGGCAACCGGGACATGTCCGGCAGCTAGATTTTCTCAACTCTGAAAACGAAGCAGGCTATGGTAATGCCGAACAAAAACCAGCCATAATCACACTTGGCATCAGTGGTAACGACGCGGGGTTCGGCGACACATTACAAGCTTGTGCCGCATCAATCGGTACGTGCCCGCAGGCGGTACAGGGCAGCTTGGAGTCGGATCAGCTTGTATTCGGTATCGCAGCGCTCAAAGGCAGACTTGTTGAGACATACACCTCTGTCAAAAGGTCAAGCCCAGAAAGCAGGGTGTATGTGCATGGCTATCCTATATTTGTGACGGCGGGAGGTAATTGCGGAGCTAATGTTCACTTAAATAACGAGGAGACATTCATGGTTCAGCACGGTGTCACCTATATGAACGAGGTGGTCAAAGCAGCTGCGCGAGAAGCAGGCGTCGTATACGTCGACGTAACGCATATTTTGGACGGCGTTAATTTATGCAGCGGCGCATCAGAGCCAGAGATGGCCGTTAACGGTGTGACGGCAGGCAATGATGTCGGGCTGCCTTGGTATATCGATCTGTTGACGCTCGGGGTATGTAGTGTTCGAGACCAGTGTTTAGGTAAAGAGAGCTATCATCCGAACGCAAAAGGACACGAACGCTACAAGCAAGCGGCACTAGACCAAACCGCTCAATTAACGGCCCCTAACCCCACCGCACAACCAACAAACTATCCACTCCCTGATTCTGTCTACTACAGTCCCCGCATCCACGACATAATTGAATCTTTCAACGGTGAGCAGCCTGCGTCAGTACCTTTGCCGCAGTATGAGAGTATTGTAAGTCTACAATCAAACCAACTGCACTACGCTGCTGAAGGATTCTATCCTGGCTCAACAGTAACTATCGAGGTTCATTCGGATCCGCAACAAATCGGTGAAGTTACTGCGACTCAAGACGGGTCAATTACTGGAGTGTTATCACTGCCAACCGGTCTAGAAGCAGGTGTGCACTCACTGCACTTAGTAGGGATAGATGCGTATGGGCAAAAGGCAGACAAATATCAAACGTTTGTTGCCGGTGTAGCACAAGGGGACTTTGATGGTGACTCGGTTGCCGATGATGTCGATAGTTGTATATCTGTACCAAACTCAGGAATTGATGCAGATGGTGACTCAGTTGACGACGCTTGTGACAGTGACGTCGTACCGATAGTAGATCAACCACCTCCACCAGATGACGACACGCCTCACGCAGCATGCAAGAAACATCCCCGTCCAGTTTGTGAATTTCTCAAATGGAGGCATCGACTAGAGCACAGAAGACATTCAGGCTTCAGTTTTTGGGCTCGACTTTTCTGGTCTTTCAGACGTGGATAATAAATTATCTAGGAAGCCCGGGTGAGCTATCGTATTGATAGAATATCGATTCAGCCTTTTGTTTATTCGTGTTTCTGATCTTTTGATAGCAGGCAAGGGCATTTTTATATTCGCTTCTTCCCCCGGACAGTACTTCGCATCGATATTTTGTAAAAGTTTGTGCCTCGACATATCTTGTCCACTCAATTTTTTTTGTTTGAGCCATATTTATTACATAAACAGCACAACTGTAAGACTCCGCAAACTTACCGACACTTCCGCAATCAGCCTCAATAGCAAGCTTTTCTCCCGTTTCTGCCTCTACATCCTTTTTAAGCTCCTGCATCGCGCTTAGGAGCCGTTCCATATCCTGTACATTTCTCCAGTCAAGGTAACTACTATAAGCCCATAGCCCAAGCATAAAAACGAGGAAAGCAATCAAAACGCTTTTTACCTTGTGCCGCATCACCATGCTTTTATATTTCTGTACTTGAGATGTTTTTTTCTTAACCATAACCATAAGTGTAAAACGAAATGGATTGAATTCAAAAACTTGTAAAGTTTACTCGATCTAGCTTTAGCGGTATAGTAGGAGTCATGAAGAAGTGGATTGTGTTGTTGGTGCTTTTTGCTCCTCTAGTTTTCCCAGGGAGAGCAAGCGCGCAGCAGCTAGACATTGATCCGTGTGATCCGCAACAAAATGAAGTTATTGCACCAGACTGTCCTGACCAGGAAGAGCCTGTTCCAGAGGAAACAAAAGGTGAACCAAATTCTGAAACAGTTGCAGGAACCGATGCTGAGCTGGCGCCACAAACAGGCGTATTAGGTGCCAGCACAGAGGTGTTAGCTGAAACGGACACCCTGGCAGACACCGGCGTTGAAACATGGATTTTTGTGGTGGCGGGGCTATTGATTATCACTGAGACTGCCGTGCTTTTCACTATAAATCGTCGCTAGTCAGCTACACTAGTAGGTATGCAGAAACTAAAAGAGCATGTGTCGGACAGACTTCTGTTTTATCTAGCCCTGGTGCTTGTCGTATACATGCCGCTCCATGTCTTCATCGTTCAGTCGGCTAGTCTGCTTACTGGCGGAATAGAGATCTGGAAGGCTGCGAAAGATGTGTTGGTGTTTCTACTTCTGCCTGCTTTGGTATGGTTGGCCTACAGGCGTGGATTATTTACCAATAGGTTATTTCGGACACTATTCATATTAGCTGCACTATACGGATTACTCCACGGACTATTCCTTGTATTAGACAAAAACGACGACACAGGCTCCGCGCTGGTTGCGAGTGTTTACAACACGCGGCTGTTTGTATACATGTTACTTGGCTGGCTGGTGGGTACGGCGAAAAATGGCGAAAAATACCTAAGAGTTTTGCTCACGGCGGCGGTTATTATCGCAAGCATTGTGGCATTATTTGGGGTACTACAGTATTTCTTGCCGCATGATCTGCTGACGCATGTTGGCTATAGCCTTGAGCGCGGTGTGAAGCCAATATTTTTCATTGACGATAAGCCAGATCTGCCACGAGTCATGAGTACACTCAAAGATCCGAACTCGTTCGGTGCCTACCTAATACTGCCAATTTTGTTAACGGGCTATGCATTCGTCAAAAAACAAGTGAACAAAAAATTATTTACCAGGCCGTTCCGGCGGGGGACACTGGGGGTGATGCTGGCACTTCAGACCGCAGCACTCTTCTTAACCTTTTCACGAGGAGCAGTGCTCGGACTTGCTTTAAGTATCGTAACTATACTAAGTATAGCGACAGGGCAGAGGACGCTTCGTATTTTAAAAAAATACGGGGTATTTTTAGTAGGAATTTTTGTTATTTTTGGGTTTCTGGGCTTTCTAGCTAAAGACACATATCTGGTTCAAAATGTGATTTTTCATGCTGACGAATCTACGGTGCTGGAGGATCCAAATGAGCTACGAGTCTCTCTAACGCAAAAAGCCACAGAAGAGATATTAGAGGAGCCGGTAGGTCACGGACCTGGCACCGCTGGTTTAGTGGCTATTTCGAATCCCAAAGGAGGTGTGCTGACCGAAAACTATTATCTGCAAATAGCGTACGAGGTTGGTTGGGGAGGCCTTGCACTGCTTATAACTATATTAAGTATAGTGACGGTGCGATTATTCAAGCTTTCAAAAAAAGGGGATTTGTACGCACGCGTATTGTTCGCGAGCTTAGTCGCCTATCTGTTCTACTCCCTACTCATCCACCTATGGTCGAATGAAGCCATAGCCCTCCAATGGTGGCTGCTGACGGGCATAATTATTAGTATCGCAGAAGAGAAAAAAGGCAGCTAGCGTCTACTGCTTTATCTGATTCATATCTACTAACACTCAAATAAAGTCAGAACTAACTATTCTACTACTAAGATTAAAGAATGGCCCAAAGCTACTAGTACCGTGCAATTCGAAAAGTATCTTCGAAGTCGCCTGTTGTGGGGAAGAATGATATGTCAAGCTCATCTTCTTTAACAGTAAATAGACTAAAACCATACGCATTAAAATTATCGGAAGAGTTTATTGAGCTAAAATAGCCTAATTCAGGATCATTAATATTTACAGGTCGTAGTTCATATCCTCCGGCGCCACTAATGATAATAACTGTGCCCGCACCCTTGCGTAATTCGTTGCCATCATTAGCGATGCAGGATTCGTTATAGGAGCTCACAACGATTACGGGACAAGTATTTGTGTTGAGGAAAAGTTGTTTAGAGCGAAAGTATGCATGCTCATGACCCTGAAGTATAATATCCACTCCGTTTCGGACAGCCTCATTTAAAAGATCTGGTCCTATCTCACAGTTTTTGACTCCTGGAGTAATGCAGTTTTTGTGCATGCCCAGGATGACCCAGGGAATTTGCTTGTCTTTTGCATCACGTATCGTGTCTATAACCCACTGCAAATGCGAGCTGCCTTCGGTATAAGAGAAGCCATATGTCGCAATATCAGGAGATATCAAAATGATGCGTGCAAGGTTTTCGTAATCAAAGTAGTACTCTATTCCGTACTCTCCAACTACATTGTTGATCTTGTTTGGCAGGCATTTACGGTATGCCAAAATGTTACCATCCGTAGAGCCGTCGTCATGGTTTCCTGCAATAATCTCAAAAGGATGTTCGTCACCTACTCGATCTTTAACGAACTCACACCAGCCAGATTCATTGCCGTTGCCTACATAACCAAGATCACCAAGTGCGAGCGTGAAACTAGAGTTTGTCTTGCCGATTGCTCGTAAAACTTTATCTGCGTTCGCGTTGTTACCAAAATCCCCCGCCGCAGAAAAGAAAAAACCGTCTCCTGAAAGAGGAAGCGAGGGAAGTACAGTGTTCTCGCTCCTCATTCTTTTGCTGAAGGTATCAAACGCAGAAAAACCAGTCCCGAAAACTAGTAAAGCTACAAAAATAAAAATGTACTTCCGAGTATATTTACGTCCCACCACCTAATGACTTTCTTTCCCTACTAAGGATTCGTAGGTGCCAAGATAGTATTCCTTGACGATAGTTGTTAGGCTGTATTTATTCTTATAATCTTTTCTGGCGTGCTCCCGGATTTTTTTCTGAAGCAGAGTGTCGTCTAAAAGCTCCGAAAGAGCTTTGGCCAAATGCTTGCTATTTTTTGGCTCGACCAGCAGTGCGTTTTCACTGTCCTTTAGAAAGTGGAGATTGCCATCTATTCTAGTAGTTACAATAGGCACCTGAAACATCATGGCCTTTAATAGGGCCAAACTTTGCGCCTCAGTGTATGTGGGTAGTACAAATACTCCAGCAGTCTGTATAAAGGTATCAGAATACTCAGCAAAGGAAATCTTAAGAGTGGGGTTCTTTGCCACAAACGCTTTTACTTCGTCGAGCGAGGGACCTTCGCCTGCAATTATGAGCCTCAGATCGGGATAATTGATACTTAGCAACTCAAATGCGTTTAGCAATTCAAAGATGCCTTTTTCACGAATTATCCTAGACGCAAAAACAAGGTCGTTGCCTCGTTTCTTATTTTTGTCGTAACAGTCTACTACGCCGTTAGGCACAACTTTAATGATGCTTTCTGGGCATACTTTTCTGACGAAGGCTATGTCAGCCGAATTAACCATAAAAATAGCATAAATATGTCGCATTTGTTTCTTCAGTAAGATGCCCGGAATACCCCACGGGGGAAGTAGTTTAAATCCAATACTATTCTTAAGTTCTCCGTGGTCGCTCCATATCACTGGTATATTAAGTTTTCGAGCGGCTGAAGTCGCAGCAATAGAATCCTGTTGCCCAGTGCAATGGATGACGCTAGGGGCTTCTGTCTTAAATATCTTAATGTATTGAGACCGAGCTCTACAGAGATCAAACAGATATTTCAGTAAGAATACAGCCCGGTGTTTTGTCAAAATTTGTCTTTTACTGAAGGGTCCCTTGATATATGGAACCGATAGCGACCTAGCTCTATTTAGCAGGGCCTCTCCACCGGAAAGGAGTTTTGTTTCCACACCTAAGGCGTTTAATGTGGACACCAGGCTTAAAGCCAGCTCCTCAGCTCCTCCGAAGTCTTGATGTCTCCATGCATTTCTAATAACAAGTATTTTCATTACACTAGCTATTGTACTGCATAAGACAAATAAGACCTCTTCTAACAACGGGGGTAGTCTTGTATAATTAATCTAATGATTTTGTCTAAAAAAGATCGGGTCATCTTGCGAGAGATGGTCGTTACAGACTTTAAGCTGCGCTACCAAGATTCGGTTCTGGGCTACTTGTGGTCTTTAGCTCGTCCAATACTTATGTTCGGTGTTTTGTACGTTGTGTTTGTATATGTTTTTGGCGTCGGCGACACCATAGAAAACTACCCTACCTATTTATTACTCGGAATTGTTACATGGACCTTTTTTACTGAGATGACTCAAAGAAGCGTGTCGGTTATTGTAGAAAGAGGTGATTTGATAAGGAAAATAGCCTTACCAAGACATCTATTAGTGCTAGCAGTATCTGTAGCCGCAACCATTAACTTCTTTTTAAGCCTAGTAGCTGTTTTTATCGCAGCAGTTTTAAGCGGTGCAGACGTATCTCGTTATGCTGGTCTGGGAATATTCTTGTTTGCTGAACTGTACTTTTTGAGTCTAGGTGTCAGTTTGATACTGTCTGCAGTCTACGTGAAGCTCAGAGATGTTTCGTATCTGTGGGATATTACTGTGCAGGCTGGGTTTTATGCAACGCCAATCTTGTATCCAATTTCAAAAGTTCCACTATTCTTTCAAGACTATATTCTACTGAATCCTGTTGCGCAGATCATGCAAGACTTGCGTTATCTGTTCGTAACCCAGGGTGCTGACACAGTATGGAAGACAAACGGGATATACGGCTTGTTTCCAGTAGCACTCGTCGTGTTGATTTTTGTCACTGGTTGGATTTACTTTGGAAGGGCACAAAAAATGTTTGCGGAGAGAGTGTAGGTACATATGGCAAAAAAAATAGCAATTGAAGTAAAGAATGTACGCAAAACATTTTACCCAAACGTCGGTTCAAGCACGGTTAAAAACTTGCTACTTGATGTCGCTAAGAAAAAACACACGAAACACGGAAGTGAAGGACACGAGGTATTAAAGGGTGTCAGCCTTACCGTCGAAGACGGAGAATTTCTCGGCATCGTTGGACGAAATGGTAGTGGAAAAAGCACTCTGTTGAAGATTTTGGCAAGTATTTATAAACCAGACAAAGGTTCAATAGCAATACACGGCTCATTAATTCCATTCATTGAACTAGGGGTTGGGTTCAATCCGCAGTTAAGCGGACATGACAACATTTATCTAAATGGTGCAATGCTAGGTTTCTCGCGCAAGGAAATCGATAAGATGTACGATGAAATTGTCGCCTTTGCTGAGCTTCAAGATTCTATCCACGAGAAGCTCAAAAACTATAGCTCAGGCATGCAGGTACGACTTGCCTTCTCAATTGCAGTTAAGGCTGATAGCGATATTTTGCTACTCGACGAAGTGCTGGCAGTCGGCGATGAGTCATTCCAGCAAAAATGCCTAAGAGAATTTAGAAGGTTTAAAAGTGAAAAAAAGACAATCATCCTGGTTACACATTCCATGGATTACATCGAAAAATTTTGTGACCGCGCGATACTCATCCACGACGGTGAAGTTATCGACGAGGGTAAGCCGGAAGACGTTGCCTTCCATTACAAGAAAATTAACGTTGAAAATACGGCGAAGACGGCGGCCGACAATGAAGTCACAAACAAAGAGACTGGTAATAGAAAAGTCCTCGTGACCGATATGAAGATGAGCGCGG
The DNA here is from genome assembly GCA_020428015.1 of Candidatus Saccharimonadota bacterium. Taxonomy (GTDB): domain Bacteria; phylum Patescibacteriota; class Saccharimonadia; order Saccharimonadales; family SZUA-47; genus JAGQMY01. The sequence continues at coordinate 6,979 of JAGQNQ010000017.1, read as the reverse complement.
TTGATAACATTCTGCAAACTGGAGATAAAATACAATTTACTATCGACTACCAGAAGCATAGCCCCGACGTCACACACATGAACGTTGCGCTGGGAATCTACCACGTGGAGGGTCCTTACGTGACAGGTGTTGACACGGTAACAGACAAAGTCAAGACCATAAAAGTTAAAGATTCAGGGCGAATCGTGCTAGGGTTTGATGAGCTCAACCTATTGGGTGGTGAGTACCTCGTGAACGTTGCATTATTTGAAGATGACCGCGAAGACCCGCTACACTTTATTAGGAGCATCTGCCAATTCAATGTCGTTGATCGCGACAACAGACGGGGCCTAGTTTATATGCCACATAAATGGAGAATTAATGAGTAAAGACTACGAAAACACTCACTATCAACCAACCATCACCAACAACAAGGCATGGGAAAAGATTAAAAAACTTGATTTTGATATTCCTGAGGGTTGGCTAGAAAAGGGTGAGCGTGATTCGTTTGATCGCATTAAGCTCTTAGCAAAAGATATCAAGGACAAAGGGACTGTGTTTGATATAGGCTGTAACATCGGCTTTTTTGCGCATGTCTTGCAGTTTCTTGGCAATAAAGTAACAGGCATAGACAATGACGTGCACGTGGATGTGAAGCAGTTTACTCAAAAATCGTCTATTGACACGGCTAGAGACCTGAACAAGAAATATGGTTCGGACGTTGAATTTATAGAAGATGATTTTATTAAGTTCCTAGAAGGCACAAAACGTAGCTGGGACTATGTCCTCTTTCTTTCCGTGTTTCATCACCTATTTATTGGTTACGGGTATTCAGACTTCAATAGACTATCTTCGGTTGAGGCTGTGAAGACGCTTCAGCTCATCGATAAACACACCGATAAAGCACTTTATTTTGAAATGGATGAAAAAGTTGGTCATCCGTACGGCTGGGGTTCAACCGAAGAGGTCGTCGCCAACATTAAAATGTTTACGAGCTTTGACGTGGTTGAGGTATTGGATGTCTCAAAGGATGCTTGGGCTGAAGGCAGAACACTTATTAGGTGTAGTAGAAGCGGCAAAAGGACCGCTCCACCAAAAGTTATTGGACTTTCTTCTCTTTCAAGAAGAAATGCGGTGGGTGTCGTAAAGGGAGACAGTCTGTTCGTTTCAAGAGAAGCAAACGATTGGAGCGCTGAAGAGCATCCGTATGGCGTAGATATTAAAAGAGTCAAGGTTCTCAAGGACGGCACAGTCTTAGAACGGTTGAAGAAGATCAAGCACAAGAATATCTGTGAAGTCCGAGGCTATGATGATAAGTGGGTAGAGCTGGAGTATGTGGAAGGCGAGTTGCTTTCATCAGCCGCACCATATCTACCGGAACAACGCGATTATTTGTCAAGGGGTGTGGGTGTTACTGAAGCAGTATCAATTACCGAAAAGCTTTACGACGCACTACTTCATCTGCACGAGGCAGGTATTGCTCATACTGACTTGATTTCCTTCAACGTCATGATGACCGCCTCAGGAGAACCGAAGATTATTGACATGATTGGCTGTATGCCTCTGACGGAGAGACTCAAGCAGCTTGATCTCGAGGTTTTTTGGAAACGCTGCGCAATGGAGATTTTCGATAGGGTCGCTTATGAATTCTTAGATGAAAAAAGTGACGAAAAACTTGCCGCTCTCGCTTGGGGATCGAGCAAACGCATGATGAGTCTATCTGCTAAGGTTCAAGAAATCGAAGAGCTGCTTACATCAAAGGATGCAAAGATGCAGGAACTTGAAACAATAAATAAATCATTAGTAGATCAGTCGGAGTATCTAAAAAACGAAATAGAAGGTTTGAGAAAGTCGAAAATAGTAGGGAGTGTTATAAAAGCAGCAAGACTAAAAGCACTTGTCGTCGAGGACATAAAGTTGAACAATGGCGCAGGTATCAAAAGGAAAGTTTACAGAAAAACCCTCGCGAAGCCCCATGCAATCTTACGAAATGAATACTCAAAAAGACGAACCAAATATATTCAAAAAAAAAATGAAAAGATAAAAAAAGACAGGCCTCTCATATCAGTAGTCATAACGTACTTCAATCGTCACGAGACTATTTTTGAAACCCTTGATTCGATAGCAGGACAAAGCTTTAGAGATTTTGAAGTTATAGTTGTAGATGACGGCTCAACGAATAAAGATTCGATCAAGGCTTTGAAGAAGATTAGAGAACACAAGATTCATCCCGTTGTATTTACTAAGAAAAACGGCGGTGTTGCTTCAGCAAGAAATTATGGAATCGAGAAATCTAAGGGTAGATACATACTAAGCATCGACTCCGACGACACTATAGACCCCTATTTCATTGAAAAGTGTGCTGTATCCATAGAAACAGATCCTTCGATATCGATAATAACGACGGCGATAAATGCGTTTGGGGTTAGCGACTGGAAACACATTCATCAGCCGTATGATCCGATGCAGCTGTTCTCAGTAAATATGATTAGTTCGTGCTCGATGTTTAGGCGTGAAGCCTGGGAAGAGGCTGGTAAGTTCAAGTCCGAACTTGGCTATGAAGATTGGGACCTGTGGATGTCTATGGCAGAAAAAGGCTACTGGGGTAAAAGCATACCAGAGCTTCTGTTCAACTATCGGACGGCAAATTCATCTAGATTTATAGAAGACAAGTCGGCTCACAACAATAATGTTAAAAAAATACACTCCCTGCATCCGGATTATCGCAAAAAGGTCAGAGGCCTAGTAAAGGAGAGAAGGTACACAAAAGAAGTGGTAGAGCCGAGTACGGCTTTCGTTAATATGAACCGACCGGAGCAATATAAGGTAGACAACAGCAGACCACACGCTCTACTCCTCATGCCATGGATGGCCTTCGGGGGCGCAGAAACGCTTATTGTAAACTTTTCGAGAGAGCTGGCAAAAGAATACGATCTAAGTTTTATGACGGGATTATCTTCTGATCACGTGTGGCAGTATAAATTTAGTGAAATATCAGATAAAATCTATCACCTTCCGAACTTATTTGAGAACCCGAGCTTGTACCTAGAGTTTGTGTCAAACTACATTACTACTCGGAACGTAAAGGTTGTACACATTCTGCACACCAATTTCGCCCACTTCATGCTTAAAGAATTAAAAGAAAGACACCCCGAGCTGAAGGTAATAATAACGATGTTTAACAGTAGAGTGGATCACTTCCCCAGCATAAAGAAGTATTTAAAATACATTGACTACTACACTTCAGACAATAGCCCAGTAGTGAAGGAGTATGTCAAATTTGGTGTTCGCAAGGCGGATACTCGAGTCATCCCAAACGGCATAGATTCATCAGAAGTATTTAATCCGAAAAAAGTCAATCGAGAAGAACTCAGAAGTGCTTTCAACCTAGAAGATAAAGACGTTGCGGTGTTTTTCATTGGGCGGCTATCTGAAGAAAAAAATCCTAATGTGTTCGTCGAAGTTGCGAAAAACATGTATGTGAAGAATGTTAGTGAAAATCTAAAGTTCTTTTTAGTTGGTGACGGTCACATGCGATCAGAATTAGAAAAGCAAATGAAAGGCATCGGGAACATAGTCTATCTTGGTTATCGGACAGATATTGCACAACTTCTATCGGTAGCAGATGTTTTTGTGCTACCGTCTGATATAGAAGGTTTTCCTCTATCTATTCTAGAGGCAATGGCAATGAACAATGTGTGCATAGCGTCATCAGTTGGAGCTATCCCAGACATTATAGAAGTAGGAGCAACAGGTTTTGTTACAAAGCCAGGCTCAGTCAGTGAAATTGAGCAGGCCATCACAACGCTGGTTAAGGAGCCTGACTTATTAAAAAAGATGCAGAGCAAATCACGTAGTGTCGTGACGCATAACTATTCTAGTGAAATACTTGGCGAAAACTACAGAGCTTTATATAAGGATGCCATTGATGAATAAAGTTTTGCTTGTTGGTTCAGAAGGATTTATTGGCAGACATGTCGCGCAAGAGCTTGCAGCAAACGGCTACAAGGTAATTGGTACTACAAGGAAGGGACGTGCTAACTCAGACAAGGTGACTCTAGATGCTCTAGATTTTGATCAAACATGTGAGGTTATTCGTAAACTTAGACCAAACTACATTGTAAATTGTGCCGGAGTATTGGAGAACAGCGAGGCAGCCTCGGCAAACGTAATAATATCAATGAATCTATTAAGATCAGTATACGAATCTGGTGTTAAGCTAGAAAAATGTATAGTGACTGGGTCGGCGGCAGAGTACGGCATCGTGAAAAAGCTTCCCGTAGCTGAATCAGACCCCGTTATTCCAACTTCAGAATATGGAAGACAAAAGCACGAAGAAGTGGTACAAAGTCTGGAATACGGTAAAGAAAAGGAGATACCAGTCGTTGTCGCACGGGTTTTTAACCCCATAGGACGCGGTATGGCGGAACGCCAGCTTATCCCTTCTCTTTTAAGACAACTAAAAACGGGGAGTCCAGAAGTAGAAGTATCAAGAGCGGATAGTAAAAGAGACTATATTGATATAAGAGATGTTGCGGTGGCCTATAGATTACTACTAGAACCCAAAAAGTTGAACCATAGAGTTTATAATGTGGGGAGCGGTGTTTCGACATCGAACCGAAGGCTAGTAGAGTTGCTAGTAGAAAGTATGAATGTTGAGATGCCCAAAGTAGTTGAAAAAGTAAAAGAAGCGGAACCAATGGTTGCTTCTCAGGCCGATGTATCACGCATAACGAGTGATCTTCAGTGGAAGGTAAAACACAGTTTAGAAGAAACGATTAGGGAGATAGTGTCTCATGAGCCAGAAGTTAAGTAGGAGAAAAACGCTCGTAATTGGTGCAGGAAAAGCTGGTGGCTTGCTTGTTGAAGATATGCAAAGCAAGACCAATCTAGCCTTTGATGTCATAGGATTTTTGGACGATGCCGTAAAAATCGGCACCAAAATTTCTGGTGTCCCAGTACTTGGTACCCTAGAGGAGATTCAAAAAGTCGCCGAACAGCACGAAATAGAGGAGATTATCATCGCAATACCGCGAGCTGATGGATCTCTAATCCGTTCAATAGTTGAATCAAGTAAAGGTATAAAACTGAGCTATAAAATTTTACCTCGTAGTTCAGAGGTTTTGTTGCAGGATTTCGCAAAGGACTATACTCAACATCTTCGAAACCTTGAGATTGAGGATCTAATTGGTGGGTCAATAGATAAGCTTGATTTGACTCGTGTTTCTGAAAGAGTTCAAAAAGAGACGTTTTTAATCACGGGGGCTGCTGGATCAATCGGTTCTGAGCTAAGCCGTCAGATTGCGTCACAGGGCGCTAAGAAGATAATATTCTATGACTGGTGGGAAAATGGTATGTTCGAGCTTAGGAATGAGCTTATCGAACGACATCCTGAAGGGGACTTTGAATTTGTAATTGGCGATATAAAAGATGCCAAGAAAATTGGGCATACAATCGCAAAATATAAACCCGATACGATATTCCATGCCGCTGCCTATAAACATGTACCGCTTATGGAAGCGAATGGTATTGAAGCGATAAAAAACAATATTATCGGTACTCGTACTGTTGCAAAGGCTGCTGTTCGGCATCAAGTTTCTAAGTTTGTCCTTGTTTCTACTGACAAAGCGGTCAATCCGACAAATATCATGGGGGCAACAAAACGAGCAGCCGAAAAGATGATTCACATACTGTCAGAAACACAAGACACAACAAAGTTTTGTGCCGTGAGATTTGGGAACGTTATGAACAGTAATGGGAGTGTTATACCTATTTTCAAACGGCAGATAGATGCGGGTGGACCAGTTGGAGTTACGCACAAGGACATTAATAGATTTTTCATGACAATTCCTGAAGCGGTCATGCTTATTTTACGTGCGTGGATGATCGGAGAGAATAACGATCTGTTCGTTCTAGATATGGGAGAACCAATACGCATATACAATCTAGCGGAATGGATGATTGTTCTAAAAGGGCTTGTCCCGCATAAGGACATCGCAATTAATGTTATTGGGTTACGCCCTGGTGAAAAACTCTACGAAGAAGTACTTGTTGAGCAAGAATCGGTTGATAAAACATCAGAAAAGGGCATATTTAGAACGCGAAACTATATGGATTTTGATAAGATAACCTACCTTAATACATTGGCCTATCTCGAAGAAGCGATACAAGAGGGTGATGTTGAACGGGAAGAGGTCCATAGGTACTTGCAAAAAATGATAACCACTTTTATGCCTGCAGAACATTCGAAATAGTAACTCTAGTTTACTGGGACAGTAGTCTGTTTCCACAGCCAGTTAAGGTACTCTACTAGCTCCTCTAGTGTTACGACATCGCCCTTTTCTTGGTATTTTAATATTCGCTTAGCTTCACCAGCTGACATTTGGTAAGCCGGGGTAGCGTATTCAAAGTCGTTTTTGCAAATTTTTTAATCTAGTTTGATACAAACGTCGTCCGTATTCTTTCGATACCGTATGTAATTGCTTCGGGGAAGTTGAGATCCCACTTACCATTGTTGTAGTTAGCGATAAATAATTTGTGCTCGCCAGCAGAGTTAAAGGCCCTGGTCACTACGTGCGTGTATGTACCATTTGCAGGAATAACCACATTATAATCGGCAGGGAAATCTACATTGTTACCATTGGGATCTCGAGCGGCTATGACAATAGTGCCTATATTTAAAGGTGAGTTGCTTGCATTTTTAATTTTGAAGCTAGCAGTAACCGGATTACCAACAGTAGGCGTGCTCCACAGCACTATCGGGTTTGTCAGAATTGGGTTTGACACTACATACGTATCCCTGCTTCTGACAGCACCGCCACTAGTTCCTTCGGGGAAGTTGAGATCCCACTTACCATTGTTGTAGTTAGCGATGAATAAATCATGTCTCCCAGGAGAATTAAAAATTCGACTCTTGGTGTATTTGTATGTACCATTTGCAGGAATAACCACATTATAATCGGCAGGGAAATCTACATTGTTACCATTGGGATCTCGAGCG
>JAGQNQ010000016.1 GCA_020428015.1 Candidatus Saccharimonadota bacterium | reverse complement strand
AAGCTTGGGTCTTGACTGTCGTTGGTGCGTTGCTTCAGGCATTTGTTCTAGCACACGTGACGTATCTTTCATCAAGCTTTTTCACTGATTATAGCTGGATGGGTGCAGCGCTTAGTTCAGCGTTTTGGATGTGGCTTGGCTTTCAGCTCAGCATGATACTGACGCATGATAGTTTTGAACAGCGACCAGTGGCATTAACGGTGTTAACTGCGGGGAATCAGCTCGCTACATTGCTTGCAATGGGTCTCGTTATCGGCTCGCTCGGTCTTTAGATTACCCGCAACAGCAAAAAATCAAAATAAATTTGATTTAGTTTTGCTTTGTCGACATAAATCGTTCTTTTGTCTGCAAAATTTTCTCTCATCGTATGAACATACGTTTCAGTCAAATTTTTTGAAAAATAATAATTTCTGTTCAACATGCGTAACCTAAAGAAATAAGTTTCTGGTACACTGATACAAGATGAAAAAGCAAACCGAGCAAAATGTATTTCCGAAAGACTTTTTGTGGGGTGCAAGTACGGCAAGCCACCAAGTCGAAGGTAACACATACAACCAGTGGACGGTGTGGGAATTACAGCACGCCAACGAAATGACTGCTTCTGCGGCACATCGCCTGAGCTGGATTCCAGAGTGGGAGAAGTTTAAAGCAGAGGCTGAGACACCCGAGAACTATTTATCAGGGGTCGGTGTTCGACACTACGAACTATATAAACACGATTTTGACATTTTACAGAAACTCAATATGAACTCGTTTCGCTTTGGAATTGAGTGGTCGCGAGTTGAGCCAGAAGAAGGAGTCTGGAACGCCGAGGCTTTAGCACACTACACCGAGTATATCGAAGAGCTACTAAAGCGCGGGGTCGAGCCCGTCTTGAACTTGTGGCACTGGACCATGCCAGTTTGGTTTACGGACAAAGGAGGTTTTGAAAAACGTTCAAACATCGTCTATTTTGAACGCTTTGTGAAAAAAATGTGCGACGAGCTACCTATAAAGAAATTAAAGTATATCATCACGCTTAACGAACCGAATGTTTACGCTAGTTTTGGCTACGCCACGGGTGAGTGGCCGCCCAACAAGAAGAACTGGCTGGCTTTTTTCAAGGTCTACTACAACCTGACGATAGCTCATAAGCGATCGTACAAGATTCTTAAGAAACACCGGCGCGGTTTGCAGGTAGGCGTTGCATCGCAGCTTGCGAATATTCAGCCAAAAAGACCACACAACTGGCTGGATATCGTAGCCACAAAGTGGATGCGCTATTTCTGGAACTGGTGGTTTTTGAATCGTATTAATAGACAGCAGGACTACGTTGGGTTTAACTACTATTTCACCGACTACTATTCTTTCAAGCAATATAAAGGACGAAAAAATCAGTTTTTTCACCGAGACAACCCAGGCCTGCCAAAAAATAATCTAGGCTGGTATATGGAACCGGAAGGGATCTATGCACTTCTAGTTAGGGTCAACGCGCATTATAAAAAGCCAATAATCATAGCTGAAAACGGCGTAGCGGACGCTGATGACAAATATCGTAAATGGTGGATAGAAGAAACTGTTGTAGCAATGGAACGAGCTCTAAGCGAAGGTATACAGCTTAAAGGATATTTCCATTGGAGCTTGCTAGATAATTTCGAATGGGCCTATGGCTGGTGGCCAAAGTTCGGATTAGTTCATGTAGACCGTAAAACCATGAGACGAACTGTGCGACCAAGTGCTAAATTCTACGCTGAGAAGATAGATGAAATTTCGCAAGGATAACCATTTTAAAATACTAATCAGCAAATATTACAATTATATGTTATTGTAAACACACAATGACAACTAGCTTAGAGAGAATTGTAGTTCTGAAAAATCCCGTTGCAAAAAATGGGCACGTTGGAAATAGGCAGCTGACAGATTTACGAAATTTTTTGGGTTTACCATCAGTCACAGTTACTACTTCCATTGACAGAGATGAAACAATAGATTCTTTGGGGATTCTCGAACCTACAGATTTACTGTATGTAATTGGCGGGGACGGAACAGTGAACCAAACTATCCCTTCGCTTGTTTCGTCAGGGGCAGTGCTATTACCAACACGTTCTGGGAATGCAAATGATCTCGCTCGATCGTTGAATGGCAAAATGGAGCCGTGGCAAGTCTTTCAAAGACTTGGAGAGCATGGTGTACGGCCAGAAGAAGTACGGCCGATACAGGTAGATATTACGGATATCGTTACAGGGTTGCAGAGTAGTGGATTCGCAATAAATTATGCGAGTTTTGGATACGCCGCGCTCGCTTCAGACTATATAAACACGCCCTGGGCAGAAGGACTAGTTAAGCGACTATATGATGCTGCGCCAAGGCAAGTACAAAAGGGAATGCGCTTGCCAAGGGAAGGGTCGATGCTCTTGCGTGCGGCGAATGATATCACACCGTTTGTCATTTCTATTACGAATAGACAGCCCAAATTTGAGGCGAAGGCAGTCGACATATCGGTCACTCATTCTCCGCGCATGGCGAAACTTGGTCGTTTTCCGATAAGTCATATGAGCGACGAAATGCTATTTTCACATCTGTCTGAAGCGGGCAAAGGTGCGATGTTAAGACAGTTCATCCTAATGATGTTTGGAAAAATGAAAGTCGAACCGATAGCGGACATATCGTTTGATCTATCCGCCGGAGCTCATGAACATGGCATGATGTATCAGGTTGATGGCGAAGCAGCTAAACTGCCTAATAACTGTCATATTAATATCAGACTTTCGGATGCTTCGGTTAAGGCACTTGTGACTCGATAAGTTACGTACAGGGACGTAAATAGCTACAGTGTAGTTGACAAAAATATAAGCGTGTAGTATAATAAATTATTATGCATGAAATACGCGCAGATATGCCACACCAAACAGGCCAAGAACGAGTGCACAAACGAAGGCATTCTGAAATTAGAGCAAGAAGTGCGTCTGTATTAAGAGATATGGACGCGAAAGGTACTTCTTCTCCCGAAGTACGTCGTAGGGGTAGATTGTTGCTACCTGCAGCGGCAGCTGTTATGGCTTTAATGAGTGTTCCTGAGGTCAGAAAATCCGTTGTCGATACTGTAAGAGGGATCGGGCATAAAGTAGAGAACAACTATGACATGCATAACGGGCCGGATACTACCACAGATCAAGATGGACAGCCAGTTATAGTAGTGCAGCCGTCTGTCGGAAATGGCGAAAAGCCTACGCCACAAGAACCATAAATTAATAGTGTTATCAAAATGCAAAAAGACGCTAGGGATAGCGTCTTTTTGTCTGGCTGTGGATAAGTGGGTAATAATAGTAGAAAAATGGGTAAAAAAGGGTTGCTGTGGGTTTGAGTGGGTAGTATTCTATCTGCAGTGGGTGATTCGGAAACCAGCCAAAACAGCCAGGGGACCGATAAAAAACAAAAACCACTATTTAAAAAACAATACTTCATTCTCAGAATATGAGAGGGAAGACAATCACCAAATGGGGAAAGTAGATTACTTCGAACGCAAGCTCGACGATAAGAATCGTCTGACGATTCCGCCAGAGTTGCGGGACCAGCTTTCGAGTGGAGTAGTCATTACCCGAGGTTTTGGCCAATACTTGCACATGTATCCGCTGGATGTATGGAACAGCATGGTTGAACCAAAACTAGACGGAGATATCCTCGATGAGCGGATCGCCGACCTGAACGTACAGTTCCGGATGGGCAAGGTTGAAACCGCACTGGATGGTAAGCAGGGACGGGTGCGACTAGACACACACCTCACTGCATACGCTGGCATCGATAAGGATGTTGTGGTGGTTGGTGTTGGTCGTTATTGGCGAGTGATGGCAAAGTAGCCGTGCATTCGAAAGAATATTGATAATGTACCTTAACAATTCAAAAAAAACAGCAAAACCCAATTAAGTAAAAAGGGAAAAGAGCAACCAGAACAGACGATTCATTCGGCTGTCCTGCGTGATGAGGAAAACCGTAGGTTGTCCTCATAAGGGCTTGCCCGTTTTAATGTTACCTAATTGGCAGTCAACAAGTGATACATAAAAGGAACACTTAAAAATCCTTCGTACATTTCTCAAAAACACCTCCCAAAACTCCACCTCACACATAAGTCTCTCAACTTTTTCGTACAAACAAGATGAGAAAGAAGATTATTTGAAAATTTTTTAAATTTTCTATCAAAAAACTTCCAAAATTCGCATCGTTTGTCGAAACTACAAAAACAAAAACTGATCAAAAATAAAAAGTTGGCTGCTGATTAGGTGACTTTAAACCGTATTTTTCAAGAAATACGAAAAACAAAAAGATATGTCACAAACAAAAATCAAAAACAAAACAAATCAACATGTACCGGTTCTACTGCGGGAAGTCATAGATAGTCTCAGCCCGAATTTGGGCGAGAGCTATTTAGATTTGACGGCAGGATATGGCGGTCATGCGCGCGAAGTTCTTGACATTACTCAGGGACGAGCTACTTTAGTAGATCGAGACGAGAATGCGATACAGAATTTGCGTGCTATTTTTGGTGATAGTCCAGCAGTAACACTGCTGCACCAAAGTTTTTTGCATGCATGTGAGATGCTGGCAGCAGAAAACAAACAATATGATATGATTTTGGCTGATTTAGGCGTATCGTCACCGCACCTTGACAATGCCGAACGTGGTTTTTCGTTGAAAAACGAAGGACCGCTCGATATGCGCATGGATTCGTCGCAAGAGCTTACTGCTGAAACAGTAGTGAACTCATACGACGAGCAGTCGCTTATACGAGTGCTTCGCGAATACGGTGAAGAACCAAAAGCGAAAACAATGGCAAAAAGCATTATCGCTGCTCGTCCAATTCAATCAACTACTGAGTTGGCAGCTGTTGCAAAAAAAGTGTGGCCAGGATACTCAAAAGTTCATCCGGCTACTCGGTTATTCCAGGCCGTTCGTATAGAAGTAAACGATGAGCTTGGACAGTTAGAGCGCGCCTTGCCACTGCTGAAAAAGCTATTGGCTCCTGGCGGTAGAGTAGTTATTATCACCTTTCATAGTTTGGAGGATCGTATTGTGAAACGATTCTTCAAACAGCTGGTAGGGGATAGGTATGATGCAGAGTTCGAAGAGCTCAACAAGCGTCCTATCACAGCCTCGGCTGATGAGTTAGATATTAATCCGCGGTCTCGGAGTGCGAAGATTCGAGCGTACCGCAAGCGAAAATAAAAACAAAAAAGGAAAGGAGCTACGTACAATGCCAATTCAGGTAAAAACTAGCTCTCGCTCCTACAAAGTAAAAGTCAGAGTAATATAGGCCCTGTTACAAGAGGCCACTTTGACTTAAAACGCTACTGTAGAAGCGTACATGCAGCTCGGTTTCTCGGTGAGAATTATTGTGTTATCTCACCGAGACCAACTGCAATAATCTACAAAAAAATAAAAATAAATATGACGTACTCAACATCACTTTCCATGGGCAAATCTCGGTTTGCGATGCGTGGCCAAAACGCTGTTTCGTTCCGTAACGAATCAAGACGACTTGGGCCAGTGACGAATGCGATCGTGCTAATCGTACTGATCTGTCTGATAGGGCTTGTATACCTCACGCAAGTGACAAAAACAAATGCCTATAGCTATCAGATAGAGGAACTCCAGACCAAGCAGACTTCTCTGAAAGAGGAGCAAAAAGATTTGGAGCTAACAGCTGCACGACTGCGCTCAATTGACTCAGAAGCTGTTGCCAAGGCATCGGCTGGTCTTGTGTCTGTCGCACCGTCCGGCGCAATCGAATAGATAGTGACCTCAGGGAAAGAAGGTATACTATTCTTATGGATTCGCATCCTTTTACATCGTCAATTCGGCGTATAAATGTTATGTATTTACTGCTTGTAGGCGTAGTTGTCCTCTTTGGACTGCGCCTTTTTTATTTGCAAGTTATTCGACATAACTATTATGAGAAACAGGCCCTCACATCACAACTAAAACAATACGAAATACCCGCAGATCGTGGATCAATTTACGCCTACGATGGCGATGAAATCGTACCCCTGGTACTTAACGAGACACGATATCGGATTGTTGCCGACCCTGAACTGGTCGACGACTCAGCACAGACAGCAATAGCTCTGAGCGGCGTTATTGGTAGATCCGCCGAGGATATCCAAAAACAATTAGAAGCGGATAGTCGATACGAAATATTGGCAAACAAACAGACAAAAGAAGTAAAAGAGAAGATTGATAACCTGAAATTGCCAGGAATATTTACGAACGAGAAAGTACCACAAAGAGTGTACATACAAGGAGCAATAGCTGGTCAAATTCTTGGTTTTGTAAACGATGCGGGCGAAGGAAATTATGGTATTGAACAGTTCTTTGATGATGATTTAAACGGTACGCCCGGTAGAGTGAAGGCCTTAACCGATAAAAACAACGTACCACTACTTGCGACATCAGATAATGTACTGATTGATCCCATTGATGGTGAAGATATTGTTTTGACGCTGGATGTTGCAATGCAACGACAGCTTGAAGCGATTTTGGCTCAAGGGCTAAAAAATGCAATCAGTAAATCGGGAAGCGCAATTATACTCGATGCTCGTAACGGTGCAGTGAAGGCTATGGCAAACTATCCTACGTATGATCCCGCTAAATTTTCAAGCGTTGAAGACCCTAAGGTGTTTAATAACGCGAGTGTCTCCGAACCACTTGAGCCTGGCTCAGTCATGAAAACATTGACTGCAGCCGCGGCTCTTGATACTGGGTCAGTTGGCGCCGATCAAACATATTTTGACCCAAGTTTTTTCCGAGTTGATGATGCAACGGTTCGAAACATCGAGGAAGACGGTGGAGCTGCAACACGAAGCGTCTCTGATATTTTGCAGTTTTCATTAAACACCGGTGCGACCTGGCTGCTCATGCAGATGGGCGGCGGTGAGCTGAATGAGCAAGGCAGGAAGACATGGTATGACTACATGACAAACCACTACAACTTTGGATCACCAACAGGCATAGAACAGGGGTTTGAAGCAGAGGGCATTATACCCAGTCCTACGGAGGGTTTTGGTCTTAATATACGCTATGCGAATACGGCTTTTGGCCAGGGTATGACGGTTACTCCCTTGCAGATGGCAGCTGCTGTTACGGCTGCGGTGAACGGAGGTACGTACTATCGGCCAACACTTATTAGTGGCACATTGGACAGTGATGGCTCTTTGCGGGCAAATAAACCAGACATAAAGCATGCCGGTGTGGTTAAAGAATCGACCTCGAAGACTCTTGTTCGCTACATGGATAATGTGGTCGAGAAAAATAATCGACCAGCAGCAAGGGAAGGTTACCGCGTTGGGGGTAAGACTGGAACGGCAGAAATTGCCAATCCTGAAGGCGGTTATTATGAAGATAAGTTCAACGGAACGTATGTTGGCTATGTCGGAGGGGACACCCCAGAGTACGTGATAATGGTCCGAGTAGATGAGCCAAAGGTTGCGGGCTATGCAGGCTCGCGAGCAGCTGGTCCGATATTTGCCAGCCTGTCTAATATGCTCATTGATAACTTTACGGTGTCGAGAAAGAGTAATTGATGATAAAATGACCGTATACACAATAAAAGAAAACAGTATGAAAAACAAAGCTAATACAATGATATTTCAGACGGGATTTACATCATGAGTCCATCGTTTTCTGGGCGCTCATTCTCGCGCGGACGGCGACCTCGTTTGGCTGCCGAAAGTCATCAGTCAAATTTGGGTAGAAAACATAGGCCCGACTATGCACTGCTAATTCTCATGAGTCTTCTGTTAGTTGTTGGTGCCGTTGTTGTATACGCTATTGGGCCAGGACTAACTAATGGCAAAAATCTCCCTGAGAACTACTTTAGCTCTAAGCAACTAACCGCGATAGGACTTGGCATTGTTGGCTTTATATTCGCGTCTTGGTTGCCGTTAGAATCATGGAAACGCTGGCAGGCACCGCTCATATTGCTTGCAGCGGTTGTCGCACTCGCTGTTCGCTATATCGGAGAAGAAATTAACGGCGCGCATCGCTGGATACAGGTTGGCGGCTTCTCGTTTCAAGCGGCTGAGCTCGTTAAGCTCGCCTTGGTTATATGGCTAGCCGACTTTCTAACTAGCAGACGTATTGAAGGCAAAATGGGCTCACCAGACACGCTGAAGTGGCTAGGGGCTGTTGTAGCGACAATTGTAGTTGTTGTTGCAGGCTTGCAGAGCGACTTCGGATCGGCTGCAGTTATGATGGCAGTAATTGGCCTGACGGCTCTGGTTGCTGGCTTGCCCTTACGTAGGCTACTGTTGGTTGGCGCAGCAGTTTTCTTACTCGGTACCATCGCTATTGTTAGCACGCCTTATAGGCGTGATCGTGTTGCGACATTCTTAAACCCTGAAGCCGATTGTCAAACAGAGGGATATCAAGCGTGTCAGGCGATTATTACGGTTGGTTCTGGTGGTTTATTCGGAAAAGGCTTAGGTCGGAGTGTGCAGGCGTACGGCTATTTACCAGAACCGGCAAACGATTCGATTTTTGCAATTGTTGCTGAAAAGTTCGGGTTTGTTGGGGCAAGTTCAGTGCTGATTGTTTTTTGGTTACTGTTTCGGCGTATCGCGACGATAGCACGTCAAGCACCAACAGACTATACCCGTTTGCTCGTTACAGGAGTACTGATATGGTTGAGCGCACAAATGATTATTAACGTAGGGGCGATGATAGGCTTACTTCCGCTAAAAGGCATTACATTGCCATTTGTGAGTTATGGTGGCACGAGTATCATCTTTGTCATGATCGCTATGGGAATAGTATTTCAAATATCCCGCTACACTGACCTAAGTGCGAGTAGGAAATCTCAAAGTGAAAGATCCGATCGAACCAATACTATTCGTTTTCAGAGGGGTACACTATGACCTCAAAAAACTTAGTCGCACTTGTCGGTGGGGGATCTGGCGGGCATCTGACGCCTCTCATACCAGTCGCCGAGAAACTAAAATTGAAACGAGCGGATGTTCGAATCGTGCACATTGGCCAGAAAGGTGATCCGCTAAATAGTATTACGAAGAATGCTGACGTGATCGATGAGCAGCTCCTCGTAGCTGCTGGCAAATATCGGCGCTATCACGGTGAAAATTGGCTCGTTCGACTTGTCGACATACGTACATTTTTCTTTAATGTGCGTGATTTTTTCCAATTTATAACCGGCATTTTTCAAGCTTGGTTCTTGCTTGGCAAATTAAAGCCACGCGTTATTCTTATGAAGGGAGGCTATGTTTGTGCACCAGTTGGGATAGCGGCCGGACTACGTGGTATCCCATATGTTACACACGACTCAGACGCTATGGTAAGCCTGGCGCATAGAATAATTGCAAAAAAGGCCACAT
Organism: Candidatus Saccharimonadota bacterium; assembly: GCA_020428015.1. Lineage (GTDB taxonomy): Bacteria > Patescibacteriota > Saccharimonadia > Saccharimonadales > SZUA-47 > JAGQMY01. The sequence goes on along the minus strand of JAGQNQ010000016.1, from coordinate 9,708 downwards.
TTCATCTAACTGCAATGGATCCAGAGCTGTATTTACCGCAGTATTCAATAGATAAAACGAGGCAAGTTGGTGTGCCAGTTCGCGCCGATTATACATTCGTCACAAAAGAAGATCAGGCACGGGCTCGAAAAAAACTAGGCATGAGTAATGACGAAAAAGTACTGCTTGTGGTCGGTGGAGGCCTTGGCGCGCGTAACATCAACAATGCAATTATCCAGAATATGAACAAACTGCTCGCTCATAAAGTGACGATAGTGATGATAACAGGGCATAAACTTTTCGCTGAAGTCGAACGGTCGCTTGGATCATTGGGGTTGCAAGAAAACGAGCGTGAGCGCATCAAGACTATTGCTTTTAGCGACGAACTTCACACATTGAGTGCAGCGGCCGATGTAGTGATTACACGTGCAGGAGCAACTAACATGGCGGAGTTTGCAGCTCAAGGAAAGGCATGCATCGTGGTGCCGAGTCCTTTCTTGGCTGGCGGGCATCAGCTGAAAAATGCTCAGGCACTCGAAAAGACCCGTGCGACTATTGTTGTGGATGAAAGCAACATATCTACACTTGCAGAGATAGCCACCATGCTACTAGACGATCCAAAGCAACAGGCAGAACTTTCAAAAAACCTGCACGCAATTGCTCATGAAGACGCGGCAGAAAAGATAGCAGACACGCTCCTTCAGATAATTAATGAAAGTGCCTGAGAGTAGGATTCAAAGGTGGTACTATTTAAACGTAACCAACGAGCTCAGCGAAGAGTTGTTCCTGGGACGACACAGAGCGCTCCAGTCGTTAGATATTACCGACCTGAGACAAAACAGCAGAGGCCTATCCTGCATGCAAAAGAAAAGACTGATAGTGCACAACCTTCATCACTGGCAAGAGGTATGCGACTTCTAAGTAAATGGGGAGGCATCGTAGTCGTTGCGGGCTTACTCATCGCAAATACAGGCATAACGAGCGTAGGCCTGCAATCTTCTATGAGTGAAGTACCGTATCGACCAGCTGAAATCTACAAACGCGAACTCCAATCTATTTTAAACAGCTCTATTTGGTACAAAAACAAACTTACATTGAGTTCTACAAAATTTGAAAAGGAGATACACGCCCGATTTCCGGAAATTTCAAATGCCTCGGCGGTTATTCCTCTCGCGGGGAGACGTCTTCAGATACAGCTGCAGTTTGCCGAGCCTCTTCTTCGGCTTTTAGCGACCGGCAATCAGCAAGCAGTTATTAGTTCGGATGGAAGAATTGTCGCACTGGATTCTGCGGAAAAAATAAATGCGTCCTTTCGAGATTTGCCATCAATGAGCATTCCTAATATTACGATTTCAGAAGGTCAGCAGATACTTACAAGCGAAGAGGTGGGCCTCTTCAAGCTCCTCGTTAGTGAGATGGATGGAACGAGTAAGGCTAGGCCGAGGCTCGAATCTATAGAGTTTGATGTGCAGAAGCGTGAAATCAAAGCTCGATTCGAAAGCTTTTCAATGTATGCAAAACTTACGCCTGAACGAGAAGCACGTGCGCAGGTAGGTGCGCTCGTAGCCTCTCTAAAATCGTTTGAAGAGCAGGGGACACAGGTCCCAGAGTATATTGATGTACGCGTTGATGGTCGAGTTTTTGTGAAGTAGGTATATACTAGAATTTCGTATCCGATTAACAGAGGATAACAGCCCCACCACCACTCTACTAGTTCGTAATATGTTCACACATACTCAAAAAAACATATTACTATACACAAAACAGTAAAAGTCAAATTTATATAAAATAGAGCAGGGTGAACAGGGGAGAGTAGTATTACAAAAATATCAAAAGCGTGAAAAAGCAAGTATTTCACGACATAGAAATTGTGGAAAAGTCAAATAGTGTTACAAAATACAACACGACCATAGGCGGGTTAAACGCGTAAGTCTAGAAAAACCCATATTTAGTACTAGCAATAGGAAAAGCCTGGCTAGTGAGCAGACATATATGTCGATTCTACCCTGCATAGTACATATGCCTTGAAATAGCCACTGTTCGTTATATGTCTAGTTATTATATAAGACGAGTCGCAAAATATACATTGTACGACCTTATGTTTACGTTGAAAAACCGCCCCATTTCACGTTGTTTTTTTTTTTTTTTTTCCTGCTTCGTTTTGTATTTTTTGTTTTTAGTTTTTTACATTACTCTCACCCTGCTCTTTGATCTTCAATTGCTAAGATGAGCCTATTTGTATTCCTGCACTTAAACAAGTATTTACTGTATAAATGTTCGTAAAACGTTCACTTATATAACGACACGCGGTTCAATATCAACGAGGACAAGTGGTGGCACTAATTGTGGATCAGTTATTAACTCATGGTCTTTTCCGAGGTGCATATACTGATATAGGTCGTCAGATTCCGACGGAGTCCAACCTTTTTGTCTTCTTATTTCTCGTGATTTTTGTTTTAAAGGCACCTCAGTTTCATTTATTAATATTTCAGAGAGGCAAAAATATGCTGTTTCGTCAGATGTGCCATCTTCGCCGTTGAGGTAAACATAATCAGGAATGTGCCCCTCTAAAAAATCAACTTCTGCAACGAGTGACCAGTCCGGAAATCCAAATATACTCAGACCTTCATGAGTTGGGCAATTCTTCATAGGGGCGATTTTCCAGGCATGGCGAACGACACTACCACCAATACCTTTAACAAGATGATTTAAGGCTTCGTCGTACTGTTCTAAAAAGCGCTCAAGGCCGTTTTTGACTAGAGACTTTTTCACCCTACGGTAGTTTCTCTCGCTTGTTCCCTCACTCTTAAAAATACTTACATCGCAAGCTCTTAAAAATACAGCACCATCTTTCTTTTGGGATGAGTCGAAAACATCATGCACATTATCAAGATCGTCGTGGGATAAAATCTGTCCGCCTTGCTCAACGTGTGGAATTGCGCAGCCGACGCGTCTTCGTCTGTAAGGATTAATAAACATACAATTCTAAACAATAGCTACTTGAATTTAATTGAGCGTGTGGACTACTTTTCCGCGAGAGTGTAGGTAGCTTTAGCGGTGCGTTTGAACTGTGGTTTGCCCTGAAGGTTTAGAAGAATAGTCGTTTCTTTAACAAATCTCTTCTTAAGCACTCTTTTAACGATTTCATCGCGGTGTAGTGGTTCGCCAGCATCGTTAAGCACTTCAGTAATCACATCAGCAACAGTACCTTGTTTGAATCCCCACTCCTTAAGCGCGTAGATACCGCGACCAACTAAAATGAATCTTTTATCCTTGATAAGTTCATTGTGAATAGCCTGAGTAGTCACATCTTTGCGCTTGAAGTCCGATTCTCTGATAGCCTCAGCTATTTCGCCGAAGTGCATTTGCTTGCCGTTTTCGTGCAGGATAACGTAGATTTTGTCGCGAATGTTCTTTGGGTTTACCATTGGCCACTTCACTAAGCCCCAGCGCCCATTAAGGGTTGCTAGGTTCTTGCTAACAGACGCGAGTGCCTCAACAGCTTTTGCTTCAGGATGGCCCATTGCACCAGCAATTTCTTTGATGCTCACTGGTTTACCGATTTTCTTGATTGCGTCAATGACATGCCCAACATGCTCACGAACACTTTTCTCGGTTTGCTCTGCCTTTAGGGCTATAGCATTATGAAAGTGATCGTTTTCGTCAACATGTGTAATGTTTGGTGAAAGTTGCGCTAAGAATGACACACGGGAGTGGTCGATCTTGCTCGCAGAGTCAACAAGCTTATCGGCGATATCAGTAACACGTGCAACGCCACCCAGTTCTTTGATCTGAGCGGTCAGGACAGTTTCAATATCAGAGATGTGAGGCAGTTCTTTAGCAGCTACAGCCTTCAGTTTGGTCATAACAGCTTTTTCAAGCTGTCTAACACGCTCACGAGTGATCCCAAGAAGCTCACCAATCTGTTCAAGTGTTTCTTTGCGGTCAAACAAACCGTAACGGCGCGCAATAATCTCGCGCTCACGCTCGCGCTCAATGGTATTCAAAATATCGTTTACTACTTGTTCTAGATTTAACTTTTGCATCTCTTGCATCTCTTCCGACATCACTTCCCTGCTTTCTCGTTTAATCTATTGTAAAACAAAAGTTTTTAAAAGTCAACAATTGTTTTCTTATAGCGTTATTTTACCAGTTTTTGGATAATTATGCATGAAAAATGTGTGTGAATATTACCACAAAACATAGTACCCTCCCCTACAACTTGTGGATAACCAGAAAATGTGGCCTTACAGATAGCGCTTGTGTTTATTTTTGAGCGTTTTTACTTCTTTTTAGCTGATTTACGCTTCGTAAATCGCCGACCACCTTTTTTAGCTGGTGCTTCGTCGATGAGTTTTTGGGCTTCTTCCTCTGTTAACTTCTCTGGATCAACGCTTTTCGGAATACGTGCATTTGTCTTGTCTTTTTTGACGTAAGGTCCATACGGACCGTTCAGGATTTGTATGCCGCTCGGAAACTCTTTAATAGGCTTTCGTTTATCGCTGATTTCGGCAATAACAGTGCGAGCATCTAGCTCAGAAATAGTTAGCGGATCATGGCCTTTTATAGAGAAATACTGCTTCTCAACCTGCACATAAGGACCAAAGCGACCAATATTTGCCTTGATTTCTTTACCATCGGTTGTTGTACCGACGATTCGCGGTAACTTAAACATTTCTAGTGCTTGTTCAAATGTGACGGTATCTAGCGTCGCTCCTTCTGGTAACGGAGCAAACCGTGGTTTCTCTTCATCTTCGGCCTCTCCAATTTGAAGCATCGGGCCGAACCTTCCATAACGAGCTATAAGCGGCTTACCCGACTTTGGATCAGTACCAAGTGTGCGGGCTTGTGAGCTCTCACTGCGCGAAATACTATCAGAAGCCTCAACCAGGGGGTGAAACTGTTTTGTATAGAAGTCGGCAATCATCGTGTTCCACTTTTTTTCTCCTTCGGCAATTCGGTCAAACTCCTCCTCAACGTTTGCGGTAAAGTCATAGTCAACAATTGGCATAAAGTGCTTTACGAGTAAGTCCGTCGTCACTTCTGCGAGGTGCGTCGGTACAAGTTTATTCCGGTCAGCACCAAAGCGCTCCTGAATCGTTTCCGGTGTAATAACAGCGTCTTTTAGAGTGATTTGCGAAACATCCCGCTCTTCTCCCTCTAGGTCCTTCTTTTCGATGTAGCCACGGTCCTGGATGGTTCCAATAGTAGGCGCGTAGGTACTCGGACGACCAATACCCATTTCTTCCAGTTTGCGTACCAGGCTTGCCTCGCTAAATCTCGCTGGTGGGCGGCTAAACACCTCACGTGCGGTCATGCTATCGAGTATCATCGAGTCTCCAGCTTTGAGCGGAGGGATGATCTTATCTTCCTTACCGCCTCCGTAGACGCTCAAGAACCCGTCAAAGATTAACACCTCTCCTTTGCCCTGCAGCGTTTCTGTTCGGTCAGATATGGCTACAGTAACTTCAGTTTTTTCTATCTGAGCCGGCGTCATTTGTGATGCCACTGCCCGTTTCCAGATAAGTTCATAGAGTTTGCGTTGTTGTTCGTCATCGCCAGCACTGAGTGCGCTGACTTGCGTTGGTCGAATGGCTTCGTGAGCTTCCTGTGCTGATTCGTTCTTGGTAGCAAACTGACGGATTTGATGGTACTTTTTACCATATTTTTCTTCGACAAAGCCGGCAATTGAGCCAATTGCCTGTTTGGATAACACCGTACTATCGGTACGCATGTAAGTAATATGACCATTTTCATACAGTCTTTGTGCTAGCATCATCGTTTGTTTCACGCCGTATCCAAGTCGACTGCTCGCTTCCTGCTGGAGCGTGCTGGTAGTGAATGGGGCCGATGGACTGCGGGTGCCGGGCTTTTTTTCGACATTCTTAACAGTAAATTCCGCGCCTTTTACGTGCTCGAGGAGCTCTGTTGCTGCCGCGATATCCGCCAATTTCTCAGACAGTTCGGTAGCGAGTAGCTCACCAGTCATTGTTTGCAAGTCGGCAGTAACTTTGACGGTTTTATCTGCTTCGTGTGCACGAATTTCTCGTTCCCTCTCGGTTATAAGACGTACCGCAACCGATTGTACTCGGCCGGCGCTCAAACCTGGTCGAATCTTTTTCCAGAGCACAGGACTAAGCTCATAACCAACAAGCCGATCAAGCACTCGACGAGCCTGCTGTGCGTCAACCAAATGAACATCAACAGTACGCGGGTTTTCAATTGCTGCTTCTATCGCAGACTTCGTAATTTCATGAAATACGATTCGCTTCGTATCCTCAACACTTAGACCCAGCGCCTGGCAGAGATGCCACGCTATCGCTTCACCTTCGCGGTCTTCATCACTCGCGAGCCAGACAGTGTCCGCTGCTTTGGCTTCTTTTTTGAGCTCTGAGATGACATTTTTCTTATCCGCACTTACTTCATATGTCGGAGTAAAATCGTTATCTTTATCTATGCTTAAGCCCTTTTTGGGCAAATCTCGGATATGGCCAAAACTGCTCTTTACCACGTAGTCTTTACCGAGAAACTTCTCAATCGTGCGGGCTTTCGCTGGACTCTCGACGATAACTAGGTTTTTAGGCACGTTTTATCCTTACCATTAGCGTTTAGTATAGCGCATGTACTTAAATATTAACTACATGGCGGTCGCGACAGTCTAACGCATCATCACAGCAGAATGCAAATCATCTGTCTAGTCGCCAGTTCCCTGCACTGTCACGTGAGACACGGCCGTTAATCTCAAGCATAGTAAGTGCGGTCTGCAGTTCTTTGAGCTTCGGGGTGGTTTTATGAGCTAGCAGCGTGGTATCTGCCACTCCTTCTGAAAGAACCGTAAGAATGGATGTCTCAATGTCGGTTGCGCCAAGTAAGCTTGTTTGTTTTGATTTGGGGTTTACTTGAAGTAGTGCCAAGACATCATCTGCGCTTGTTGCAATATGCGCGCCGTTCTTTATCAGATTATTTGTTCCGGTGCTCAAAAGATTATCAATAGGTCCAGGAACGGCATAGATGGGCGTTTGTATTTCTTTGGCATGTTTTGCCGTATTTAGGCTGCCAGAACGCTCGGCAGCTTCCGGGATGAGCACAGCGTCTGCGAGCGCGGCAATGATACGGTTACGGGCTAGGAACTCGTCAGCACGAGGTGTTTTATTATCGGCATGCTCGCTAATCAGTGCTCCGCCGAATTCAACGATTTTGCGCGCAATAAGCTGATTGCTAGCGGGATAGACATGGTTTAAATCGCTCGGTATAACAGATATGACTTTCCCCCCTGCCTCAAGGGCTGCTTTCTGAGCAGTTACATCAATGCCAAATGCATTACCACTAATAATGACTACCCCAGCCCTAGATAAATCACTCGCAAACTTCTCAGTTACACGGCGCCCGTACGGCGTCATTTTGCGTGAGCCTACAATCGCGACAGATGGACGGGTTAGCAACTCGTTAATATCAGCGCCCAAACTATAGAGAACGTCTGGACTATCTTTAAGTCTGGCCAGCCTCTTCAAGAGGTGTTCATTAAGCGTAAGCTTTTTTATACTATTTTCTTGCATTTATAACAAAAATCTCTCTTGGTATTGACATAAAGACACTTTTTTGCTAAAATAGCAACTTGTAAGCATCAGATAGGATGTATTACGTACCTTTTACCCCCTGAATTTTAGCACCTTTTCGGTGTTAGGATTCAAAAGTTTTACAGTTGTCATAAGTCGTTGTTACCCTCCACGCCTCTTGACTTGACCCCTTAGAGAGTCAGGCTGTAAAACATTTTACTGGTCAGCAGTCACACTGTTGTGGAGTGTGGAAGATGATTCTTGAGAAAAAAGCTTCTTTTGCGAATGAAGCATAGCAGTAGCTATATTGAACGAGCAAAAGGAGGTTTTGGCCAAGAAGCGCATTCACAATACGCGGCAAGTGTTGGCTGGTGAGTAGTAAATCCCCTTTAACCCCGCACCCCCCTCTCGTTTTATTAGAGTTTTGGGTAGGAGTGGCGGACAAACCTTTGAGTGGGCTTACCTCTCATGATTCTCTGCGAGACTTCATGAGGAGTAGGAAGGCCTTCAAGGTGGGTTGAAGGGTGTAATCTGTTGGGATGTCCATTGAGTGACGTCCCTAGATATGAGCCTTTAGCGGTGCCCACCCCCTCTAAAGGCTCTTATTTATTTAAAGACATCCTAAGCGCTGCCCAGTCGCGTTCCGCGACCCCCGAACTTCTACTTTGAAAGCAAGCTTTCAAGTGAAGATTCGTTTCCGAATTGCCACAGGCAATCCTCACCCTCTAGAATATTTATAAGAAAATCATCCCTCTTGTGCTTGCTAAATACGCAAAAATTTATAATAGTAGACCTAATATGGCATTCGACTCAACTGGTGAAATTAAGTGGCAGATACCTGACGGCTACTACGAACAAGTCGCACAAAGTGATGTTGATAGTCGCGTTCACTGGGCGGGCAGAATGTTAGTTGCACCGGTGACAGGCATTATGTTCGGATCACCAATCATTGTTATGTCTAAAGGCTTTATTGATGCCAGACCTGAATTTCCAAAGGGCAATATAGTTATAGCCAGTACACATAGGAGTGACTGGGAGACTGTTATTCAGCCTGCAGGTTTCGAGCGTGTTGACCTCCATCATGCACGACCGCTTGCGAAACTAGATCCATTATTTCAGGGTCCTGTGAGGCGGTGGACCATGCATCATCTTGGTTCCTTCGCAGTAGATAAGAGACCTGGACAAGCAAACATGGAAGAAGTATTGAAGGCAACAAGTGGCATACTTAGTCGAGGCGGCATCGTTAATTACTATATGGAGGGTACAAGAGTAACCGATACTCCTCTGACAGTCAAAAAAGGTGCGATTAAGGTGGGCGGTATCGTAGCCGCAGCTGTAAATAACAGTCTAATCGTTCCTACTGCTCTAGCAGGGCTTTCAAAAGTAAAAGAAGGAGAAGGTAAAAACCGCCGGACAGTCGAAATGGATAAAAGAAGCTGGTTTGGCATGAAGCGGCCTCTTGTTATGGCGTTTGAAGATCCTTTTAGACTTGAAAGACCATCATTTGACCCAGAGATATTATCTCTACACCCAAGGAAGCTTTCCAAAGTGCAAAGATCTGCAAATTATGAGTATCTGCGCTTCAGTGCAGCGAGGGTAGCCGCTGCAATGGACGCAGCATTACGGCGTGCATATGAAGAAAGAGGAAGCTCGCTTGAAAAACGAGCAGTATGAAGAATTGATAAACCATATTGTCGGGAGCAATGTAGGGATTATTCCAACCGACACCGTCTATGGCCTGATATGTACCGCAAAGAGCCCTGAGGCGGTCAAGAGGATGTACCGAGTAAAGGGACGTGAGGGTAAACCAGGCACTATTATTGCTGCGAGCGTAAAGCAACTTATTGAGCTAGGATTTGTAGAAGCGGATGTGTCAATGGCTGAGAAGTATTGGCCGGGACCCGTAAGCATCATTCTGCCCGCTCCTAAAGAACTATCTTATTTGCACATGGGTCTTGAATCGCTTGCGGTACGCATACCTGAGTCTAAGCGGTTGAGGGAAATAATGGAACAAACCGGGCCTCTAGCAACAACCAGTGCCAATTTGCCGGGGGGGCCAACGGTAACGACTATTGAAGAGGCCAAGAAGATATTTGGTAACAAAGTAGACTTGTATGTCGATGGTGGCGAAATTAAAGATGTAAAAGCCTCAAAAATTATTAGAATATCCAAA
>JAGQNQ010000015.1 GCA_020428015.1 Candidatus Saccharimonadota bacterium | reverse complement strand
CTTTTTCGTTAGAACTTAGACGATCTTGAAGTGTTTTTACATCTGAAAAAATCGTTGGCTCATATCCACCTTCGTTCGGAACTTGGTCCAAAATCGTTGAGAGCTCATTACTCGCCTGAATGTAGCGATACATGTTATCGGCGAAAAACAGGATGTCTTTGCCCTGTTCATCACGGAAATATTCTGCACCAGCGACAGAACTAATACCGATTAGTGCACGTTGAACCGGGTTTTCGTTCATCTGCCCAAAGAACATGCACGTATTTTTCAAAAGGTCGTTCTCACGTAACGTATCCCAAAGCTCATGTCCTTCACGAATACGCTCACCGATACCGGTAAAGAAGGATAGTCCACCACCAGTCTGAGCAATATTATTAATAAGCTCCATGGTAAGCACGGTCTTACCGACACCGGCACCACCGATAATACCAATCTTACGTCCCTTCACGAACGGCGTGAAGAAATCAATGACTTTGATCCCCGTTTCGAGAATCTCAGGCTTTGCAATTGTAAAGTCTGTACTTCTTCCTGGAAGCTTCAAAATATCCTTTCGCACCACATCATCACCCTGTATGCTTGGCTGGCCGTCAAGCGGTTCACCAAGTGCATCAAGAATACGACCGATAGTAACATCGCCAATTGGTATCTCAATACCTTGACCAGTTGTTTGTACCGGCATGCCCTTTTCAATACGGCGGTCTGAACGCACGTTAAGACAAAAGGCGATACCACCTGGCTCTAGGTGATCTACCAATAGTCGTGTTTGCACGCCATTATCAACCGTTATGAGCTCACCAATTCGGGGAGGTTGTTCATCAAATTGAGCTCGAACAACCAGATCTTTTATCGATACGACATACCCTACACTCATGCTGCGACCTTTGACTTCCTCATACCGTTAATAATCTCCTTCAGGCGCTGATCTTTGATAGCTCGCTTTGAGCGGTTAAATTCAAGCTTGTATTCACCCTGCGACTCTTCAGCGCGTTCGTGGCTGGCAGTCATAGCACGAAATCGACTGGCATATTGCGCGAGCTTTGAGTTAAGGATAAGTTGACTCATCGCAATTTGTAGCATTGAACGCTCAAGGTGATCAATTACCCGGTACATGCTCGGTTCAAATATGGTATTCTCGCCTGTGATAATTTCACGCTTCTTTTTGTCTTCTTCATCCTCTTTATCGCTCTGTTTTCCCTGCTCAGCAACTGCAGCAGATAGTTCTATCCTCTTTACATCTTGCACCATGAGAGAAATGTACTCTTGGTAGAAAACGGTCGTCTTCTGGTACTTTTGAACATAGCTGATAATTGGGCTGACGTTGATGTTCTTGTCTTTTTTCGGCATCTTAAAGTACTTTATGAAACCAATGCCGCGCTGGGCAAGTTGCATGGCGCCGTGATGCCCAATAACCAGGATGTCTTGCTTACTTTTATCATAGTCTTGTGTCATAACTTTAATGAGCTTCTGATCAATGTCTCCACTGAATCCACCTTCGGCGGTAATGATAATATACAAATCTTTATCAAGTATGTCGTTGCCCGATTGGCTTCGTCCAAAACGAAACAAAGAATCCACGCGAAGTTGTGAATAAATGTTCCACAAATCGTCAAAAAACGCAGTTGCTTGTAGTACTTGGTTCTTGATTTGGGCGATGCGCATGCTGGCTATGCCTTCAAATACCCCTGTAAGCTCGACTAGCGTGCCGATTGACTTTACGTCGCGCTCAATTTCGTTCGGACGGCGCATTTATTTTTTCTCCTCTTTGTCTTTTTTGTCGTCTTTTTTATCTTCGGACTCTTCGTTTTTGCTTTCGTCCTTTAGTTTTTCCTCTGCTTTATCCTCTTTTTTGGACTCATTATCAGCAGGCTTCGAATCGACTGCTGCGTCTTTCTTATCACTCTCAGCCGTTGACGGTGCACCCTTCAGCTCTATGACAGCCTTCTTTTTCAAAGCAGCTTTTGCTGCCTCATATTCTTCATCAGAGTCATCCTTCATGGTAGAGACAGCTTCGGTAACGTTAAGTTTCAACTGACCCATATCAAGCTGGGCACCATCCTCCAGATTTAAAACGATATCAAGCATCAGTTGCTGTGCTTGCAAAGAAAAAACTTCTGTCGGACTCTGGGTGAGCAGTTCGAAAACTCTCTTACCTGTTTCGAGTGCGCGTTTTGCTTCAACTGCCAGTTCTGATCCAAAGTGTGAAAACTCTTCACTCTGACGGTAATCCGCAAGCATCTTCAGTGTTTGGGCTGCCAAATCTTTCTGTCGTTTGTTATGGCCCACACCACCGACACGAGTCACACTCAAGCCCATGTTAACAGCAGGCCTGATTCCGTTACGGAAAATTTCCATATCCAATATCCACTGTCCGTCAGTGATCGACATGATGTTCGTCGGCAAGTAGGCAGTAATGTCGCCACCTGCCGCGTTCACAATTGGGATACTCGTTAGGTGCGCTGCGTTGCTATCAAGACGACCAGCTCGCTCCAACAGACTGGAGTGAGCAAAGAACATGTCACCAGGATAACTATCACGGCCCGGACTCACACCTGAGAGCAGTGCGACTTCACGATATGCATGAGCATGCGACGTAAGATCATCGTAGATTATCAATGTGTCCTGCGCTTTTTCAGTCCAGAGATACTCTGCCATTGCACAAGCCACATATGGGGCTATATAGCTCATAATGAGCGACTCGAACATGGTACTAACTATCACAATTGCTTTCTCTAAACTTCCACTCTCCTGCAGTCTCGATAGAAGCGTATCAACATCGCTTCGACGCTTGGCGATCATACAGTACACCACAATTTGATCGGTATTCTTCTGGTTAATAACCATTTGAGTCGCTAGGGTGCTTTTACCAGACTTACTGTCGCCAAGTAGCGCCATACGCTGCCCTCTAACTACAGGAAAAAGCGAGTCAAGCGCTGAAACACCCGTTTCAAGCTGTGTGTCGAGCAACTTACGCGCATAAATTGGCGGTGCAATATTGAAAACCGGCCATACTGCGTCCGCAGCAATTGGACCTTTACCGTCCAGTGGCTCACCAGTCACCGTAATAACACGGCCGATGAAGTCTTTACCAACCTTCGCGACGAGTTCATCATGCTGCAGCACCGCTATCATACCGAGTCTTAGTTGCTCTGATCCAAGGTGAAGAATAAGGATGTGGTCGCTTGCTACCTGGTGCACAAAACCTTTTGATCCGTCCTCAAACATGATCAACGCATGGATGCGACACGGTTGCAGGCCCTTCACTTTGACCAAAAATTTTTCAACACCGATGACTTCGCCGACTGGCTTGCCGGCATCTACCAGTTTATCGAAGTGCTGATTACCCGTTGAGGTACTCATGCACTACCTCCATTCTCTTCGGCCGGAAGAGGGGCGGGAGCTGGTATTGGAGGAGTTACCGTTTCCTGCGCAAGAACAGGTTGCTGCGCTGCTGATCGCGGTTGCTCAACTGGCGTAGCTGCAGCTTGAGGAACAGGGGACTGCTCAGGTGTTTCAGGAGCAGTGTCTGCGGTCGGCGCTTGAGCCTCATCGCTAATTGCCACGTGTAATTTCTCGATGAAAAAATCGCGCTTTTGTGAAAAGTATTCGCGCAAACTAAAGTCAAATAGCTTGTTTGTTGTACGAACAACGCAACCTGCGCCGATGTTTGGCTGCAAGCCTACAGTAACAAGCGTGTGCTGGTGTATATTGCGGCGCAACCACTCAACTATATTTTGGACATAAGCCCCGGGAGGATCTACGCTAAAACTAATATGCATAACAGGAGCTGCGGCGTGCAGACGCTCAAGTAATTCAAGCACTTTTGCTCTGTCAGGCTCATTCAGCAGGTTGAGCTGGTTATCGGCTGCGAGCTGATCCATAAGCTTACTTAGCCGAGGCAAAGTGTTAGCGCTAGCTCCTCCGCTTCGTATAACTTGTTCGCGAAAAAAATTATCAATAGCTTCGATTTCGCGGGTCAAGCGCGCAATATCCGTTGGGCTGACGATTGAAACCGGTAGTGCAATGGCGTTCTCTTGCATGCGCACGTCCCCTTAAGCCCCGTCACGAATATCTTTGATAATAGCCTCTTTGTTTCGATCCATCTGCGACAAAATAAAATCTAGCTGTTCGCTTAGATCAATCTGCTCACCAACCGCCTCAAGTACATAGTGGTTGACTATGTCTGCCATATGAGATTCAAAACGGCTCAAAGACCGACTCTTCTCAGCTGCCAACTGCTCATTCAATTGTGCCGTAAGTAGCTCACGCTGTTGCTCAATGGTCGTCTGAGTTTTTTGAATCGACTCGATTGCAAGCTGCTTTGCGTCATTAATCGATTCTTCATACTTCGAAAACTCTTCTTTGAGTACTTTACTAATCTCATTTTTCATGAATTCATTCAGCTGGCTGGTTGTAAGCCGCAAGTCTTGCTGCAAGAACATGGCGTTTTCACCGATAATTTTTTCGAAATGCAAACGACCTCGGTTTCGTAGCTCCTCACGAAACTCGTCATTGAAAATATGCTCAACATCGTCTTTTACCTTATCTGCAAGATCCTCAACAGCGTTTTTTTTACTTTTTGGCTTCTTGGAGTGCCGTAATTCGGGCTTAAATATAGCAACAAGAGCCACCCCTGTAAACAGGAAGATACCCCCAATGATTGCTAATAATACCCCTAAACTCACGTGTTTATTTGAAAAGCGCTCCCCACCGCTATACTGCTACTGCTTATATTCTCAACAATAAATATACCCCAAAAATGCCCAGTAGTAAAATAATTATGCTGGTCATTATCACCTGTAAAAGCCCCCTTGTAATCGATTTTTTTGATAGAGGGTTTCGACCAATCGAAATAAGTGCACTTCGAACCCCTGAATATAGGAGTATTCCTGCTACAACCGCAGCAGTAATAAGAATGAAGAGACTGATATAAATCCTGACTGGGTTTATGGGCGACTTATTAGCAATAGTTTCAGCAGCTCGTTGCAAAAAGCCCGGCAAATTTGCTTGAGAAGGTTTTAGGAGTGGGTTGCCAGCCACTCCGATATCTACCTGTATACGGCTAATCGAGACCTTTTTGGCACTACCATTGTCATCAATCTCGGTTGTACTCAAAACACCCGCTTCCCCGTCAAAACCCGTGACGGCCTTACCGACAATATACGGCTCTTTGTCACCCGCCTTCATACCAATACCGGCAACGCGAGAAATAGCTATATAATCCCCCGGCTGAATGGTTCCATTTTCGTTACTAACAAACGTCTCGAACCTGCCTTTAGTCGCAACGAAGGTCTTTTCGTCTTCGGTAGAAAGCGTGAACGGTGCATCATTTGCGCTGACAACCACGCCGTGCATGCGCTCGTCGTTATCAAGAGATGTTGGCTCAACTTTTTTTGCGTCATCTAGCTTCAACGAAACGATGGTCGCGCGCTGTATTGTAGTATCACTACCATATCCTTGAGTGATAACTTGAGCTGATACAGGCCCCATTCTCGTCAGAAAGAGTAATGAAGCTAGCCCCACGAGGGACAAAGCACGTTTGGCTGATAATTTCTGTTTCATTTTTTGTAGCATAACAACATTGGAATTTGCCTTAAGATACAGTATACCGCTATTGCTTACAGGTAAACAAGTTAATTTACCGTATTATTAGGCTTTTAGCGCGCGATCAAGAGCTTCAATGACATGATCCAATTCTGCACGGGTAGTTTCAACACCGATAGAAAATCGAATACTGGAGCGTGCCTCATCTTCAGTCAAGCCCATCGCAAGCAAAACATGCGACGCTTCTTCGCTGCTCGCACTGCAAGCCGAGCCAGCTGCCGCATACACACCCCGGTCATCGAGCGAAAACAACACGCGCTCGTTATCCACTGCAGGAAATGAAACATGAATATTATTTGGGATACGCAGTTTTCTATGACCGTTGACAATTGCCCCGAACTTATCTTCAAGTTCCTTCGTAAATCCATGGGCAAGTTCGCTTACCGTTTTTACCGAGTGGGCTCGCTTGTTTACACTTAATTCCAAGGCTTTGGCAAATCCTACGCAAGCCGCAACGTTTTCCGTACCACTGCGATATCCCCGCTCTTGCCCACCACCCAATACCTGTGGCGACAACACGACACCTGTTCGGTGATATAGTATGCCGGACTGTTTTGGTCCATAGATTTTTCCACCGTTCAATGTCATTAAGTCAACGCCGAGTCGAGCTATGTTAATATCGAGATATTGAGGCGCCTGACATGCATCTGTATGCACATATAAGGGCATGCTGTTTCCCTTTTTTACCCGTTTTTTTCGTATCTGAGCAACTGTGTCCACTATTTCTTTGATTGGCTGGACGCTTCCAACCTCATTATTCACATACATGACAGAGATGAGAACTGTCTTGTCAGAGATCGTTTCCTGTAATTGACCAAGATCAACAATTCCTTTGGACGTAACTCCGACTATTTTCGCACCGACATGTTTAGCCGGCTTTAACACCGCGTCATGTTCAATCGCGCTGACAATAATTTCACCCTCCGGGAACGCTTCGGCTATTCCTCTAATTGCGAGGTTGGCTGATTCTGTTCCACCTGCTGTGAATATAACTTCGCTCGGACGCGCACCGATACTCCGTGAGACATTTGACCGTGCTTCTTCAAGTGCTCTTTTTGCTTCGCGAGCACCGGCATATAGTGCAGATGGATTGTAGAATGCGTCTTGCATGAAAGGCCCCATGGCTTTTTGCACCTGCGTGGATACCGGCGTTGCCGCCGCATAGTCAAGATAGATCGCCTTCATACTCTTCTATTTTACGCAGGCTTTTTGTCGGCGTACAAATGCGTTTTTATTTTGTGGTAGTAGCTTTGAGTAGCCTTCTGAAAGTTTAGCGCCTCTTCAATCGTAAGTCGGCGGTATGCACCACCGTTTTGTGATTTCAGAATTTCCTTCGGTCGGATGATGTAACGCGTGGTCATTTGACGCGGCTGCCCGTTCTCATCAGTCCATTCCTCATACCAAACCCAGGTATGCTTGTCCAAACAGAAGAACTCGCGCCTAACACCTTTCGGAACCGGTCCAAAGATGTCACGCGTCACTTCTACTTCACGTCGCATTAGATCTTGCAAGATCGCTTGCTTGCGCTCTTCGCTATTTGTGCCCTTGAAAAATTGCGTAAAAATATTCATGATTATCGTGCTCGTTTATTTTTAAGCAGCGAGTGCAAACTGCTCATCTGAAGAGCCTTCGATCTCTCGGTGAATTTCTGCAAGTTTAGCGCGAATGGCATCAGCCTCCGGGTTTTCCGGAGTAGTACTTGGCTGTGGCGTACTCTGCTGTGGGGCAGTAGTTTCTACTGGCTCAGACGCTAAACTTTCATACTCAGGAAGGCTCTGAAATGCAGCATCCACGGCAGCCTTAGCCTGAGCTACGTCATCACTTTCATCTTCAGCTCGGCTGCCATCTAGCATCCTATCGATAACGTCCGTTCTGCGATCTACGGTATCAACAAGGCCTAGTCCAAGTGCGTTACCTGCAACAATACTTTCGTATGCAGCGTCAATCTCTGCTTGTTGTCTATCAATTTTAACTACTAGCGGGTCAAGAATACCATTCGCGTTTGCAGACATTTCCGCAACACGATCTGTTCTATTTTGAACACCCCCAAGCATCGCTTCTATAGCAGTTGCAATTCCGACCATCGCTGACTCGTGTACAGTTTCTGGACGTATTCGCACAATAGCAGCAGTGCTTTCAGGCATTTCTGTTTCTGAAATTGGGATTAAAGTCTCTACAAGTTCCTTGAACTCATCAAACACGTTTTTCTCTCTTTACTTAATGCCGAATAGTTTTTGCGCGTTTCGTGTGGTTGCTTCGGCAACATCTTCGAGGCTTTCGCCACGAAGGTCGCTTAAGAACTCTGCCGTCACGCGCACGTGTTTCGGCTCACACATTTTACCACGAAATGGAGCTGGTGTCAAGAATGGCGCATCTGTTTCAAGCACCATGTTCTCGAGAGGAACCATTTTAGCAGCAAGGAGCTGGTCTGTTTGTTTTGAGAAAGTCATTATACCATTCAATCCCACATAAAGTCCACGGTCTAAGCAGCCCTTTAATTCAGCGGGGGCAGCTGAAAAACTATGCACCACACCGCTGATATTTTCAAACGTATCGATAATGCGAAAAAAATCTTCAAAAGCCTGCCCGATAGCGGACTTGTCTCGTTTCTGGGCATTACGAATGTGAAAAATAAGTGGCAATTGGTACTCTAGTGCTAGTTCAATATGATGCCCGAATAGAGCTTTCTGCTTTTGCCGAACCTCATCAGCCGGATGGTAGTAGTAATCTAGTCCACACTCACCAATCGCAACGATAGTTCCATCGTTTTCATCGAGCAGTTTTCTGAAGCTAGAAACTTGGCTAGCTAGTTCTTCGCTATCCCGATCAGCTGCCTCATGTGGATGCAGTGCAAGTGACGCATAACAATCTTTCTTGCTCCGTGCAAACCTAACTGCCTCTAGGCTACTTTTTACATCGGTACCGACGCATACACATTGCTCGACGCCAGCAGCCCGAGCATCGGCGAGTAGCTCGTCTTGCGTTTTGTCATAGTTAGTTACAAATTCGCTGTCGTGTATATGGCAGTGCGTATCTACGAACTTCACTTGCTTTTCTCTATTGTTCTTTCGGGAAAAGCGGCCCGTCAAGTTGACGAATGATGCCTTCGGCAAACACCCCTTTTATCTTTTCTGCCGTTTGTGGCATGAACGGAACGAGCAGCTCAGCAATTTCCAAGAGGGCACTGGCCATATATGCTAGTACCTCTTGCAGTTGTTCGCTGTCACCTTCTTTTGCCACTTCCCACGGCTTTTCTTCGTCGATATACTGGTTCAAACCTCGTACCTGCTCCCAGATTTCTTCGAGCGCTCGATCAAAACGACACTCAGAAAGCGCTTCGTGATACCGATTCGTATCATGCTCAGCAGGCGGTATATCACCGATAACACCTTCTTGGTATTTCACAATCATTGCTGCGACGCGCGACACGGCGTTCCCGAGCTCGTTTGCCAATTCATTATTGTACGCTTCTTCAAATTTTTCCCACGTAAAGTCACCATCGTCATAGCTACTAATGTGACGTGCAAAGAAATAGCGGAAGGCATCAACCCCATGTTTTTCAATTGCTTCCAGCGGATCAATCACATTGCCGAGGGTTTTGCTCATTTTCTGCCCGCCCGAACCGACATGTCCGTGAGAATACAGGACTTTCGGTAAGGGCAAGCCGAGCGCAAGCAACATCGCCGGCCAAATTGCTGCATGAAAACGCAAAATATCTTTTCCGATCACCTGCACATCAGCGGGCCAGTAGGTTGTGAAGTCAGCAGAGTCTGGATAACCGAGCACTGTGATATAGTTCATCAGCGCTTCAAACCAGACATACATCACCTGTTTAGGATCATGTGGGACTGGAATACCCCAAGAAATCTTGTCAGCTGGCCGTGAAATACTAATATCTTGGAGCCCCTCGTTAATCACATTTATAATTTCGCGCTTTCGGAACTCAGGGATGATACGTAAACTGTCGGACTCGGTGGCTTTTTTAACCTGATCGCTGAACGAGCTAAGCTTAAAGAAGTAATTTTCCTCTTCTAGTTTGTCGTATGGTCGATTATGCTCAGGACAAGTGCCATTTGTATCTTTGACGTGCTGTTCGGTTTTGTACTCTTCGCAGCCCACGCAGTACCAGCCGGCGTAACTGCCCTTGTAGATGTACTGGCTTAGGTTTTCCCAGATAAGACCCGCGCGCTCTTCGTGCTCGTGATCCGTCGTGCGGATAAAATAATCGTTCGACAGATCTAGCCGTTCTGCAAAATCTTTCCAAAGCGGAACAATTTTGTCAGTATATTCCTGAGGAGTAACTTTATTTTCTACTGCTTTTTCGGCTATTTTTGCACCGTGTTCGTCCGTACCGATACTGAATTTAACATCATCACCTTGAGCCCGATGGTAGCGCGCCAAAATATCTGCATACAGGAAATCCATCGCATGCCCAATGTGTGCCTTAGCATTAACATAAGGAATAGCAGTACACACATAAAATTTACTCATAAATATAATTATACCTCTTTAAAGTAAAAAACACCTCCTGTTCAGAGCTGTTTTTTGGTGCGCAGGGCGGGACTTGAACCCGCAAGCTTTTTCAAGCAAGGGATTTTAAGTCCCTCGTGTATGCCAATTCCACCACCTGCGCGACTACGGGTGATTATAGCAGTTTTTACTTTATACTTTCTACCCACTCCTTTATACTTATACGGACATGGCGCGTTGGCCGAGTGGTTAGGCAGAGCTCTGCAAAAGCTCGTACACCGGTTCAAATCCGGTACGTGCCTCCAAGTGTTTTTCAGAAAAACCCAGTAGAAATGCTGGGTTTTTACTTTGACTGAACCGTAAAATAGCCAGAAATATCGGGGTCAAGATGATCGTGAAATCGGTATAGACCTTCTTCTGACAATGTAATCGTTTTATTTCGTCCCCTCGTCACCGGCAACTCAATTTCGCCAGCATATGCTTCGTGATCTTCATGTTCACCAAAAGTTATTTCTCGTTCAACTTCATCTTCATTTACGAAAGTCAATGTATCACAGCGTTTTGCTTCAGTCTGAAGCGGCTCAACGATACCGTCTTTAATAGTCACGATGTGGCTTTCATAAGTCTGCCCACATACACCTGTGTCGGCACCGCCAATCTGTTGAATGTTTTCGTCATTCAGTAGTTTTTTGATCTTGTCAGATGGAGTCATGTGGTAGTTAAGGTTATGGATGATGAATATTGAACCCCCAACTACCGCAAGAACGATGGTGAATGTCGATCCGAAAAAGAATAAGTTCCAATTCGGCTTCGGCCCCCGACCAAGATGCAAGAAAAAGACAATTTGAATCAGCATCTGCACAAATCCAAACACAACAATTGTTGCGAGAAGCGTGTTTCCTGTAACTATCTTTTCTACAACAAGATAGTACGGGATAAAGGTACATATTAGCGACAGTACGAAGCCAATGACATACGACTGTACGGTTCCGTGCTCATTCTGGGGCCCGTGGTGAGATTGTTTCTTATTCATACAAAGGCCCCCATGTAGACGATGGTGAAGATAAATATCCAGACAATGTCGAGGAAGTGCCAAAACAAACTCAGCATAGCAAGCTTACGCACCATATGGTGGTTAAGCCCTCGTTTCATAATGTAGCCGAGGGTTGCTGCAATCCACAGCAGACCAATCGTTATATGGAGCCCATGCGTTCCGAGCAGCGTAAAGAATGAGGACATAAATGCATTCAACTGCGGAGTCTGTCCTTCATCGATAAGTTTCACGAACTCATCTATTTCCAAGAGGAGAAAGGCAAGACCGAGTACAAACGTAACGCCAAACCAGGTAAGAACCTGTTTCTTCTTACCTAGGCGGGCTGCTATCATGCCCAGTCCGCAAGTGAAGCTACTCGTCAAAAGTAAAAGTGTTTCTGTTAATGCAAGCGGCAAACTAAACAGATGACGCCCTTCTTCGCCGCCTATCGCATTACCATGAAGTACTGCATAGACACCAAACAAAATAGCAAACATGAGCAAGTCGGTCATAAGATATAACCAAAAACCAAACATGGCGCGATCTGTTGCTTCTGCCTCGTGATGTTCTAGGCGTTCGTGACTCATGCGCGCCACCTCCTCCATCCTCGATTACGCAACAGGCCAAGAATAAAGCCGAGGATTACCTTGATAAGCTCCCATAGGCCCATGTCTTCGTCATAATCGTTATTTTCAATTGCTGGCCCTGCTTTTTCTTTCTTCGCACGAGCTTCTTCCATCTTCTTTACCTTTGCTGCTGGAATCGTATACTCGGTATTCTCGTCAAAAGCTCGAACGATAAAGGTGACGATAATTCCCAAGATTGACACAACAATAAGCCAAATAATATGCCAGACGAAAGCAAAACTTGCGAGTGTAGCAAACAAGGATATGTAAATGCCGACACCCGTACTCTTTGGCATATGGATATCTTCGTACTGGGTTTTACGATTGTGCGATTTTTTTATAGCCCAGTATGCGTCCCGGGTAGCGGCGTGTGGTATGGTCGTGAAGTTATAGAATGATGGCGGTGAAGCAGCTGCCCACTCCAGAGACCTCCCATCCCACGGATCATTATTAGTCCGCAAACGTTTTTTCTCTATAAAGCTCGCGATAATTTGAGCAAGCTGGAGAGCAACTCCAAGCATAATGACAAGCCCACCGATGAACATGAGAATGAATAGCGGCTGCCAACCAGTTTCGGCATCATAGTGATCAAGACGCCGACTAGCCCCCATAAATCCAAGAATATACATCGGAATAAATGACAAGTTAAAGCCGATAATCCATGCCCAAAACGCATAGCGACCCAACCGTTCGTTCAGTCTAAAACCAGTAAACTTTGGCCACCAGTAAGAAATTGCACAGAATATACCGAATAGCACTCCGCCTATAACCGTAGAGTGGAAATGTGCCACCAAGAAGAGACTATTGTGCAGCTGGAAATCAACTGGCGGCACCGCCAGCATAACGCCTGATATACCACCCAGCGCGAAAACAAACCCAAATCCCAAAAACCAGAGCATCGGCGTTTCAAATCGGATACGACCCCCATACATAGTTGCAATCCAGTTGAAGACCAATACGGCCGTCGGAATAGCCACAAACGTCGTCATGACACCAAAGAACGCGTTCACATTTGCGCCTGCGCCCATCGTAAAGAAGTGGTGCAGCCATACAGACAACGCTAGCGAAGCTACACCGAACATGCCAACGACTGCTGAAGTGTAGCTTGCAATCGGTTTGCGACTAAAAGTTGAAACTACCTCTGAGAATAAACCGTACGCAGGAATTACAAGTACGTACACCTCGGGATGTCCCCACATCCATATAAGGTTCGTATATAGCATCGGGTCGCCCCCGCCCATAGTAGTGAAAAAGTGTGTTCCGAGTGCTCGGTCAAAATAAACCAGAAATAATGTCATGGACAGCAGCGGAAATATGGTCAGAGCCATGACCATACTGTAGAGAGATCCCCAAGTGAACAGCGGCATCTTCATCAAAGTCATGCCGGGTGCACGCATCTTCAATATCGTCATAATGAAGTTAATGGCTCCCAAAGTTGTTCCGATACCGGAGATCATGAGGCTCCACACCCAATAATCGACTCCAGCCCCGGGACTAAACTCAGCTCCAGCCAGCGGCTGTACTGCTAGCCAACCCGTTGCTGCATACTCGCCCCCGAAGAAAAAGAACATGTTCACCATGACAATTCCACCAACAAACAACCAGAAGCCGAGCGTGTTCATGAGGGGTGATGCAAGGTCACGTGCGCCTATTTGAAGTGGAACGATGTAGTTAATGAGCCCGAAAATGAACGCCATCGCCACGAAAAACACCATGATGTTTCCATGTGCTGTGAAAATTTCCTGAAAATGCTGAGCATTCAGATATCCGTGTGAATCGCCTGATGATAACGCCTGTTGCAGCCACAACATAACAGCATCCAGTCCTCCGCGAAGAAGCATACCGCCACCAGCGATAAAATACATGATGCCAATTTTCTTCGGATCAACAGAAGTCAGCCACTCGTTCCAAAGCCATTTCCAGCGCTTAGTGTAGGTTAAAATGCCCGCAACTATAAGACCGAGGAAAATGAAGGAAAGAGAACCAGCAATCGTCCACCATTGATGCGGCAACGATTCCCATGTCAGCTTTCCGATGAGCAATTCTTTCATAATCTAGTGCGTATGTGAGTGCCCCTCGTCACTCTCTTCTTCAGTTTTTGCCTCAGTGTGTATGTGGCCGGTACCGGGCTGGTTATACTTCGCAATCACTGTAGCATATAAATCCTCATCATAGCCTGCGTAGAACGCCTTGGGATTATTCTGACTTGGTTCAACCAAACCCTCATATTCATCCATACTGAGTACCACGCCCGAGCTTTCTGTCGCAGACACCCATGAATCAAACTCTGCCTGACTGCTAACTCGCGCCGTAAACTTTTGTCCTGTAAACCCAGGTCCAGTTATCTCTGGCGTACTCCCCGGATAGTCTCCGCGTGTTTCAGCCATGAGGTTCAATCTATTCACGTGCTTTGTCATTGTGTAGAGCTGTCCCCCTAGATTCGGAATCCAGAACGAACCCATAGGCGCCTCATCCGCTGTCATTTCGAAAGTCACGGGCCTATTTTCTGGAATTTGAACAAAGTTAACTGAAGCGACTCCTTCCTCCGGGTAGAGGAACAACCACTTCCAACGCAACGATATAACTTGTATTCGCATAGAATCAACACTAGCTTCAATTTCTTTTTGTGGCGCTAGTTTGTGGGTCGCCGGTATGAGATATCCTGCGATAATCAGCCCGAAAATTGACGGGATAATCCACATGACCGGTACTAGAGCTTTGCTACGCCGATGATGTAGTGTAACTACTGCCTTAGGACTTGTTTCTCGATACTTCCATGCAATGTAATAGAAAAGAACGAGTGACGGTATGCCAATCATGAGCAGAACATAGACTACCCACAACATCAGCGTATATTGTTGCTGCGCAATATAGCCTTTTGGATTAAACAAGGCGATGTTTTTTCCTCGCAGAAACAACCAGAGTAATAGTGCAAAATCCGCCACAAGCGGCACCATGAAAACAAGCTTCCACCTCGTGTTTAGCTTTTGACTTTTTACCTTCGGCACAACCTAAAATACCCCCTGATTAAGCGTAACCACTATCATACCCATAACTATAGCACCTTTTCGACTCCAGGTGGTAGTCTTTGAATCTATTCCTAAATCGTGTACATATACACACGTTATACTTTACATGTATGGATCTGGTCCGAACATACTACTATTTAGTTAAGCCTGGCATTGTACGTGGAAATTTGTTGAGTGCGACGGCCGGATTCCTTTTTGCTTCCAGAGGAAATATCGACTTCGGGCTTGGTTTTTGGCTTTTGTTCGGAACTTCGGCAATTATTGCTAGTGCGTGTGTCTTTAACAATATCTTTGATCGAAACATTGATGCCAAGATGAAAAGAACTAGAAAACGTGCGCTTGTCAGTGGAAAAATCAGTACTACTAATGCTCGAATATTTGGGTCTATGCTTTTCGCACTTGGTGTTAGCAGCTTATACTTTTTTGTCGGCAAATGGACACTTATTGTCGGGTTAATTGGCTTTTTAGATTATGTCTATGTCTACACGCCCCTGAAACCTCGGACCCACCACGCCACGTTGCTTGGAGGTATTTCTGGCGCTACACCACCTGTGGCAGGTTATGTGGCCGTTACAGGTACTCTTGATACTACGTCACTTGTACTATTTTTAATTTTGCTCTTCTGGCAAATGCCGCACTTTTTCGCTATTGCCCTATTTCGAGAAGCAGAATATAAGTCAGCACGGATACCGATTCACCCACTCGTAAAAGGCATTCGCGCGACAAAAATTCAAATGTTGCTATATACCGCAGCATTTTTCCTTGCTTGTATCTCGCTTGCAGCCGTTACGAACGTGTCTAAAACATTCTTACTAAGTATGACCGCTTTGAGTATTTACTGGCTGTGGCATGGACTCCGCAACTTTGAGTTAACAGACGTTGTACGCTGGGCAAAGGGTATGTTTGGTATATCACTTTTAGTTCTACTTGCATTTTCGGTCGTCCTCGGACTTGATTTCTGGTTGCCGTAGCTTATAATCATTCTTATGCTTTTATCACTACACATTCTCATTGCTAGTTTTGGACTGTTATCAAGTATTTTTAGCGCCGTACTTTACAAAAAGTCATTGTTGAACGCTGCCTTTACTTCAATTGTGCTCACCATTCTGTCAGGCATTGGACTCGTTGTCTTTGAGCATGTGTCTTTTATCCGCGTATGTAGCGAGGGTCTGCTACTATCCGGCATAAGTCTCGCTATTGCTCTCCAAGCACGAAAGCGCATAGCAGCTCTCTCTAACTGATATATAATCAGTTTATTATGAGTAACAAAAACACCAACTATCGAGATCAG
Organism: Candidatus Saccharimonadota bacterium; assembly: GCA_020428015.1. GTDB lineage: Bacteria > Patescibacteriota > Saccharimonadia > Saccharimonadales > SZUA-47 > JAGQMY01. The sequence goes on along the minus strand of JAGQNQ010000015.1, from coordinate 3,105 downwards.
GCAGTTGCGCTGTCGCTCACGTTGATGACTTGTGCAGTACTTGTAGTTCTGCTGTGGGGCGAAATTCATGTATTAAACCGCTTTACAAGTGAGGATATTGCCCTAAAAGTACGGTGGGCTGACGTGCTTGTTGGCATGACAATTTATCTAAAAACGGCAATCGATTTTGCGATTTTCATCGGCCGACTGATGGAGAAAAACAAGGGGCTAAAAGGTCGCATTGGTATCGAGATTGGTACTGCTCTCGGTAACGCCCTCGGAACCATGGCCATACTGCTCGTTTGGACATTCTTCAAAGAAATCACGTGGCTGCTCGCCATCATGGTTTTCGTTGCAGGCCTTGTGCTCTTTCGACTTGCAGAGGATGGCATGGAGCACATTGACGCGAATAATCCAAATTACCCGAAAACATTCCGTCGTTTCATAACGTCTTTCGAAACAGGTTTGGAAAGACTAAATGGCCTATTCGGTCCCCTGCTGAACCGACTCATCCCATCCCGCTCTTTAAACATCGTCGAAAGTCCAACACTTAAGGCACTCCTTATAATGTCATTTACTGTGCCGTTCATCCTCGGGCTGGATGATTTCGCAGGTTATGTTCCCCTGTTCAATATTGTCAATGTATTCGGCTTTGGAATAGGTGTATTCGTCGGACACATGGTTCTAAATATACTGCTCTATATTTCACCCAAGCGCACTATCGCTGCCGTCAAAAACCCAATCATCTCTTTCCTTGGTAGCCTAGCATTCTTCGGCCTCGCAATATGGGGCATCATTGAAGCCGTCAAGTTGCTCACAGGACATCGTTAACCTAGGTAGTCGCTTGCCCACTTTGCAGCGAAGACACCGAACACCGCACCAATAGTCGAGGTTAAAATACTCCATCCCGACAAAAACGACGTATCACCAAACAGCACCGGTATATACCCACCTATACCGCCGAATACCGTCATTGATATATAAAGAATCATTTTGTTCATGAATACTAGTATACGCCTACTTCGTCTGTCTTCGAATTGTTATTGATCCTAGTATCAGCGCTACGATACCGCTTAGGACAACGATGAAAAGATCCCGAACATAATCAGTGCCCAAGTTTGAGTGCATTGTTACTTGCTTCATTGCATCAACACTGTACGTCAGCGGCATCACATCGGCAAACCATTGCAATGGTCGGGCCATATCGGTCCTTGCGGTAAACAAACCGCACGTTAACAATTGCGGAAAAATAAAGGCTGGCATAAATTGAATCGCCTGGAACTCACTTGTTGCAAAAGCACTTAAAAATAGACCAAGGCTCGTCCCTAAAAAAGCAGCAAGAACTACAGCAAGCAAGGTTGGTAAAGCGCCTCCTAATACTGTAACTTGGAGCGGTCCAAGTAAAACACCTCCGGCGATTAGAGCTTGACACAACCCTAGGAACGAGAATGCCAGTGCATAACCAAAAAGGAAATCGATTTTGCTAGCGGGCATAGTCATTAACCGATCAAGCGTACCCCTAGTCCGTTCGCGTAATGTAACGATGGATGTTATCAAAAACATCATAATCATCGGGAAAATACCGAGCAGCATTGGACCAACCGACTGAAAAAGCAGTGGTTTGTCTTGAAAAACAAATTTCATCACCGTCAACAGCATTGGAGGCGCTACAAAAAGAAGCGCAACTGTTCGATGATCATGTCCAAGCTGTTGTAATACACGCGACGCCGTTGCCAAGGTATTTCGTGGACTCACTTTGATTCCCTCACTATTTTCAGAAAAGCTGCCTCAATTGATTTTGTATTTGTCTGTTTCATTAATTCCACTGGTGATCCTTGCGCTATCACTGCCCCTCCTCGAACAAGCAGTAGATAGTCACATCTTTCGGCCTCATCCATTGAATGGCTCGATATCATAAGTGATGTTCCAGCTGCTTTCAGTTTATCGAACAGTTTCCATAAACTCTCGCGCAGCACCGGGTCTAAGCCTGTAGTCGGCTCGTCAAGCACCATGAGTTTCGGTGATCCAAGTAGAGCGACAGCGAGTGACACACGTTGCTTCTGTCCACCCGATAAATCTCGTACCAGTCTGTCGGCTTTTTGCAGCAGTTCCACATCACGCAGTGCATTGTCTATTGCCACAGTGATACTACCTTTTTTTAGACCAGCCATGATTGCGAAATACCGCAGATTTTCTCGTACCGTAAGATCCGGGTATGCAGAGATTTCTTGCGTCATATAACTCATGTCTTTTCTTAGCTCTTTTGATCCTGCGACGCGTCCAAATACCTCAATCTTTCCTCTAGTCAGTTTCTGTCTGCCGACGATAGAGCGTATGAGAGTTGTTTTGCCAGCGCCAGAAGGACCAATGAAGCCAATGGACTTATTCGCAGGCAGTTCGACACTAACGTTATCCAACGCCCTAACCGAACCACTCAACACCACTGTTGCACTTTTTATTTTTACTGCAATATCCATAGCCCCATGATAACACTTATTAGCCTTCGATGGAGTCGCTAATCACACAACCTGGCATGTATACATCTTCATTATAGATAGAGTCGTCCCCTAAGTATTCCTCCCAAGATTTCTGTAACGCACTAATTTTCTTAAGTGTTTCGTCCTTTATTGACGCATCTAAATAGTCAAAAGGACAAACGTGCGACGGTGGATTTCCACCTTTTAATATCCCAATTTCCACCAAGCCTAAACCAGCATAGTTTTTTGCATCATAGTCACTGACTTCAGCGATTACATCTCCAGCCTTAACTTTGTCACCTTTTTTCACTAAAACGTTTATTACATGTTCGGTCTCAAAGATCAGATCACTATTTTCACCCTGGACTTGCACACTATAGTCATTGCTATAAAGCTTCGGCACATCAAAGACTTCGCCGTCTACAAGCGAGTATACCTTCGACCCAAGTGGCAAGATAAACGTTGGCTGTGGATTTTTCTTTTCAGGCCCAACCGAGTTCGCTGGAACGGTAAAACCGTACTCAAAAAACAATCTGCTGAATTCTATTTTTTGTTTAGTAAATTCAAAATCACCAGCTTTGTTAGTTTCTTCATCGTAATAATCTAGATTTACGCCCAGATGTTTAATTCTAGCTTCTGCTGACTCACT
>JAGQNQ010000014.1 GCA_020428015.1 Candidatus Saccharimonadota bacterium | reverse complement strand
CAGTATCTGCCAAGACCCTTGCACGAACGGCGCTCGCGGTCAAAAAAGCCATCCGTAATTCTGGCCACTCGGTGCGTATGGTTCCCCACGATAAAACAGAACTTGGTGCTGCAACGGTGCTCTATAACAAGCTCACGGGTCCACAGGGCTGGGAACTCATTGTTGTATCAGATGGCAAAACAACATATTTGGCGCAGACTACCGACATTCAAGATATAGACGCATATGCAGCGCGCGACCAAGCGAGGCCAATGCGGGATGCTAAGGTCGGCATGTTGCCCCCAAAACTGGCTCAAATAATTATTAACTTGGGCGTCGGGCGTATAGACACTACACTAACGACTCGCTCACAAGTGCCTGGTGTTGATGAATTGCAAGGCGCTGATGAGGAGAAAAGTAAATCGTACAGTAAGTACGATGAGCGAGCACCGCAATCAGCAACACAGCAAGACGCAACAAGCAAAATCAGAGCTTTGAGCCCTGCTCAAAGGCAGGATTTTGCGTCCAGGCATCTTGTGCTCGACCCTTTTTGCGGAACAGGCGTTGTTTTACAGGAAGCAATGCTTATGGATTATGACATCTACGGTTCAGACCTGGAACCGCGTATGGTGCAGTATTCGATTGATAACTTGTCCTGGCTTGATACAAAATATCCTGACGTCGGGGATTATCGTCGTATCGAGATTGGCGATGCCGCAAAACACTCCTGGCATGAACCCGAGAAAATCTCTACCGTGGCCTGTGAAACATATCTCGGTAAACCGCTCACTTCCCTCCCGCCAGGCGACCAGCTCGCTAAAATCATGCAAGAAGTGAATAGCCTACACCACAAATTCCTGCAAAATATTGGCCAGCAAATAAAATCGGGAACCCGTCTGTGTCTAGCTGTCCCGTCGTGGCGGGGTCGGCATGAGTTTTTACACCTTTCAGTTCTTGATTATCTGCACGATTTGGGCTATAATCGAGTGAAATTCAAACACGTTGTTGATAAAGACTTGATTTATCACCGTGAAGGCCAAGTAGTAGGACGCGAATTACTGGTATTAGAAAAGCGTTAAGAGGTAAAATTACATGTCACACGTCAAAGCTGGCGGTACCAGCAAAAACATCCACGACAGCCCCGGACAACGTCTAGGCGTTAAGCGCTTTGGTGGCCAAAAAGTTAACAAGGGCGAAGTTTTAGTTCGTCAAGTTGGCCAGACCAAACTATCAGGAAAAGGCACATTCATGAGCCGCAACTACACTATTCATGCGGCAAAGGACGGCGTGGTCAAGTTCATCACCCGCCGCAAGAAAAACTTCACCGGTAAAACCGTTTCTCGCACTGAAGTTACGGTTGAGTAATTCTTACTTAAGCGGCCTTTAGATACACGGCCTGCCATCTTGTGCTCATAGTGAGGCCTCGCGCATCAATTGAATCAGGTTTTCCTGTGAACTTGTTAGTAAAAGACACCTCTCCACCAGCAGCAATATCAATAACACGCTGCATGTAGCGCTTACGAACCTCTCTATCAATATCAATAATTTCTCGTGCCTTCGTATCATCTATTGACGCAAGCCTGGCGTACACATCAAGCGTATCGTAACCTTGAAATACTTCGTCGCTAGTAGCCATGACGCGATCCATAGCAACTCGACCGAAACCTGATTGCTGGACAGTCTTAACAAGCCGCTTCTTGAGGTCTTCATCTGTAACACCTCGTAAATGCGCTTCGAGGATCGACGGAGAAATGTTCGAGCCATTGTATTGATCTTTGAAAGACGTCGCATTTTCAAACTTCTTAACGGGTTCTTGCTCAAGCTTTCCTCTCTCGGCAAGCACTTCATCAAGCAAAACTTCTTTTAGTACTCCCTCCACATTGAAGGACATTGGCCTACCTCCTGTAACTGCATCACGAGGTGTTGCGAGCTCTTGTATCCGTCTTTTTGCATCGTCCGATCCATCGTAACCATCTTTTATTACGGAATGTAGGAGTCGCGAGGTCCTTCCGTTCCCGTCAGCATACGCATGCAAATTAAGCACTGCGAACGCAACGGTATCCGCAACCTGATCTAACGTCTCAGCGCCATTGACCTTTTCAGCAGCATAATCTGAGAAGTCTTGCCTGTCACTTGGTTCAATAAACAACTGACTCGCAACGTATTGGGTCTGGTCAGGATTATGAGCAGTTCTTACGTTACGACCAACCATGGCAGGACGATCAATCGCTTCTTTGAACTCATCAGGCACCATCAATGAATGATACGCATCAATCACTTCTAGAAGCTGCTGACCGTTTAGACTCCTAAGGTATTCTAATCGACTAGATTCATCAGCAAACACGTCTTTATTACTATCCAGAACTTTGAAAACAGCGTTAAAATCAGGCGTAAACGGCGCATCCTCTTGCGAGTCCAGCCAAGACAGGTCTATCTCGGTGGTAAGTGCCCTATCGCCAACACCAAGCGCAGTTTCTGCTTCAACACCACGGTTCAGTGGTACAAGTTCATGAGTTATCAACTGGGGATTGAAATTGTGTGCTTCTGTCATGTTTATTTCTGTGATTAACAGAGATAATTATAGCAAAATATTGCTAAAAAGTCAAGGAGGAGTCTTGCTAGACCCCTCCTTCTTTTTTTGCAAACTATGAGATTTGTTATAGGCCGAGGCGAGCTTTGACCCGCTCGACAACGTCGGCAATCACGACTTGTGATTTGACGAGGTAATCATCGACGCCGAGTTCTTTGGCGCGTTCTTTGTCACTTTCCTGACTAAGCGCGGTCAGCATGACGATCTGAACATTGGCTGTTTCCGGTGTGTTACGCAGAATATCCAGTACATCGAAACCAGATACTTTTGGCATCATGACATCAAGCAGAATAATATCCGGATGGAATTCAAGGGTAGCAGCAAGAGCTTCTTCCCCATTTGGAACACGTTTAACAACGAAGCCTTCTGCTTCAAAACGAGTTAGGTATACTGATGCTAGGCTATCGTCGTCTTCGACTAAGAGAACTTTTTTTGGTTTTTTGTTTAATTCATCCATAGTGCTTATGCTAGCACATTTGACAATTTAAAGCAATAGTATTTTATAAGGTCGAGAGTTATCTGGAGGCAATGAGTGCTTTTATAAAGCCGACAAACATAGGGTGCGGACGGTTTGGACGAGATCCGAGTTCAGGATGTGCTTGCGTCGCAAGGAAGAATGGGTGGTCGATTCCTTCTATGATTTCAACAAGGTGTCCGTCAGGCGAAAGACCGGTGGCTTCTATGCCCCATTTTTTGTACTGTTCGCGGTAAGCATTGTTACATTCATAGCGGTGACGGTGACGATCAGTTGCCTGCTTGGCATTATAGACGAGAGCTGCAAGACTGCCGGGCTTTAGTTTGGCGGTAAAGTTCCCAAGTCGCATGGTGCCGCCCATCTTTTCGATATATTTCTGATCTTCCATGATATGTATAACCGGATTCGGCGTATCAGGATCTAGTTCTATTGTGTTAGCGTGCTCTACCCCAGCATTGCGAGCAGCTGCGACAACTGCCATCTGTAAACCAAGACACAGACCAAGATATGGCTTTTTCTCTTTCAGTGCATACTGTGCGGCAACTACTTTGCCCTCAAGGCCGCGCATACCAAAGCCACCTGGCACTACAATGCCGTCGACATGCTTTAACATAGCATCAGCATTTGATGGCGTGAGTTTTTCGGCATCAATCCACTCTATCTCAACCTGATAGTCCCGGGCCCATGCGGCTGCCTTCAGTGCCTCAAAAACACTCATGTAGGTATCCTGATTGTTCAGATATTTAGCAACGACTCCAACCTTAACGGCAGGAGCATTCTGATCAGTAGCCTTTGATACCAGTTCTTGCCATTTTTTCAGATTGGCTTTGCCTGATTTTAGCCCGAGTTTTCTAGTTATAACCGATCCGATACCTTCTTGTTCAAGGGTAAGCGGCACCTGGTAAATCGTCTTCGCATTCGGAAGCAAAACGATTGCTTCTTCTTCGACACCGCTGAATAGACTCAGTTTTGTCACGGCTTCTGCTGGCGGTTCGAATTCACTGCGAGCAACGAGTACATCCGGAACGATACCAAGACCACGTAGTTCGCGCACGGCATTCTGGGCTGGCTTCGTCTTCAACTCGCCGCTGGCTCCAAGATATGGTAGATACACGACATGCACAAATAGACAGTTTTCCCGCCCAACTTTCATGGCTAGTTCCCTGATGGCTTCAATGAAGCTCAGACCCTCGTAGTCACCAACCGTACCGCCAATCTCAATAATGTGTACATCAAATCCTTCGGCAGTCTTAGCAATATTTTCACCAATTGCAGTAGTTACATGTGGGATAATCTGAACCGTTTTACCGAGATACTTACCCGCTCGCTCGTCTGCAATAACCTGCTGAAGGACACGTCCACTCATAAGCGAGCTTGATTGTTTGAGTTCGATGTCCATGAAACGCTCGTAGTGACCGAGATCTAGATCGGTTTCGGCACCATCAACCGTCACAAAGCACTCGCCGTGTTCCCCAGGATTCAGTGTGCCAGCATCGACATTGAGATATGGGTCACATTTCTGGATATTAACGCTCAGGCCGCGACTCTTTAAGATGTTGCCGATAGATGCGGCAGTTATGCCTTTGCCGACACCAGACAACACACCGCCTGTCACAAATACATATTTGACCTGAGAATTTTTACTCACACTTCCCTCTTTATTTCCTTAATACCTAATACTAGAAGATAATCACTGTTATTTCAAGGCTGCTTTTGCGGCATCAAGTTGTGGATCACGACCAGCTTTAATATCATCAACCGTTCGTTCGACTTTCTGATCAGGTTCGAGGCCTTCTTTGTCGATATTTTTACCAGCTGGCGTATACCAGCGAGCGATAGTTACTTTTAAGGAGCCGCCGTTTTTTAGATCTAGGAGTTGCTGTACGCTCCCTTTTCCGAAACTCTTTTCGCCCATAAGTGTCGCTGCTTTGTTATCTCGGAGAGCTCCTGCCACGATTTCGCTGGCACTAGCGCTACCTTCGTTAATCAGAACGACGGTCTTCACACCTTCTAAGATAGGGCTGTTCGGTGCGGTAAAGGTCTTCACTGTTTCGCCGCCTCGTTTTTCTTCCAAAATAGTTGTGCCCTCAGGCAACCAAACATTGGCAACACCAACTGCCGCATCCAGAAGACCTCCCGGATCACCACGCAAGTCTAGAATTACTTTTTTGATATTCTTACTTGCAAATTCCTTCGCAGCTTTCTGTGTCAGACTGACGGTGTCATCACCAAACCGGCTAATGATTATGGTGCCGATATCGCCATCGATACTCCATTCGACACTCGGTATGTCGATGGTATCTCGAACAATAGACACGTCTACCGCTTCACCATCACGAATAAGCTTAAGTTTTACGGTCGTTCCTTTTTCTCCCCGTATACGCTTCACAGCCTCTGAAACTGTTATGTCAGCCGCTGGCTCACCATCTATTTCCACAATTATATCTTGGGGCTGTACACCTGCTTTTTCCGCTGGCGCACCTTTAATTGGAGCTACGATCACAACAAAGTTATCTTTCTTGCTCAGCTCTGCCCCAATACCCTCAAAGGTTCCGTTAAGATCTGAGTTAAATTCCTTTGTTTCATCTGGTGAAAGGTACTCCGTGTAGGTATCCCCCACTGCAGCGACGGCACCTTTTTTCAACCCGTCCAGTAACTTTTCGGTGTCTATATCGCCATCATAATTTGCTTTCAGTTTGTCGTAAATTTCCTGCAAACCATCAGTTGACAGGTTAGCTGGTGCATTAAGAGCCACCTGCTCAGCAACATCACTTGCCGTATTCAGAGAAATACGGCCATTTCCTACTAGCCAGCCAGCAGCGAAAATAATTACTGCGACTAAAAACTTCCCGACTTTTTTGCCAGAGCCTCGAAGGTTTTTCACAGGTTCTTGCTGCATGTTTGTATTATCTTGATCCACCTTTTTGGTCCCTCTATTATAAGTATCTATTCTAGCACCTTCACACTGAAATCAAGCTGAATTGACTAGCCGCAGTAGCCGTAGACTTGGCCTTCAGGAGTTACCTGATGTGGATACCACGTTTGCCAGCCACCGCCATGGTCTATAACAACGACATATCCTAATCCTGCGCGACAGCCCTTGAACACAATCTCACCATCTGCAGCAGCTACAATGGTCGTGTAAGCCGAAGCGGCAATATCTAGACCATTATGGAAGCTGTTTTGGTTGTTGTTGCACTTCGTTGCATATGACCAATACTCTGCGACGCAGCCGTAACTTTGACTGATCCAGCCGACACCGTTCAGGAGTGGCCATGAATAGCCATTGATGAGTGATCCGCCGACATACGGATTAGTTGTTACGCCGTTATGATATACCTGGAAGTGAATATGAGGGCCCGTTGAGTAGCCGGTGCTGCCTACCTTACCCACTACTTGTCCACGGCTAATCGGCCCAAGGCTGACGAAATTTCCTGCGCTTAAAAGAGCGGCCAATTGGGCTTCGGCCTTTTCTAGCTCTGCCTGCTGTGAAGCGACTATTTCACGATATTTTGATTCTTCGCCCTGAGTTTGATCAAGAATATCCTGCTGTTCTTGGCGTTTTGCAGCCAAAACCGCCTTCTGCTCCTTCTGCTTTTGAAGCAGTGCTTCTTGTTCAAGTTTTTCTTTTTCGATTTGCTGTTTCAGCTTCACTACCTTATCAGCAGAATCTTTCACTGCAGTTTGTAGTCGCTCAAGATACTCTTGGCTATCGATAAAATCTGAAAAGCTGTCGCTTGCAACAAGCAACTCAACCGTTGATGCATCGCGCCGCGAATACAACGCACGCAGTGCTGCCTTCAATAGCCCCTTTTGCCGCTCAAGCTCTGCCTCAGTTTCTTTTAATCTCTGCTGCAGCTCTTTAATCTTAACCTGTGTTAGTTCGATTTCAGTCTGGGCAGTTGAAATTTCTGTGTTAAGTTCTGCAATTTTACCCTGAAGTGATTCTTCTTTTTTCTCAAGTTCAACAAGCTGGTTGTTGTTCGCGTCAATCTGGGCTTGCAGCGTCTGTGACTTGGCCTGAAGCTCTTTGATAGTCTCTGCGCGTGCTGTCTGCATTGGCAATGCAAGCACAATCATGCTCATAGATAAAACAAGCAAACTTCTTTTTAGTTGTTTTTGTAGTGCGCGAAACATAAGCTTATTATAGCACATTTTATACCTCTTTTTCGAGGTTGGCATTATTCTACCAGTTCTTTAACTTCAGATGCTTTCCCATAGCAAGCATGCTTGAGAAAGAGCCAATTAATATACCGACTAGCAAGACGCAAATCCACATCGCAACCATAACACCAGGATCTGTAAAGAAACTAAACGTCTGCGAGAACTCGGGCTGGGAAGAGACCTTGCGCCCAAGTGAAAATATCAGCGAGTAAACCGCAAAGTTTGCAATGATTGCAGCAAAGACCCCGTATAGTGACGCCTCGACAAGAAATGGACCACGTATATACCCGGGTGTTGCACCGATAAGCTTCATGATACGAATTTCGTCACGACGTGTGTAGATTGCCATACGTATTGTGTTGAAGATAATCATAATCGAAACTGCTGACAGCACAAAGGCTGATATGATACTAGCTAGGTTGATAAATCGCTGTGCCGAGGCGGCCTTGTCTATCGTTGCTTGTGCATCGGTCTGACCCAGCGAGACCGAGTCTACTGTTTTACTAAAGATATCTTGCTCAACAAGGCTCTTAATCTCGGGCATGCGATCCAGGTCGGATACCGTTACTTTGTAGCTTGCAGGCAAAACGTCTTCCCCTGCAAGAGTAAGTGCCTGCAAAATCTCCATGTCATTGTTGAAATCACCTGCAAGATCATCTTTTGCCTGATCCTGGGTCACATAGTCCACTGCTTCTACGAAGTCGAGATTACGTAAGGCGCTTTCCAGATTTGCGCGCTGCGCATCATTGACACCATCCTGCAAATAGACAGAAGCCTTTAGATCACGGGCAAGCTCGTCTATGGCGTTGTTTGCAGTCACGTTCAAAACTACTGCGATTGAGATAATAGTGAGCGCCACAACCATAACTGCAGTCGCAGCGATGCTCAGCCATGCATTTCGAAATAAGTTCACAAAACCTGTCTTCAAAATTCTTTTAGCGGTATAGAATTGACGTGCGTTCATTACTTATACGTCGCTCCTGCTTTGTCGCTTACGACTTTGCCGTCGCTTATTGTGACCACACGCCGTCTGAGCTTATCAACAATCTCTTGGTTGTGGGTTGTCAAAAGAACGGTCGTACCATACTTATTGATCTTCTCAAGTACGCGAATAACATCCCAGGCGTGTTTTGGGTCAAGGTTACCTGTCGGCTCATCAGCAATAAGAATTTTCGGTTGTCTGACAATTGCTCTTGCAATGGCAACCCTTTGACGTTCACCACCTGATAGTTCAGATGGATAGTTATCCCCCTTACCCTTCAATCCGACTATTTCCAGGACTTTAGGCACTGTGTGTCTTATTTCGCGATTGCTCATACCAACTATTTCTAGTGCGAATGCTACATTTTCAAACACAGTACGATTACTCAGAAGCTTAAAATCTTGAAAAACAACGCCGATTTTACGTCTCAAAAAAGGCACATCCTTGTCTTTAAGCCTTTCATAATCGACCCCTCCTACAATAATCTTGCCACTTGTTGGTTTTTCTTCGCGCGTTAAAAGCTTAAGTAGCGTCGACTTTCCAGCACCACTTTGACCAACAATAACGACAAATTCTTTAGCCTCCACATGTAGATTAATTCTCTCCAGTGCAGGACCCTTATTACCATATGTTTTGGTTATTCTATCGAGCAGTATCATTCGACTTATTATTATACCAAAAGAAACATAAACAGTAACCGTCAGATTAGGATTGCCTAATTCAATATATCCGTTTATGCTTAATGCTAAAGACTTATGCAAGACAAATTATTCGAAGCAATAGCTGCCGAAGTTAAAAATGGTACCCCGTCGCATATATTAAATGGCAAGCTTATTAGCGCTGGCTGGCCCAAGGATTTAGTTGATCCCGCAGTCGAGCAATATTTGAGCATTGTAGCCAAACAAACAGGCGGTAATAGCGCTTTTAAAGTGTGGTTAAGCAAGTATTACAAGCTCGCCAGACCGTCAATTGTTATAGTTGTGGGATTAAATCTATTTGATACCGGCATTGCGCTGCTAAAGCCATGGCCAATAAAAATTATGGCAGATTCAGTGTTCGGCAATATTCCAGCATGGGGACCACTAAGACCCTACACTCACACCGTAACACTTCTTGCTATCACATCAATCATGACCATTAGTTTATTTGTATTCGGCAAGATATTCGGCGTGTTTAGAAACTATTTCATACTAAAAATTGGTTTTGGACTTAATAGAAGTATTAAGGAAGAATCTCTACGCCACATTCTGCATTTACCACTTTTTCACCAGGAAAGATTGGCTAAAGGCGACTATGTTTACAGACAAAACGTTGTTACTGACAGCTTATCTGAACTAGTCCTGGGCACTACCTCAGTAATTATCCAGTCGCTATTGGTAATTGTCGGGGTGCTGGTAATAATGTTCTTGATAAACCCCTCTCTAACTCTGATATCAGTAGTTCTGCTGCCTCTGCTTTTTGTAACTATTAAAGTTATCGGACCCAAAATGGGTGTTTGGGCTAGAAAATATACCGAAAATGCTTCTGAAATTTCTGCCAAGATTAATGAATCTGTCAATAATGCTGAGACCGTCCAAGCCTTTACCCTAGAAGACAAAATGGTTAAAAAAATTGATGTACTTTGGCGTAATAGTCTGATTTATCGGTCAAAAAACATGCTTTGGGGGGAGTTACTTGAAGGCATTAATGGTCTACTTGTAACACTTGCTACATCATCTGTCATGCTTGTAGGCGGTGCGGCAGCGCTAAGACAGGAAATATCATTTGGTGACTTATTAATCTTTATGACGTATATGGGCTACCTGATTGGTCCGGTTGAACAAATGATAGGCCAAATAACATCCAGAAATCAAAAATTAGTAGACGTTAGCAGAATCTACGAGGTTATGGTCGACCATCAAAATATTGAATTTTTGCGTCAAGACCAACACATAACCCAAGCTATAAGTGGCACCATAGAATTTCATGATGTTCATTATACTTACAAAGATCAGACCGTCTTAGATGGTATTAACTTCACCATCCCTGCTGGGCAGAAAATCGGTATTATAGGTCCTTCCGGTGGCGGAAAAAGCACAATATTAAAACTTATTCCCCTTTTCATTGAACCAAGTAGTGGAGCGATAACGATTGACGGAATAAATACTCAGGAAGTTTCACTACGTGAGTTACGTAAAAGAATAGCTTGGGTTAGTCAAACGCCTCAATTATTCAACGAGAACATCTTTGAAAACTTAGTTGAGGGGGATATTGATAGATTTGTATCAAACGAAGAAATCGCCCATGCCGTCGACGTGTCAAACATTACAGAGTTTGTAACAAAAATGCCTCTAGCATTTCGGACGCCAGTCGGTGAAGATGGTGGCTCACTGAGTGGAGGTCAGCGTCAGCGATTATCAATTGGCCGTGCCCTTATAAAAGACGCTCCTGTACTATGTCTTGACGAGCCAACCGCCGCGCTGGACGTAAAAAGCGAAAATTATATTAGGGACTCCTTAAGTCAAATGATAGAGGGGAAAACTGTTGTTATGGTAACTCACAGAAAACCACTTTTGGACTTAATGGACATTATTTATGTACTAGAAAATGGAAAATTGGATGATGTTAGAAACCTTGGTGGTCTGGAGGCGTACTTGGCTAGACTTGAGGGATTAGAGCAAACTAAGGCTCAATCAGAGATTGCTGAAGAACAAAAAGAAGCTGAAAACACTGATCAAGCCTGGATAGATGAATTTACTAGAAGTTATCAAGAGCAAGTAATTGACGAGGAGCGTCAGCCGTCCAACCAACTTCAAAACTCTAACAACAGAACTGAATTGTATACAGGCGCGACAGACAATAATGACAATGGTCAGATTAATATCGGTGGCGTTCAATCTCCTAATCAATCTCCGTCTTCAGGATCTGTAGATAAAGACAATGAAGTAGAGATAAAACTACACTAAAATCAGCTAGCTAAGGAAGAGGGACGGTTCCGCCGTCGGTTCTTACTGGAGCAGCTCCAGCTATTGCACCGCCGCCGTCGCCTACCGTGTTAAGCCCGCTATTGTTTCCATCTATTTTCGCAGCCCCAACATTATTAGGCGTATAGAACTGAGTTGCTCCGGACTGTATTCCGCCAGCACTTGTATCTATTTTTGGATTTGCCAGTCCGGTATTTTCTGGTATCTGAAAATCGCGCTTATAGTAATCTACTATGACGTTGTTCAAAGCCTGTGTGTCGCTTTTCGTCATAAACTCGCCAGTAGATTTTGAGACTATTGTTCCTTTAACTGTGTCATAAACATAGTCTTTGTTTTCATGCTGATTCATGAATGCTACTGCTTTAGTAATCGTACCCTTTACATCAGATGTACCGGTGCTTTTTGCCGCCGACCATGGGTAGGCAAAACCTGATTCTGAATCGTTGCGCTTGTATGTGTCAATTGGAGCAACTACCTGCTGCGGTTTTTCGTTGGGAGGAGTACCAATATACTGGCCCGTTGTTTCGTCAAAAGTCTCTGAACCACCTATGAACATTCTGGTGTCTTCTTGTGTGGCAGGACTATCAATTTCAGTCTGTTCTGGACTATCTGTAAGATCTCTTGAGCCCCCTACTGCAGCATTGTTTTGGTCCGAATCGGTTGACTCGCTAGGTGGTGTTTGGCTGTATCTAGAAGGATCACCCACGATTGGTCTAGGGATATGATTAGGTCTCTCGGCTGCAACAGGTGCAGCTGCAGGATCTGCATTATTGTCGTTATTAGCGGTTGTATCAGGTTGTGTTTGCGCTCCACTATCGGGCGTACTTGGATCTTGCGCAGACGATCCAACGCCAGCCGCAACGCCTGAATTTGCAGTGTCAGTGTTCGAATCTACAGCAGGTGCAGAAACTGTTGAAGTAGTCGGTTCTCCAAGCTGGCCTTCTGTTGGCGATATCATTACACCGTCATTTCCTAGATAGTTATCAATAAAATCCTGACTATATGTAAGCGGTTGAGGATATTTACCGTCAACGGCCATCTGGTCGTAAACTTCTTTAGTCACGTGGAATAGATTACCATTTGAGTCCATAGCATATATCGCACCGCCGTTACCTACTAAGCTACCGTCATCCTTCACCGGTCCGTCACCCTTAATTAACACGTAACCATTAATTGAATTATAGTTATCCATATTACTCAGATTTGGACTTGGAGCGCTATTTAGTGCAGCAAAAAATTTATCCATGTTTATTAAGTCAGTAGGATTACCTGATGCTGCTTGCTTTAGTGCTGCTTCTGCCTGTACGTATACATCGTGGGTCGCTTGATCTAATGTGCGGGTATCTACTGGAGCCGACGGAACTGGGTTTGGATTAGGGTTAGGGTTGGGGCCAGAACTAGGATTATGGTTAACATAGTAAGATATCCGACTATTTACTTGATCCGCGGTGGTATATTTTCCTGATGAAATATCATTCAGTAGTTGCTTACGCTCATCGGTGCTAAAGTTACCATTGGAATTACTATTTACTAATGAAATTAACTGTGCGGCGGTCCATACTGTAGTTGTTGGTGGTTTCGGTCCTGTGTTTATGTCGATAAAAGGTACAGGTGATGGTGTAGGCGGTTTTTCGGGAGCAAAAGGGCCCTGTGGAAGATCAGTCTTCGTTACGGGGAACATAGAAATCCAATGATTTAAAGCTCCTAATACATTGGCATCCCAATCTACCTGGCCTCCTATGTGCGTTCCCGATAGTCCGTTATTGTCTCTTTTGGTCCAGTTTTCTACAGCGAATTTTAAATTAGATAGAGTTGAGACAGAATTAATTTTTGCCCTAAGATCAGCTTCATCTGGTATATTTGCAGAATCAAGCTTTTGTAACAATAGACTTTTTATCTTCAAAAATACTTCATCCTGAGTCATATTTTTTCTCTTTCTATTTTTTTATTATACTACTGGCTTAACATAGCATTAGCAATATAAAAAGTCAAAGTGTAACATTTATAACAAATATCTTTAGGCTCCACTTTTTCTTCATAGGATATATTTTTGAGTATTACACTTAAAACAATCTACTTTTTACTTTTTTTCTAACTACCTAGTTTCCAGTCCAAAAAACTCTCAATGAATTGATTTATATCACCGTCTAGTACGCTTTGCGTATCTGTTGTTTCATATTTTGTCCTGGTGTCTTTAACCATATTGTATGGGTGCAATACATAATTACGTATTTGATTGCCCCAAGCTGCTTGCTCGTTCGGACCTTTCAACTCAGATATTTTGTCTTTGTGCTGTTCAATTCGTAGTTGGGCTAATTTCGAACGAAGAATAGTCATAGCCATTTCCCTATTCTGTAATTGGCTTCTTTCGTTTTGAATAGCTACCACTATGCCCGTTGGTAAATGTGTAATTCTAACCGCTGAATCAGTGGTGTTTACTGATTGACCGCCTTTTCCACCACTTCTATATACATCGATTTTCAAATCTTTTTCATCTACTTCTACTTCATCTGGCGACTCAACTTTTGGAATAATTTCAACCCTAGCAAAACTGGTTTGTCGCAAATTATCTGCATTAAATGGACTTAGCCGTACAAGCCTATGAACACCGTTTTCGCTTCGTAATCTACCATACAAAAAACTTGATCCACTGAGTTCTAGTGATACACTTTTTAGCCCCGCTTCATCCCCTTCTGATTGATCAATGAGATTAACTTTTAAATCATTGGCCTCAGCCCAGCGCGTATACATTCTCAGCAGCATACTTGCCCAATCTTGTGCCTCAGTGCCGCCCGCACCAGCGAATATACTTAAAATCACATCATGATCGTCGTACGGTCCGCTAAACTGTAGTTCCCGCTTGGCATTGTTATAGTCTAGCTGTAGTTGCAATTGCTGTTTTTCGATATCGCTCGCAAGGCTATCATCCTGCATCCCGGCTAGCTCGACCAAATCCTCGGAACGTGTTTTCAGATCTTTCCAGAAGTCAATGCGTTTCTCCAAAGATGATTGTTCTTTGCTCACTTTTTGTGCCTGCTCGTTATCCGCCCAAAAATCCGGCGCCTGCATCTGAGCCAGCAGTGATTCGTTTTTTTCAGATAATGCATCAATTGCAAGACGTTTGTATGCATCAGATATATCTTTTTGAAGTTGGCTTAGATCGCTAGACATCGGGAAAAAAGTTCCTAATCGTTAAAAATATCAGCTACGTATGATTGTAACTTGCGAGCAGGTTTGAGCGAAATACTTCCAAGCACGCCGAGACCCCAAGTATCATCTCCGAGCATTTCTTTAATAAGGTCGACGCACAATTTTTTGCTGACTTTTTTCGTGAGGGTCGTCAGCGCGTTTACGTTATCTACCGTTCCATCGATATAGTATTGGTTGTACCGAGAAACAAGGCCCGTGGCTGTCTGACCGGAGCGCATGGTTTTGCCCAACAAATGCTTCCGAGCAGCCTCGAAATCTTCGTCGGATATCTGACCATCCTTTAAGAGCATGAGCTCATCTCGAATCAAGCGCAGCAGTGGCATACTATTTGTCTTACTCACCTGTGCCCCCAACCAAAAGCTGCTCATGTCGCGTGCGTAGCTCATGCCTGAACCCATACCGTACACCCAACCTTTCTCACGAGCCGTACCAAATATGCGTGAATACATAGTCTCCGTCAGCATCGTTGACAGTATCTGCATCGCAATCTTTTCGCGCTGATCAAGCTCCCGCTTCAGATAAAGATCTAGATATAAATAGACATTTGGAACACTCGGTTTTCGCAAGACCAGCGGATCTTCAAGTTTTTGAACTGGCTCAGATGGTAGCGCAACTCGTTCTTGGCCACTCTCCAACTGCAGTCGATCTTTGAACATTTTTTCAACCCCATCATAGTCGCCTTGAAAGTTTCCAGCAATGATAAAACGAGCATTTTTCAGCGTGTGTGTTGCTTTGTAGTGCTTCAGCAAATCATTCCTTTTAACGTGATGGAGAAGTTCAACCCTTTCCTGATCCGTTAGTGAAGCGAGCCCCATACTCTGCCTGAGGGCAGCATTTAGATGCCGAAAGTGATTATTCCCTCTGCTAATAAGTTCCTCGCGAACATTGCTCAGTTCTGAGTCTACTTCTTCCTGGAGAAACTTCGGCGTACTTATTGCGTCCAACAACAAGCCTACAACACGTTGCCATTCAAAGTCTGCCGCCTCAACCTCGTAGGTGATATCATACACGCTGGTGCTCGCGTTGCTATAAGCCCCGTTCTGCTCAATTGCTGCCTGAAAATCACGCGCTTTTGGATAGTCACGGTTAGCCCCCAACAGCACATGCTCCATGAGATGAGCCGTTTCCCACTTCTCTTTTTTCAGCAAAAATTCACCAGCGCGAAAACTAACTTCACATACCACAACACCTGTTTTTGGTGTATCAATAATTAGGCCGCGTAAACCTGATTTAAACGTAACTTCGTGTACTTTATGCCTAAGCATGCTTACTTACGTCGGCTCTTTTTCTTGTTTTGACGCTGAGCTTTGCGTTTTTTCTTAACCACATTGTGCTTCTTGCCTGCGGCGTTCCGTGCTTTTTTGCCACTTGTTGCACTAAAATCCTCAGCATCAAATGATTCGTCCGTCAGCAAAATTCTATCTGCGTTATCGACTGAGCTGCGGGCTGCTCGGGTCAGTTCAGTCTCGATTGGATCGTCAAGATCGTCAGCCGCAACTGGTCGTGCATGAAACAAGGCACGGATTACGTCGTGGCGAAGCACGTTTTGCATTTCTTCAAACATAATCTTTGATTGTCGTCGATACTCTACAAGCGGATCACGCTGACCAACTGAAATCCAATGAATACCCTGGCGCAGGTGGTCCATGCTCTCAAGGTGCTGCATCCAAAGATTATCCATAACCTGCAAATAAATATCACGCTCAACTTTCTCCATGATTTCTTTGCCGAAATCTTCTGTCTGCGAGTCATATTTTTTCTGCACTGCTTTCTGTAGTTCTTTTTCAAACTTTTCAGCATCTATATTAAAAAGCTTGTCGAGTACGGCATCTTCTAGATTGAAAATGTCTTTCAACTGCAATTCAAACGCGTCGGTATAGCTGTCTGGCGAGCCGACCATCGCCTTGACCTGCTCATCCAAGAAATCCTTAATTTTTCCAGTGATATTAGCCTGTTTTAAAACTTCTTTGCGAAGGGTGTAGACTGCTACACGATGACGGTTCATGACATCGTCGTACTGCACCACGTTTTTACGTGTATCAAAGTTGAAGCCCTCGACACGCTTCTGGGCTGCCTCGAGACTCTTGCTAATAACGCGGTTTTGGATTGGCGTCTCGTCATCAATCTTCAAACGGTTCATAACCGAACGAATGCGGTCACCGCCGAACACGCGCATCAAGTCGTCTTCGGTGCTCACATAGAACTGTGTTTCACCAGGGTCGCCTTGTCGCCCTGAACGACCACGCAGCTGATTATCAATTCGACGAGACTCATGACGCTCAGAGCCGATAACATACAGTCCTCCGAGTTCTTTCACACCTTCACCCAGCACGATATCTGTACCACGACCGGCAATGTTGGTGGCGAGTGTGACTGCGCCTTTTTGACCTGCTTCTGCAACGATATGTGCTTCGCGTTCGTTGTTCTTGGCGTTCAATACTTCGTGTTTGACTCCGGCTTTCTTCAACCGCTTGCTCAATTCTTCGTTATGCTCGATAGCGCTTGTACCGATGAGAACTGGCTGGCCTTTTTCTTGCAATTCTTTCACTTGGTTAGCGATTGCGTCATATTTACCTTTTTTGCTGCGGTAGATTTTATCAGCCATGTCTGTACGAGCAAGTGGTCGGTTAGTCGGAATTTCAACCACCTCAAGCTTGTAGATCTGATGAAACTCTTCTTCCTCGGTTTTGGCAGTACCAGTCATACCCGACAGCTTGTCATACAGACGGAAATAGTTCTGGAACGAAATAGTAGCAAGCGTCATCGACTCTTCCTGCACTTCAACGTGTTCTTTTGCTTCAATTGCCTGGTGGAGACCTTCGTTATAGCGTCGGCCTTTCAATAGACGACCAGTAAACTCGTCAACGATCACGATTTCGCCGTCATTTGTCACTACATAATCTTTGTCGCGTTTGAATAGTGCTTCAGCGCGCAATGCCTGGTCAAGGTGATAAATCGTACGAATGTTGGTGCTGTCGTAGAGATTGCTAATGCCAAGTGCTTTTTCGACATAGGTGATACCCTCGTCGGTCATAGTAACGGCGCGGCGCTTTTCATCAACTTCAAAGTGCTTGTCCCGCTTAAGCTGGCGTGCTAACTTACTGAACTGCTCATAAGCGGCACCACTCGTAGCGCTTGGTGCAGAAATAATCAAAGGAGTTCGAGCTTCGTCAATCAAGATTGAGTCGACTTCGTCAACAATGGCAAAGTTGAGCTCGCGCTGACGTAGCTGATCGACTTCGCGCACCATGTTGTCACGCAGGTAGTCGAAGCCAAATTCGTTGTTTGTGCCGTAGGTAATGTCGGCTGCGTACGCTTCTTGCCGCGTGCACGGACGAAGTTTTCGGAAACGTGGATCTTCGTGGTCTTCGTTATTGTATTCAGGATCATACACGTAGCTGTGGTCTGGAATAATAACTGCGCAGGATAGACCTAGCGCGTAGTAAATCTGGCCCATCCAGCCCGCATCACGCTGCGCAAGATAATCGTTTACCGTGACGACGTGCACCCCTTTACCAGATAGCGCGTTCAGATATACCGGTAGTGTCGCAACGAGGGTTTTTCCTTCACCGGTCTTCATTTCGGCAACCATGCCTTCGTGCAGAACCATACCACCAATTAACTGCACGTCGTAGTGACGTTGCTTAATCTCGCGCCATGCCATTTCACGCACCGTCGCGAAGGCTTCGGGTAAAATGCTGTCTAGCGTCTGGCCTTTTTCACTGAGTTTCTTTTGAAGGTCCTCAGTTTTGCGACGCAAGGCGCTGTCTGATAATTTCTTAAACTCGTCCTGCAGGGCGTTCACGTCTTTTACGCGCTTGCGCATACGTTTTAATGTTTTCGCCTCTGGATCGCCTAGTACTTTTTTAACTAGTTTCTTCATGTATATTACCCTTCTTATTGTCTGTTCGAGCGTCGCTTATTTTTCGTGTATCTAGACACTAAAATCCCACCCGATCTCGTTTAGGGTTATTATACCGCAAGAGCGCCTCTATTTTCGATTATTTTCGAGAAAATTTGCCAAGTAGTACGCGAGCTTTTGTGTTCTTGTGCTTATCGCTGGCTCGAGAATGCTTTTCTTTGTGCTTTTTCAGCTGGTTTTTCAACTTCGCTTCAACTATGTCTACAGCCGCAAACATGTTCATAGTAGTTTCAACAGCAGTTAAACGAGCACCAGGTACATGCAGAATGACCTCGCAAGTGCATTTCTTTCCAGTTTTACTCATAGCTTCGTTCAATTTGACGTCAGCCCGAACTTCGTCTCTTTGATTTCTTTTGACTCGTCTATCAAGTTTACCGATTTTCTTCTGAATATACTTTTCGAGGTCTTTGGTTATGTCGGCTTTGATGCCTGTAATTGCAATATTTTCTATCATATCTGCGTCTTCCCTCCCATATATTTTTGTAATACGTCTGGAATATTAATTGTGCCGTCTTCATTCTGATAATTTTCTGTAATCGCGGCTAGAATTCGACTCATCGCAAAAGCAGTGGCATCATTTGTGTGAACTAGAGATGTACCATCTGCTGTTTTGGTTCGAGTATTTAAATCACGCGCCTGAAAATCAGTCATATAATCCGCGGTATGCGTTTCGATAAATCGATCTTGGCCTGGATACCAACAATTAATATCTATACCTGCGGCATTTGGCTTTCCAATATCTACAGTACACTTTTCAATAAACTGATAATGAATACCTAGCTGCTGGACAAGATATTCTTGAATAGCGTACAAAAATTTATGCTCATCGAGTCCCGTTTCTGCCGTGCTGAAGACTTCCATCTCAAGTTTGTCGAATTGATGTAGTCTAATAATGCCTTCAGTGTCTTTGCCATACGTTCCAGCTTCGCGCCTAAAACTAGTCAAATAACCGATATAGCGAATTGGTAATTGCTCTGCTGACAGTATCTCGTTCCAGTACATTGTGCAAAGTGTGTGCTCTGCACTCGCGTTCAACCATAAATCATCGCCATCAAGTTTGTACGTCACTTCTGCCGCATTTAGACGGGCACTCGCTACATACGGTTCAGTTCGTAACATTGCGGGAGGCAACACTGGTGTAAACGGCTTGCTACTGATGTTTAAGCCATTTTTTTCGATGATTTTCTTGAGCGTTTCTTCATCGCCAAGTACATCCATGACAAACTGCACCAGAGCAAACTGTAGCTGAACAATACCACCTTTTAAGTAAGTAAACCTGCTGCCTGAAATTTTAGCCGCTCGTTCTTTATCCATCATGTCGCGAGTTGCAAGTATTTCCCAGTGTGGCTTTGGCTGAAAGCTAAATTGAGGCTTTTCGCCAACGGTTTTAGTAACTACATTATCGTCCTCGGTTTCACCTACCGGTACGTGATCAAGTGCGATGTTTGGAACCTGCCTTAGTATGCTACTTAACTCTTCTGCTGTTTTATCAAGCAACTCTTCGCGATCTGCAAGCTCTACTTTTAGCTGCTTGCCTTGCTCAATCAGCTTTGGGTTTGGCTGACCGTTTTTCATTTGCGCACTAATTTCGTTGCGTCGCGCGCGAAGCGATTCAACTTGCTGCAGCAAGTCACGGTGCTCGGTATCCAGAGCTAACAGTCGATCGATGTCGACGTCTACTCTTTTTTCGCTTGCCTTTTGTTTTATGCGGGCAGGATCATCCCGCACCAACTGAATATCTATCATATGATCTTATTATACCCCTTTTACGAACGCTTTTGGAGAGCTTGCAATGTCAAAGTTGTA
>JAGQNQ010000013.1 GCA_020428015.1 Candidatus Saccharimonadota bacterium | reverse complement strand
GGCTGCCACTTCACTTTCTGGAATAAACCGATCAAAGGCAACGACCTGAAGCTCTTCATATAGTTTCTTGAAAAAATCATAGCTCGCATCGCGCAGATACCAATATATTTGCGCAAATGCACTGTCATGGTCATTTTCAGCATGCAGTTGATACACACGTTTGTTGACTGCTTTGATTTCGGCCTGGTCTTGTTCGTCATCGTCATAGGCATTATTGCCTTCGACGTAACGTGCTCCCATCCACTCGCCCAGAGTCTCATGCGGCAACTCTTTAACGGCCTCGACATCTTCTCCGCCTAGTTCGCGTAACACTGCCCACATCGTTTTGCCGACATGCATGCCAACATCGCCACCAAAGTTTAATCGAATCGTTTCTGCACCTGCTCCTTCGACAAGTCGTGCAAGAACATCCCCGACAAGGGTTGTGTACAGGTGACCAGCATGCAGTGGCTTAAACGGATTTGGGTCAGAATACTCTACGAGGTATTTCTTGCCAGTAAGTGTTTTTGCTGGCTCGCTTTGTGCCTGTTGCAACAAATATTCGTCAGAAAAGCGCAGGTTGATGAACCCAGGTCCTGCCACAGAAACTTCTGTAACATCGTCGAAAGTTCGTAGTTTCTCAGCTATAGCTTCAGCTATTTCACGCGGATTTTCACCCAATTGTCCAGCAATCTGCATGGCAACATTAGTTGCCAAATCGCCGAATTGCTCATCAGGAACGTTGATCATCGGCTCGACATTAATACTAAATAATCCAGCCACACATTGTTTTATTCTCTCTTGCATATCAGTTAAATTATATCACTTCTTACGCCGCTCTAAGACGTTGTCTTGCATATTGTTGAGCATACCTTTTTGCTGTTTGTATCACACTAAGTGGCTCTATTGTCGTACCGTGTTTTTCTTGGCTTGCATGTAAAATTAGCGGGTCAGCTTCATCAGTTGATGCAACTATCCCTACATGATTAACAGGAAAATCCCGCCAGTTTTGAAGCCATCCAAACTGGTTAAACTGCGGGATAAATGATGTAACATTTCGTTCTTGCCCCCTGTATCCTAACCACACAAGATCACCTACAGCCGGAGCTTCCTGGTCGACCCGACGGAAGTGTCGATCGTCATGAAACATTTCATAACCCCTCATCGTCCTTGGTAGCTTTTGAGCAAAAAGATGCCAACACACGAGCGCGGCAAGACCATAACAATTTGTCCCGTTCAATCGTGCTTGTTCAATATCGCTCGGCATGTGAAAAAGATCGTACGGTATTGAAGGCTCCACGAATTCTACTAATGGTACGTCAAGAGCTTTTGCGACTAACTACTCCCGTTTTAGTTTTATTACTATACCACACGTACCTTTGATACTTTAAAAAGGTACGATACACTGATACGTATGCAAGACCCGACCGAAATGATTGGAAACAGTATAAAAGTATTGATGGCACATCTCGCACATTGGCTCAACAATCTTTTTGACAGAAAATTAAGACCTGCTCATATCACGACGCTGTCATTGCTTGGGCATATCCCTGCCGCCTGGGCACTCTGGCAAGGGCGTCCAGTACTTGCGAGCATATACATTGTTATTTTTGGGCTCATGGACTCGCTTGACGGCGCTTTAGCACGCGAACAAAAGTCTGTATCAAAACTTGGAATGTTTTTTGATGCAACCACCGACCGTCTTAAGGAGGTAATTGTCTATTCGGCTCTGGCTGTCTATGTCAGTAAAGAATATGCAACAGAAATCGCCCTCTGGGTGGTACCAGCTGTTGTTGGAACTAGCCTGCTCGTTAGTTACGTAAAGGCGAAGGGTGAAATGGCTATTAGTGCCAACTCTCATGACAAACAGCTTCTCAACCGTGCTTTTTCACAAGGCATTGCCCGCTACGAAATCCGTATGACGATCCTCATTATTGGCTTGGTGTCAGGATTATTACCTGCTCTCTTAAACCTTATTATTGCACTCAACTTAATAACCGCCGCTATGCGCTTCATCGAAATTTCCCGACTCCTCAACATTGAAGATCACCAACCAGCAACAAAAAAGCATGCTAAAAGTTGACTTACATACGCACTCTATTGCCTCCCCCGACGGTAGCATACGTCCGGATGATTATCGAAAGATCATTGAATCAGGAGTTCTCGACTGTATCGCTATAACAGATCATAACCGAATCGACTTTGCTCAAAAACTACAAGCGGAACTTGGCAGTGACAAGATTATTGTTGGAGAAGAAATTTCGACACGACAAGGTGATATTATTGGACTCTTCATATCTAAGCGCGTACAACCACACCAAGATATTGAAGCAGCCATTGCAGCAATAAAAAACCAAGGGGGCGTCGTGTACATCCCTCACCCTTTTGAAACAGTACGTTCCGGCATTAAACGAGAAGATTTAGAAAGAATAATTCAAGACATTGACATTATCGAGAGTGCAAACGGACGCGCTTATTTCCAAAATTTTGGCCCTCAAGCACACGCCTGGGCGCGCCTGCGAAATATCCCAAGTTTTGCAAGCAGCGATGCCCACCGAGCAAACGCACTAGGAAAAACATACAGCCTACTCTCAAACATCCCAACTGCCGACAATTTAAGAGACGACGTGTTAAAAGCTCGGAAGTTCTACATTCGACCTAGCATTCTTGATATACTTGCACCGAAAATGAATCGTCTAAAAAAACGACTGAGGATCATGTAGTGTTGCACGATATTTTGAGTCTCATATGGGTTTTTTTGCCGCTTGCCTATGCCAACATGGGGCCTGTTCTTGCACATAACGTACCGTACCTTAAGAAATTTAAGACACCCCTAGATTTCGGAAAAACTTTTCGAGGCAAAAGAATATTCGGGGATCACAAGACTATACGTGGCATAGTAGCGGGTATGGTTATGGGCCTTGTGACGTCCGGAATTCAGATGCTGCTTGTCCAACAATTCTCCTGGCTAAGTGACTACAATCTTGGTGTTGTTGACTATAGCTCACCTGACACGTTATTTATGGGTTTGATTCTTGGTTTTGGGGCAGTCGCAGGTGATGCACTAAAAAGCTTTTTCAAAAGACAGCTAAACATTGAACCTGGTAAGAGCTGGGTTCCATTTGATCAAATTGATTTCTTCGTGGGAGGTGTGCTTGCTTCACTGTTATTCTTCACACTTCCAGCAAGACTATATTTCATCGGATTCTTTATAGCACTTGTGCTGCATCCAACCGTGAATTTTTTGTCTTGGCTACTAAGATTCCAGGAAAAACCCTACTAGTGCTTATAAATAAACTCTGGATTTCGACTCACCACAACGTCAAGATACGACTCTAGATCGAGGAGATACTTTTGTAGTTCATCGTCATTCGCCGCAGTCAAATTATGCGCTACGAATGGTTTGTGTACGTCCAGTCCGGCATGAGCAAGCGTGCTATGCAGCAGAGGATACAAATGCTGCGTAACGGTTGCTTTGTGTAGACCTTGCGGAGAATAGAGAGATTCTGAGTCACCAGTACCAGTAATCACTAGGACCTGCTTACCCGCAAGCAGACCCTTGCCGTAGCGATGATCTCCATCCCAAGTGACTCCCATTGCAAAAACTTTGTCGAACCAGCCTTTCATAATAGCCGGAGGTGCGCTCCACCACAACGGAAACTCGATAACTAACAAATCAGCGACCCTGATTTTAGCAATTTCATCTTTTATATCGGCGGCGAAACCACCCTCCTGTTCACCAGCTGCTCGTCTCTGCTCAAGCATGTAGTTTTGATGCGCTCCTCCTGAGACCACAAAGTCCCACTTTGCAGCAATCGGGTGGAACCCTGATGCGTACAAATCAGATACCACAACCTTGTGCTGATTTCGTTCAAAATAGCTCAATGCGCGATTATGCATAGCCGCCCCAAACGACTTCGGGTCTTCATGAGCATATATAAAGAAAACATTCACTGCGACGCACCCCCCTTGCCTGCTTTCGTGCAGAGCACGAAACTCTGCAAGCGGTTTTGGCGCACAACTTTGTTACTTTGCTTCGTTTTTTCCCCAACGTAATACATTACGTCTCGAAAAAAGCCTTGCAAGTGCCTAGTTGTGCATCCAAATGCGTATGCAGTGTTACTCATTATTCGCTATTATCGCACAAACTTAAGCGTGATGATATGGGTGACCGATATGAATGCTGTGTGCTCGATAGAGTTGTTCGGCAATGATAATTCTAACCAGTTGATGTGGATATACGAGCTTTCCAAGTGACCATACAAGCTCCGCCCTGTCCTGAACGATTTTCGATACCCCATACGCCCCACCGATAATAAAACATACATCGTCCGCCTTACCAAACACGGTGCGAGCAAGTTCGGGTGAACTTAATTGTTTTCCCTGCTCGTCGAGCAAAATTACTTTCGTTTTGGCTGGAATGGCTCTCAGAATCAACTCAGCTTCCTGTTGTTTACTTACTTCAGGCGTACCGTTCCCGTGCTTTATAAACTGCCAGTTTACACGTATGTGTTTTGGGAGCCGCTTAAGAAAATCATTCAAAAGCGTTGCAGTTTCAGCCTTTGGACGGGCGCCAACCGAGAGTATTGTAATAGTCATTACATACATTTTAACAGATTAAATAGTTGTAATTTTAGCACTCTCGCTTGCCTATTGCCAATAATCGGCGCATAGTGTAGTATGTGATGACCACCAAGCGAAAAGCTTGGAGACATAGGAGGGTTATTCAATATGTATTCAGCAGCAGTAAACGCCCACATTCGCGAGCTCATTGAACAAGTAATGGAGTATCGTGATCAAGGACAGTGGGACAAACTTGAACAATTATTCACCGAAACACCGTACATTGACGAAAGTGTATTTAATAAGGAAGCACCGGGTAAAAAGGCAGCGGCGAGCGTCTTGTATGGATGGCGGCGTATGATTCGAGACTTATACTATAGTGCACGACACAAGTTGGGTCATATGGACATCGAACGTACCGGCAAAAAAGAAGTCGCAGCAACTAGCGAAATTGAAGCACGCTACTATACCCTAAAAGATGGCGAACGTTACGTACACAAAATGGATGGTGTCTACGAATACAACTTCCGCAAAGTAGCCGGAAGATGGAAAATAGACAGCCTCAAGCTCAGAGTTAAAAACGAGTCTTTTGAACCTATCGGCGCGTAAATACCCACAACAAATATTATTACAATTTAGTTAGCTTACGTGCTTCGTCTAGAATAGCTTTTTTTAGCTGTTCAACAGTATCCACCTGAATGTCAGGTCTCGTAATGGCAAGCGCTTCTTTGCCTCCGAGACCCCACGTAACTCCAATAACTTTTATTCCTGCTTTATTACATGACACAATATCTCGAGGTTCGTCACCTACATAAATAACTTTGTCCCTGTTGAGTCCTCGCGCTTTCAGAAGTTTGCGTAGTGCTTTTTCTTTACTAAAAAGCGTCTTCTCTGTCACTGTAAAATCGAGTTTCGGAAAATTATGTGACTTAAAAAATGTCTGCACTAACTCTGCACTATTCGACGTCAGTACGCCAACAGTAAGCCCAGAAGACTTTAGCTCTTCTAGAAGCGTGACGATTCCAGGGTACGGATAGACTTCGTTCATTCGTTTTTTCATTTCCTTTGGCATTAGCAGGATTAGTTTCGGAAGTATTTTCCAGCGAATTTTGAGCGCCTTCATGCCTCTCTTGTATCCAAGTGTTCGCAAATAAGGTATTTGCTCGGTTTTTACGGGGAGAACACCAAACTCATCGGCATGTTCGTTATAAATTTCAACAACGAGCTTAGGGGTATCGGCTAATGTACCGTCGAAGTCAAAAATTACAGTAAAGCTCTCACTCATTACATCTATTGTACCTGAAACAATCGGTTGTATGGTCGTTCACTAACCCGGTCGCTTGCATGTGAGCATACATAATGGTGCTCCCGACAAAGCTCATACCACGCTTTTTGAGATCTGTACTCAGCGTATCTGACTCTTTTGAAGTAGCTGGCACACCGGATACGTCTTCCCACGCATTCTGCCTCTGTTTCCCTCCTGTAAACTGCCAGATATACTTACAGAAACTACCGAACTCGTTCTGAATTTGGAGAAAAACCTGCGCATTTCTAACAGCTGCTTTGACTTTTAGCTTGTTACGTATAATGCCGGTATCTTGCAACGCTTTTTCTATATCTTCATCAGTCATTGCGGCTACTTTTACTGGATCAAATCCGTGAAAAACTCTGGCGTACCCTTCTCTGCGCTTCAGGATAGTAATCCAGCTCAAACCTGCCTGAGCTGATTCTAGCGTCAAGAACTCGAACATCTTTCTATCTTCATGAACGGGCACACCCCACTCTGTATCATGATAGTCGATATAGGTCTGTTGATTACCAACCCAAGCACATCTTTTCTTGATCATTATTTTGATCCGACAAGACCTGGCGTTTTTTTAGCTTCTCTCAGAACCTTTTTGACTGTTTCCAGATTTAGGTCGCCTATCTTTTTAAACCGGATACAGCTCTTACCGACATTAACTTTACCTAGTTCCTGCTCATACTTTTCTACAAGGTATTGGTCGGGATTTTGGTTGTTGATTGCGCATACATACAAGCTCATGTAGTTTTTCTGACTCGCAAGGGCTATAACGGGCCACTTACCTGGCTGCTTTTTATAATCAACATAATCAAATTCACCGTAGCCAATCATGTTGTATGCGAACCAAGGTTTGAGAGTTGGGACTGTTTCTTGTATCAATTTGTCGATTATCTCAAGTTGCTCTCTTCGCTCGTCGTTCAGAAGTGCAAAGTACTCTTCAACTGATTTTGCACCGACCAGCTTGAACATATTCATCCCGTTACTCCTTTTCTAAAACTAATATTTTAAAACATCTATCTCGCAAAATAGGTACACGCCAGGTATTGGAATAATTGCTGTATGGTGAGGAGTAACGGGATTCATTTTATTTCGCGCGCCCTTCTCTTAGTGCTATTTTTTCGGCAACATCGGTATTAGTACGTTAGTTCCTCGTTTATATTGCTGATATTTTTTGTTCTGACCCCATCTTTTGTCTGCCGATTTCTCCAAAATCGGAATACCGCTCACACCGATAAGTAGCGTCGCAATCGTCAGCGGACTCACGATTGATACAATTGCCTGATTGTTTGTTAGCCATGGCACACAAGCCGTATACACCCCGTACCACATACAAATTTCACCAAAATAGTTAGGGTGTCTGGAGTATTTCCATAAACCACTTGCTATCCACTTGCCTTTGTTCTTCTTGTCTTGGTTAAACTGGAACTTTTGCCAATCAGCTAACGCTTCAAACGCTAAGCCAAAAAGTGCAACGCTTACCCCGAAGGTAGTCACTGCGTGAAGCGTTGTTTCCTTTTGTGATTGAAATAGGTAACTTGCAGGCAGCATAACCACCCACGCTGTAAGACCCTGCAAAATCCAAAACCGACCAAAAGCCCAGAAGCTCTTGCGCATCTCGTCGAATCGACCGTCTTTTCCATTCACATGCACTCGGTACAACAAGAAAGAACCAAGTCGTACTGACCATAACAAAACCAAAGTAAAAACCAGCCATTGCGCAAGCGACATCCGGTTTGTGACTGCTCCATAGACTGCAATACCAGCAAATGATACTGCGTATGATATATCCGTCAGTTTGTCCGTTTTACGCTTAAACGCGACTAAAAACCCTGCCGTGTTGAGTAGAAGAACAAACGCTAATGTTTCAAACATAGAATCTTAAGCTCCTTGTTTTGGTGCGGCTTTTGGATGATTCTTTGAAATTTCGTTTGCTGTTATCATTGCGTTGCGTAGCTGATCTGAGATATCACTCATGCCAGCCGGACTATGTGGAATCATTATCGTATTGCTGTTACTTGATAGGCCGACTTCCTTGAGCGTGTCAAAATACTGCGTCATGAGGACCAAGTTCATAACATCTTGCGCACTCGTACCAGCGACATTGCTCTGAAATTCTTCAACACTTTCTTTTAGTCCGTTCACGATTGCCATACGCTGATTAGCGATACCCTGCCCCTGCAAAGCTTTACTTTCAGCTTCTGCCTCTGCAGCTTTCACGACACGAATCTTGTCGGCTTCTGCTTGTTCCACTGCAGCTACTCGAAGTCGTTGCGCTGCGTTAATCTGGTTCATGCTAGCTTTGACGTTGGCATCGGGATCAATATCCGTGACGAGGGCTTTAACGATGCCATAACCGAAATCATCCATGATTTGCTCAAGCTCAAGCTTCACTGCTTGTGCAATATCATCCTTGGTTTCAAATACGTTGTCGAGGATGATATTTGGTACTCGTGCACGAACAACATCGTACACATAACTAGTTATCTGTGCTTCGGCATTCTGTAATTTATAGAATGCGTCAACTACTTTTTCGGGTATAACGAAATATTGGACACTGACGATAACGAACACGAACACATTATCTTTTGTCTTCGTCTCTACCCGTACATCAAGCTGCTGGACCCGTAAACTCATACGTCCAGAAACACGATCAATAAGTGGGACTTTGAAGTTCAAGCCTGCGCCCGCAACTCGCTTGAACTTGCCAAACCGTTCAACGATTGCCGCCGTCTGCTGACGAACCGTGAACAACCCACTCACGATAAAAATCGCGATGATGACTAAAAGAACAAAAACCATAAACCCTCCTGTTTCTAAGTAGTAGTATAGATGAGATGTCGCCAACGAATCAAACAAAAAGAGAGTGGGATAGCGAGCTTGCAGCTCTTCTTTAGGCTTGCTTGAAAAGAAAATACCTGCGGTGCTTTCTTTTCTTCACTGCGCTTCGCCGAACCCTTTTTTTTGCTAAACGCAAAAAATACTGGGTTCTCATTCATTTCATCAAGAACAAAAGCCGGCTAACGAGGCCGACTCTTGTTCCTGGCGGAGAGAGTGGGATTCGAACCCACGGTACCGTTGCCGGCACGACGGTTTTCAAGACCGTTACCTTCAACCACTCGGTCATCTCTCCGTGTTCGAGTGATTATAACAGAGATAAATTTAAATTTCTAGATGGCGGAGGGAGAGGGATTTGAACCCTCGATGCGATTGCTCACAAACCGCCTTTCCAAGGCGGCGCCATAGACCACTAGGCGACCCCTCCGAGTATTCCCAGTTTAGCAAGTTTAATTCAATGCCACTAAGAAAATAGATTCTTATGCTTGCGACCAAGGCAATAACAGATGTAAAATATAAAAACCTTCTAGCCTTTGCACTTTTTGCTAGTTTTGGTGCGCAAAGTTCTAAAATCAACAAGACGTATATGCATACGATGAAGTTGATTTAAGGTTTTTGCAAGCCAAAAATAGCAAAAGAGCCAGCAGCGCATACAGCTCTGCTGTATGACAGGCTGGTGGTGCAAAGGATAGAATGTCACTCATACAAATTGAAGAAGTTTCCAAAGTATATGGCTTCGGAGACGCAACCACTGTTGCGCTCGACGAAGTAAGCTTAGAGATT
Source organism: Candidatus Saccharimonadota bacterium (assembly GCA_020428015.1). GTDB lineage: Bacteria > Patescibacteriota > Saccharimonadia > Saccharimonadales > SZUA-47 > JAGQMY01. The sequence goes on along the minus strand of JAGQNQ010000013.1, from coordinate 10,895 downwards.
GAAAAAGGTGAATTCATTGCTGTTATGGGTCCCAGTGGTTCGGGCAAAACAACCCTCATGAACATCCTTGGCTTACTTGACCGTCCCACTCATGGTGTCTACAAACTGAATGGTAAAGACGTGGCACGACTCGCTAAAATCAAGCAAGCTAAAACACGTCGGGACCAAGTAGGCTTCATTTTTCAATCTTTTAACTTGCTTCCACGACTGACTGTCATTGAAAATGTCGCCCTTCCCCTGGCCTACAAACATGTATCGCAAACAAGAAGACTCAAAGCTGCAGCTCAGGCCCTTGAGCAAGTTGGTTTAAAAGACAGGGAGTATTACCTACCAACACAGCTGTCTGGTGGACAGCTACAGCGTGCTGCCATAGCCCGCGCTCTCGTAAACGCGCCGAGCATCATCATCGCGGACGAGCCAACCGGAAACTTAGACAGTGTCAGCGCCCGCGTGGTCATGGAGCTCTTAAGCGAAATCCACAAAATGGGCAATACCGTCCTTATGGTGACACACAATCCATCCCTCACCCGCTACGCTAGCCGAATTCTATACATGCTAGATGGCAACATCGTTTACGACGAGGCGACTGCCATTGGCGAGATGCCGTCCCGCGTCCAAAAAGCCGTGAATGCACTACGCAAATCTGACGATGATGAAAAGCTTGCCAATGTGAGTGCCATGATGGAAACAATGCCCGACCCAAGCGAACCAAAAGAAAAAAAGATAGAAAAGAAAAAAAAGAAACCTCGAAAGACAAAGAAAACCAAGCGAGGTAAGAAGTGATTACTGAGTACTACCGAATGGCGTTAGCCTCAATTAAAGGTGCAAAATTCCGTAGCTTCTTGACCATGTTTGGCATCATTATCGGCGTGAGTTCAGTTGTGACGATTGTCGGATTGGGCGAAGGTGTTAAACAACAAGTTGCAACTCAGGTCGACGCCGTGTCTGACTCACTCGTCATTATCCGCCCTGGCAAACGCGCAGAAGCGAAGGCCTTCAGCCTAGATTCACTTAGGTCTTTTGTAAGCAGTACTGGCTCGCTCAGCGAAAAAGATTGGCGTGATACCGAGAAAGTTGAAGGAGTTAAATCCGCAGTCCCAATTGGTATTGTGAGCGGTATTGTTAGCTATGAAGACGACGAGTACGCAGGAGGCAACATCATCGCTTCGACTGAAGCATTGCCGAGCCTATTAAATCAGAAGGTTGCATTTGGCGAATTCTTCACGAAAGAAGACTACAGCCGTAACGTGGTAGTCATTGGTACTGATGTGGCCGAGAAACTATTCAAAGAAAATGTGCCTATAGGCAAAAGCTTGAGTATTAGAGGCAAGCGCTTCGTTGTACAGGGTGTTTTTGAGCAACAAAAGTCCGGTACGTTCGCTGCTCTCAATATCAACAATTCCATAATTATCCCGTATGATGCGGCTCGCCAGTTAGGTGGAACCATCCAGCTCATGCAGGTCTACATTGAGTCAGAATCTCCTGAAAATGTTGAGAAAGTAGCTGAAGCGGTCACTGCAACATTAAAGAAAAACCATGCCGGACAAGAGGACTTCACAATCTTACAAAAAGACGAAGCGCTTGAGTCCACTAACGAATTTTTCTACCAAATAACCTTGTTCATTGCTGGCGTCGCATTCATCTCATTCATTGTTGGCGGTATCGGCATCATGAATATCATGTTTGCTACTGTGAGCGAGCGTACCCGAGAAATCGGTATTAGAAAAGCTATTGGTGCGACAAATGCGCAGATTCTTGGCCAATTTATCATGGAGTCAATTGTACTCAGCGTTGTGGGCGGGATTATAGGCGTCGGTTTTGCCTTTTTCGCGAACGCGATTATACGAGTAACCACTGACCTGCAGCCCGTAACAACTCTGAGAGTCGTAATTCTGGTTGGCGGCTTGTCTGTATTAACCGGAATTGTGTCAGGCTTACTGCCCGCCGCCAAGGCCGCTAGTAAAGACCCGATTACTTCTCTGCGCACTGACGCATAAATTCTTGTACAATACACCTATGACGTTAAGGCGATTTAATAACACTCTTTCTGTGGTGGTCATTGTACTTGGTCTTTATATCAGCCTGTCGCCCTTTTTGCCTCAGATTGCCTACTGGCTCAAAGATAAATCTCCTGAGCACTCGGCACCATACGCTGGTGCGTTGGCCGACAGCGTAGGATCAACCAGCGACTCACAGAAACCCCAGGACAATCGTATTGTCATCCCTTCCATTCAGGTCAATGAACCAGTATTAGAGGGTGGTGGTATCTGGGTCATACATGATGGTGGCACCTGGCGGCGCCCACAGACGGGAAACCCGAAGGACGGAGGAAACACTGTTATCGTTGGGCACCGTTTCTACGGCAACAACATTTCAACGTTTTATCACTTGGATAAAGTACTGCCTGGCCAGAGACTCGCGCTATATTGGGAAGGTACTGAATATTTATACGAAGTTACCGAGTCGAAGGTTGTTGAACCAACCCAAATTGACATCGAAGCCCCCACTAACGAAGACCGGCTTACCATCTATACATGCACCCCGATATGGACCGCCAAGCAGCGTCTTGTGATTATAGCGAAACCAATCCCGCGAGAAGGAGATAATTCATGAATCCCGTTATAAACCTACAAACCAAATCACTGTCTATTACAAATCAGTTCTTTTCTGTTAACCTTTATGTAGACGCTGCATATCTAAGAAAGTTTGTAACGGGATGAAAAAACTTCAGAATTGGCGCATTACTGAAAAACAACGAACAATACTATTGCTCGCGCTACTGCTTTTTGCCATCGGCTTTATATATTGGACCAAAAACAGCTATGATGCTAATTTTGTTGAGAGTTTTTAGATGGACGGACTATGGCAGTTTTTGACAACTACTGAAAAACTGAAAACCGAACTACGACATTCTTGGACCTCTGATTCCAGCCGTCAAGAAAGTGTTACCGATCATTCGTGGATGCTGTGTCTAATCGCAGTCACCCTGCTTGAAGAAAAGCCCTACGAACATTTAGATAAACTACGCGTTCTACAGATGCTGATAGTCCACGATCTCGCTGAAGCTATCACTGGCGACATCCCGACGTTTGAACAATCTAAGCGAAAAACAAAATATCAAGATGAGCTTGAAGCCATGCACACTATTCTTGCCCCTCTACCCGCTTCCACTAAAGATGTGTTACTTGATGCGTGGCTTGAAATGGAAGCAAATGAAACCCCTGAAGCCAAATTTGCCCAGTGCATCGACAAAGCAGAAGTTTTATTCCAGCATGTCATTGCCGATATCAAGACCTGGGATGACGGAGATTATTCTCTTGCCTGCTGGAACAAAGACGAATACTTTGATCACTCACCCGCTATGCGTGCATTCAAAGACTACATTAACGAGCGGTTCTGGCAGAAAATGGAAAAAGCCGGCACACTAAACCGCCTAAAGCCCGAACACACTGCTCGAAGAGACAAAAGCTCGTAACTACTTGTTCAGTTCTTCTTTGAGCTTTTCAACAAGATCGACTGGTGTTGGATTCAGCCCGTTCAAAAGCGATAGATAAATACTGACGATATCTGCATAGCCGACGGTCCATAAGAGTTGCGCAAGCAGTGTCTCCCCCTTTGGCTCAATAACCAGCGGATGTGGGCGCTTGCCCGACAAAAGCTTTTCAGTGACAGCAAAGCGTTTTTGAATGCGTTCATGTTCTAGATTTGAACGTATTTCAACCACAGCGAACGGCTTTTCGATTGGATGTGAGCTCCAACCAATGAACTCATTATGGTTAAATTCTGGATACTGGTTACTCCACGCCGTGTTCTTGGCATTTTCGTTAATGCAAATTTTCAGTTTGTTTGCCACAGGCCACATTTTTGGACCGCTGTATACGATTGCTGTTTTCCCTACCAACTCATTGGCGAGTACTTTTGCTGCGTTATCCTTCTGCGCTACATCGGCTTGAAATGCAGAGAATTCCGCTTTCAACCACTCTGTGTGTAATACAAGCTCGTCAACGCTGCCGCTACCAACAATGCCAGCCGCCTCAAGAATGCTCGTAAATGCTTTCAGAAACCCAAATGTCGCCATGCGCGGCTGCTTTCCTGCTGGGATGATTACGAGTGGCAAATCGTATTCCTTTGCCTTTTCAGCGAGCTTACCACCTGCAGCAACAACAACAATTTGAGCGCTTTTACTACGAGCATCCTCCAGCGCCGACAACGTTTCCTCAGTATTTCCAGAATAGCTCGATACAATCACCAGACTATCCTGGTCAACATAGGCAGGAACAGTGTAGTTACGACAAATTTCAAATGGCTCTTTAAGATCATGCCACGAGGTGAAAAAAACGCCAGGCAGTGCTGAGCCACCCATACCAGCTAACACGACATTGTAGACGTTAGTAAACTGCAACGGCTTACTTGGTGTTACATCAATATTAAGCTGCTCCCATTGTCCGATAGCGACACCAAGTGCATCATCAGCGTCTTTATCGTGGATATATTTCAAATCGTCTAACATACTTCTCCCTGTAGTTCTAATGTTATATACTATAGACTAACAACGCATAACAATCTATGAACAACGGGGGTGGAAATGTTCGGAAAAGATGATAGCAATCAGGCAGTGATGGGATCACCGACGGTTCAGAATCCGTCGATGCTTGATAATGTAAGCAGTTCTGACTTCCAGACAACAGATTCGAGCACACCCGACCCATCGGCTACTTCCCTAAATCCAGCTCAGACTTCACCAATGCAGGATATGATGCAAGCAGCGATGCCCATACCCCCGCCGTCAAACAACACCGACGAGCCTGCGGCCCAAGACGACCAGCCTCAAACTGAAACTCCGTCCGTCGAAGAGCACCCTATGACAACCGACAACCCGTTTGTTTCTGACAACGCTACAGCCGATGCGGCTCAACCAGCTCCTGCGAGTAATCCTGCAACCTCAGGGGCAACGGATGAACCGCCCGCTACTGATCAACGAGCGGTGGACTCCTCAACTCATGCAGAAACGCCTTTAACTGAAGCATCGCCTTCTGCCCCAGTAGAACCTCCTGTTATGGAAACTCCTGAAGATACTGCTGGGTCTGAGCAATCAGATTACATGTCTGCTATAACATCAGGAGGCGGTGCTGACGCACCGGTTGACCACGATAAATTAGCTAGCATGAAGCAAGAAGCACTTGAGCATCTTGAGCCGCTTGCAGATCACATAGGCGGTACACCAGAGGAAACATTCAAAACGACCATGATGATGATCCAGGCGAATGACAATCATACGCTACTAGAAAAAGCTCTCGCAGCAGCCAAGATGATTGAAGATGATAAGACCCGCGCTCAAGCTATGCTCGATATCATCAACGAGATAAATTATTTCTCTCAGAATAACAACGCATAAGATTTGTTCTCCTGTCAACTTTGACTGCGGCTAGGTAACAATTTCAGTATATACCCGATAATTTCTAAAACCGAATAATACATCGGCGAAATCAAAGTATTTTGCGACAAAACCATCCACCCCCGGACTTGAGGCCCGCAGATTATAAACAACGTCTTCGATTGCTTGGTTGTCTTCGTTCCATTTTAGGAGACAGGCTACAAATGCCGGCGTGCCACCTGCCTCTACACTACGTCTTACTTCTGATTTTAGTTGATCTGCTTGCTCTTCTGACTGTGTAGGTAGGCCATGACATAAATAGAGAGAAACACTATCCTCTGCATCATCGTGTACAAATCGCATACCTAACATAGTGGCTGAACAAATTGCAAGGCCTGCAGTGCGGAGTGATACTTCCTCGGTAATTGGAATATCCGTCAGTAATGCAGCCTCTGGGAATCCTACACTGTGCCGATCAGAAGCAACCACAACAGGTGCTGTTACTAGTTTTAGATCATCTCCAATACCACGAGTTGAGCGAATAATATTCATTAACGTATTTGACGGCGGCGACTGACAGTGTAGCCGAGTATCCCAGCGATGAATGGTACAATCAGCAGTATTTCACCCGCTCCAGTGTTTGGAAGGTCGCTGTCACCTTTACCTGCTTCGTCGGTAGTCGTTGTCGCACTCGCAACCTGGCGCGATGTACTAGGGGTAGTGGTGCTTGCTGCTTCCTCGCTCACGACACCTTCAGCTTCAACTTCTGGGCTCGTAGAGTCTGTTGATCCTGCAGGCTCCGTTGCTTCTGGGGCTGTATCTGTTGTAGGTTGTGTCTCAGATTCTAAGCTCGTACCTTGAGTTGTCGTAATAACGGTTGTTTTATCGTCGGTCAGCTCCCGATATGCCCAGCGGCCACCGAAAAATAGAGCGGCGATAACACCAATCGTCACAAGTAGACTTAAAAAAGCCATGAGCCACGCAATTCCGGTGCGGTTGTTACGATTAGCGTAGTAGTCCTCAAGATCAGACATCGTCTGGTCTTTTCTTCGGTTAAATAGTGCCATTTGGTGAAACTCCTTAATTCACCCACCCATTTTCACATACTATTTTACTACAATTTTAACAAAAATGCAACTATTTTTTACTGATTACATTCCCAGGCCGACTTGAGGTGCAGATTCTGACTTTGGTTCCGGAACGTCAACCACTAGTGCCCCCATCGTCATGGACGTGCCTGCGATGCTTGCTGCATTTTGAACAGCCTGTTTGGTTACGAGGACCGGGTCAACAACACCCGCCTTCTTCATATCCACAAGCTTCGTTGGTTTATTGACGTCAACGCCCTGCCCTTTACCGCTTTTCCGTACTTGAGGCAACCATTCATCAGGATTTTCACCTGAATTTTCCATGAGGATACGGAATGGTTGTTCCAGTGCACGAGCAAGTAGCTGGGCCCCGGCATTTTCCGTCTCATCCTTGAGCGGCTTTACCAGTGACGACAGGTTTACGAGTGTGACACCACCGCCTGGCACAATACCTTCACTCATGGCCGCTTTTACTGCAGCGACGGCATCGTCGACACGATATTTCTTCTCCTCAATCTCAGTCTCTGACGCACCACCTACTTTAATAACGGCCACGCGCCCGCTGAGACCAGCTCGACGTTTTTCAAGCTCCATACGGTCATATTTACTGGTTGATGCTTTGCTTTGCTCCAGCATCTGAGAAAGACGTGCATTAACCGCTGAGGTTTTGCCCGCCCCCTCAATAATCGTCGTGGCATCTTTGTCGACAATAACCTTCCGTGCACTACCGATGAAGCTGCCATCAATCGTGTCAAACGTATGCCCCTGATCTTCTGAAATAACTTGCCCACCAGTTAACACGGCTATGTCCTCTAGGATATCTTTGCGTCTATCACCGAAGCTTGGTGCCTTCACGGCAACGGTATTAAACACGCCTTTGAGCTTGTTCAAGATAAGCATAGTCATGGCTTCGCCTTCGATATCCTCGGCAATCAACACCATGTCTTTTTTCCCAGCTTGCACCAGCTGTTCCATCAGGCCAGAAATTTCTTGGATGTTACTGATCTTTTTATCGGTGATAACAATAGCCGGCTTATCCATGACCGCTTCCATGCGGTTGGTATCGGTAACCATATATGGGCTTACATATCCGCGGTCAATGGTGAAACCTTCTACCACTTCGCTCTCAAGCTCAAGTCCCTGCCCCTCTTCAACGGTTACCACGCCGTCTTTACCAACCTTGGCCATGACATCAGCAATCAGCTTGCCAATCTCGGCACTGCCCGCACTAATTGTCGCAACCTCAGCAACCCGCTCATTATTACCGACAATCGACTCGCTCATTCCCTCAAGTTGCTTAACGACATCGTACGCTGCTTTCTCGAGACCTTTTCGGAGCAGCATTGGATTGTGGCCTGCCGCAATCAGTTTGTTAGCTTCATTCAAAATGTGGTAAGTGAGCACTGTCACCGTGGTGGTGCCGTCACCGGCCACGTCATTCATCTTGCTTGCGGCCTCTTTGATCAGCTCAGCGCCGACTTTATAACCAAGTGTTTCGTCGTCAACGTCTGCGATTTCAACGCCTTTTGCCACCGTTACCCCATCGTGGGTAACAGTTGGCGCGCCAAAGCTTTTGCTAATAACAACGTTGCGTCCTTTTGGCCCCATGGTCGTCTTAACTGCCTCATAAAGCATCTGAGCACCACCAAGCACACGTCTACGGGCTTCTTCGTCATAAAATACTTTCTTCGCCACGATTAACTCCTCCTACAATTTTGCGTAAATGTTTTCGTTTCGAACCAGCATATACTCAACACCATCAACTTTAACTTCGGTGTTTGTATACCCACCAAAGACAACTCGATCGCCAGCTATTACATCTTTTACGAGTGGACCGACGGCAAGTACTTCAGCAATCTTCGGCTTTTCCCCTGATTTATCTGGCAGCAGTAACCCGCTGGCTGTTTTTGTCTGTGCCTCTTCTTGCTTGACGACCACGTAGTCAGCAAGCGGCGTGATTGGAACCTTTGACATAAACTTTAAAACTCCCTCTTACACATACATCTCTTGAAAAGAGACGGATGTTCTCGCAGTAAACGTACCCTGTTTTTGAGTAAGTTACAAAACACCCGTTTCTAGCACTCATAATAAATGACTGCCAATACATCGGTCAAGGGGTTAACTACTATAGATAGCCTGGATGTGAGCCAGGTTCATCCGGAACCTGATCTGTCAAAGCCAGGTGAATACTTGCAAATCCTAAGCTTGAGCCTACGTAGGACACTCCAGGTTCTAGCTCTACCCAGACTTGATCACCCTCTACCCCCAGCGGACGTGGATAGACAACATTGTCAGGAGTGGCCGACCTTGGACCAAGATGCTGTAAAGGCACGTACCTCGTACGTCCTGAAGGCACGTCAGCAGGAGTTGTGTCAGCCACAGCTGCTTCTGGTAAAGTTACTTCTGGTGCAGGAATTGCTACGCCAGCAATTTCTGCAATTCTTCGCTGTCTACTCTTTGACCTGCCCGGTAGTACCCCGAGCAGGTCAGTTCTAAGATGTTCAGGCGCTTGACTAATAATACGCGCTGTTACTGCATCCCTACCTCTCAGTTGTGAACGGCTACCTTTACCTCTTTTTTTGTCTCCCATAAATACTCCTTAAAACTTAGGTAGACAATATACTCCTTCTTTGTAAAAGAGTAAAGTTTTTTCATAATCCAGTTCGTACACTGTTAAAATTAGAATCAACTATGCATGCAATAAACACCAAAGTCTTAATGTCCGGCGCTGAATATTTCAGCGACCAAGATGCCATTAACGCACACATGGGCGGCACAACACATGTTGACCTTGAAAAAGCCATCGCAGAACATGCTGCCATACAAAGGGCATTTGAAGAGGCCGGCATTGAAGTGATCAAAGTAGAGGCACCGGCAGGTTGTCAGGACGGGGTCTACACGGCAAACTGGGCCCTTATCCACGGCAAAAAAGCACTCATGGCCAACTTGCCAAACACACGCCAGTCAGAGGAACCATACGCTGAACAAGTACTCCGTGATATGGACTACGAGATCGTGAAATTCCCACGTGAATTTCGTTTCAGTGGTCAAGGCGACGCGCTGCCCTGCGGCAAATACCTGTTTACTGGTACTACGTACCGCACCAGCCCCGAAATGCATCCGTTACTTGCCCACGAGACAGGATTACACATTATCAATGTCCAAACTGTTCCGCAGTTAGATGAAAATGGCAAGGCTGTAATCAATGCTGTTACCGGCTGGCCAGATAGTTTCTTCTATGATCTTGACCTAGCAATTGCTGTTATCCGACCCAACCTCATCGCATGGTGCCCTGACGCTTTCACTCCGGAGAGTCGCGCACGAATTGAAACGTTATCTGACATAGAAAAAATAGAGGTGAATTATGAAGAGGCGGTCAAAGCAAGCGCCTGCAACTTGGTAAGTACTGGTGAAACCGTTGTCATGAGCTCTCGTGCACCAAAACTGAAAGCTGCCCTGGAGCAACAGGGCTTGCATGTCACCACAGTAGACATAACTGAGCTCATGAAAGGCGGCGGCTTTATCCGTTGTACGAGCCTTACATTGTCAAATAATAACTAGTCGTCCGTCTGTTCAACTAGATAAAAATCGAGAGCTGCTGTCGTAAGAACTGCTTCTCTTATACGCCCAACGTCTTCTGGACCTAATTCATCGCTTGCGACAACGTATGCATGCTCATCAGCTTCGCCCTCATCAATATTAACCCGTTCAGCATAGAGCTGCCACGTCATGGCCCCAAGGGTATAAACTCTTTCGTCTTTAGAGACAACGAACTCGAGCCCCAATATTCTTCCTTCAACAATAGTGTGCCCTGACACCCAAAAATTTTTATCTAAATATCTTTCGATACCAGACGCTTCGACTTGCTCAACCTGAATCATGGGGTACATGATACGCTCAACTTCCGTTATTTACCAGGGTTTCTACCTGTAATAATTTTCTGAACATTTAAATGTTTCTGTTGCTGAGCAATCCCCAGCTTCAGTACAAGCGGTGGTTTGCCATCTTCCTCTAATATCGTGAAGTACAGTCTTGCGGGATTGCTCCCGTGTCGCACTACTTTTAGCACGTTATACGGTAGATGGTCTGTATTTGGGACAACCTCGATATTTGCAGGCCATGAGCTATGATCAGTACCCAATAGTTCAGGCAAGGCTTTGAACAGGCCAATTTCTGCTTTATGTGATTCATCGGCAGGCACTACGCTTGCTAGCTTTTCAAGCTTATTGTGCTCTCCTACAACACTTCCAAAACGAATAGCTTCACCCGTTTCAAGAGTGACATCAGCTACTTTTGCTTCAACTTGACCATCAAGCCAAGGGAACGTTCCTTCTGGGAACGAGACTCGTTCAGCCTGATTTCGAACACTTTCAATACCAAGAGCTGGTACTTCTACGATTGCTTCTTTCATTTTTTTCCTACTATGTTTGTTT
>JAGQNQ010000012.1 GCA_020428015.1 Candidatus Saccharimonadota bacterium | reverse complement strand
CGAGTAGCCGAGCAACTGGACGATTGACCGGTGCCATCACGGCCACTACTTTCTTAAGGACTGGTGAAGTGAAAGCTAAAATTGCCACCACGTATTTGCGTAAATACAGCATTGGCAGAATCTCACCAAAAAATAAAATTGTCGCAGTTGCGAGCAATACGGCAAAAACACCAGCAACTCTGTGGCTCAATAGTACCGCAACCGTTGCGTTGGCTGCGACATTGATGATGAGTAGTGAGACAAGCAGCTGATAACCCATGCCGTGGAGCGGATACGCTATACGTGCTTTCTCGTCACCAAGTTGCGCTTTGCGTTTTAGCTGGTAGTGGTTAAGCGACAGAAACCCTCCAATTACTCCTGAGCAGACTGAGGATAGTGCAATGAGTCCGACAAGAATGATCATAAAAAGAAGATCGGGCATATCTACATTTTGAAGTATTCGTTAGGCAAGCACAAGTAGCGTGGGATAAAATAGTAAAAGCAAAAGGAGTTATCATGAAACAAATTATTATTGCAATCCTGGTCATTGTCGCCATTATTGGAGGAGCTGTTGTCCTCGGGAAAGATAAAGACACCGGTGGACAGGTATCAAATTACGTGTACGGAAAGTCTGATTCTAGCGTTGTCCTTGAAGAGTTCGGCGACTTCGAGTGCCCTGCATGCGGTGCCTACTATCCGATCATCGAGCAAGTGAAAGAAAAATACAAAGACAAAATTGCTTTCCAATTTCATCACAACCCACTTGTGCAAATCCATCGTAATGCGCTAGCTGCGCATCGTGCTGCTGAAGCCGCTGGAAAACAAGGGAAATTCTGGGAAATGTATACCGAGCTATACTCAAATCAAGAAGAGTGGAACGGCCCATCACAAGCGGATCCCGTAGGAGCAACCACCGAGATTGCAATTGGCATTTTTGAGGGTTACGCAGCAAAAATTGGCTTAGACGTTGAAAAGTACAAGGCTGATGTTCAGGTCAGTAGCACCCTTTCTACTATTAACGCAGATATTGCGCTAGGCAAGAGTAAATATGAAGTAACCGGAACACCGACGTTTGTGCTTAATGGAGAAAAGTTTGAAGATCTTGGTTCACTACAAACCCTCGAGCAGTTCTCAGAACGAATTGATGCAGCACTTGGCGAAAACACTAGCAAAAACAATTCAGCGCCATCTGAAACTTCGACGGCTCCAAAAGACGAAGAATAAGCACAATAGCCTTTCCTTCCGCAAAAATTTAAACGACGGTCCTCGCAGTATCTTGCAACTGAACCGTCGTTTTTTCTACCCTCCGTAACAACTAGCTAGTATGAGATAAATTGTCTCCACTTAGGCCGCAAAATTGTCACCGTAATTCGGGCAGGGCGCGCATTCTGCACTTTTATTTTGACTGACATAACAGGAATCAGTCCTTTCTCTCGCATCTATTTTTATTGTTTTTGTCTTTCCGTAAAGTTCATCCGCTCGCAGCGCAGATGCTCTCAACTTATACAGAAGTAACTTCAGTATACTAAATTCTTGCATCTTAGGTCAAATCGCTCATGTTTATGATAGTCTATAGGATATATGCATCATGATATCTTTACGGAACTGAGCATTATCATCGCGATCGGCTCAGGCGTCGCACTGATAATGCGTTTACTGCATCAGCCGCTCATCATCGGGCATATCTTTACTGGAATTGTTGTTGGACCATCAGCCCTTTCTCTCATAAATAACGCTGAGACTATTGAAGTTTTCTCGAAAATTGGTATTGCGCTTCTCCTCTTTATTATTGGGCTGGGTCTTAACCCCCGGGTTATTAGAGAGGTGGGAAAAGTCACCCTTATAACTGGAACTGTGCAGGTTGTTCTCACGGCCGCAGCTGGTGTCGTCCTTGGCCTACTATTCGGCCTTACGAAAACTGAATCCGTTGTACTAGGTACAGCTTTGAGCTTCAGTAGTACTATTATTATTTTGAAACTCTTAAGTGATAAAAAAGAGCAGTCTCGTCTCTATGGAAAAATCGCGGTTGGTATATTGCTTCTCCAGGACATACTAGCTACGGTTGCGCTACTTGTATTCACTGCTCAGACTGGAAATCATGGCTTTGAACCATCACAACTTTTAACATTGCTCGGCAAAGGTTTGCTTATCGGTACGCCTCTCGTTTTGATAGGAAATGTTGTTCTGCCTCGTCTGCACAAACTTATTGCTGGTAGCCAGGAATTCTTGTTTCTTTTTTCTATTGGCTGGGGTTTTGGTGGCGCCGCACTATTTGAATACGCCGGCTTTTCGCTTGAGGTTGGAGCGCTCTTCGCTGGTGTAAGTCTCGCAACCCTACCATACGCTCAGGAAATCAGTGCACGACTCCGTCCATTACGTGACTTTTTCGTGGTTGTGTTCTTTATTAACCTTGGTGCAACGCTCAACTTCTCACACCTTTCCGACATTGTTCCGCTCGTCATTGCATCAACCATGATTGTCATATTTTTTAAACCGCTCACCGTTCTTGTCACCATGGGTATTCTTGGCTATACCAAACGAACGAGCTTCAAGACAGCTGTTAGTCTAGCTCAAATTAGCGAGTTCTCTCTCGTACTTTCTGCACTCGCAATTAGTGAAGGCAAAATTGGTGAGAATTTAGCCGCCGCGCTCACTATCGTTGCCTTGGTGACTATAGCCTATTCAACCTATGCTTCTGTATTTGACGACGGCATGTTTGATTTCTTTGAGAAGCATTTCATTCTTTTCGAGCGCGCAAAAGCACATAACGAGCAGCGTGGCAAAAGACGCAAAAACTATGAACTTGTCTTGTTCGGCTATCAGCGTGGTGGTCATGAGTTCGTGAAAGTTTTCAAAGCGCTTAAAAGACGCTTCGTTGTGATTGATTATGACCCAGATATTATTGATGAATTAGAACATGCTGAAATTGAATACTTGTACGGTGACGCAAGTGATAATGAACTACTTGAAGAGGCTGATTTGTCTAAGGCACGTATGATTGTCTCAACCATTACAGATTTTGATGTTAACAAGTCTCTTGTCCGAACCTTGGAGAAACTGAACCCAAATGCAGTTTTTATTACGCACGCGGACAATATTGATGAGGCTGCCGAACTATACGAAATGGGTGTCAGCTATGTCATGCTTCCTCACTATATTGGCAGCGAGAAAATCGGTGCATTTATCAAAAAATCTGGTTTGAAAAAATCTGAATTCCGCAAATTCCGTGACAAGCACCTTGCATATTTGCAGTCACATTTCGATATAGTTGATCAATCACTCAGCGAATAGAGGTTATTTTCCCGGATGTACTCATAGACGTCAGATGGTAGCTGGTTTTGATGTTTTTTTATTTCTGCACGGATAGTTGTTGAGTTAATTTTAGGATGAGAGGTGTGCGTATGACGATCTTTTTTTCGTTGCAGACGATAAGCTGTTAAACCTTTTCCTACCTCATACTGTTGTCCTACTTCATAGCCCGCTCTCTCGATATAATAGACATCGCTCACACGTAGTTCTTTGAGTTTATCGATATCTGGCCATTTGTGCATATAAGGCAGCACATCGCTTCCTACGAGCCACACGAACGAACTAGACGGATATTGTTGCAGCAACCACTCAAATGTCGGAGTAATATATTGCTGATCCTGCGGATAATCTAGTACATCAATTTTCGCTTCGTAGTTTGTTGCTATTTGTAGCATAGCAAGTCTATGTCTATACGCAGTCGTTCCATGCTTGTGCTGTGGTGCTCGCTCAGGTAGGAATACGACGCGCTTTCCAAGTTTTAAAGATTCTTGTGCAGCAGAAATATGAGCCTTATGAACGGGGTCAAACACCCCTGCGAATACGACAACTTTGTCCCATTTTTTATTCCAACTAATTAGAAAATCATTCATCACTAAATAGTGTAGCTGATGCGCCTAGACTGTAGCTATTCAGTTTCAACCGGCGTATGTGCCGCACCTACATCACCAAAACCTGCAAAACCCGCGACATACCGTTCTTGTCTTGTTCCTGCTCCTGTCAAAGCAACTTTTCCTGAAAAAACAGCAGCTCCGTGCTCAAGATCTAAAAGTAAGTGTTCATTACCTCTGGGTCTAAAGCTATCTTCTCCTCCCGGCTCGTCTCCTAGATCTATAAATGATTCATCTAATGCCATAACGAAGTTCTCCTTTTATGACTCTACTGTCTCAAAGGTATTTAATTCATGCTTGATTTAATTATGACGTAATTATGACGCTAATCGTCAAAGCTATCGTACATCACATACCCAACTTTTTTTGCTGACTTGATAGCAAAGCGGTTTTTGTCAAACCCAGGATGGTTGCGCAGCCTATACATAAGTGAGTTCAGTGACCACTCACTAGCTATTCCGTCTTGCTCTTTCCACACTTCATCAAAAATTGTTTCTTTTGGTACTACTGTATTCTTGTATTTTTTCAAAACATCATATAGACGCTGTTCCATTACTGGCAAGATTGAACTGGTCTCTTCTATAATGTACTCGGATAACAGGGGTGAGAATGTTTCTAGATGAGATCCTACTTGTTTCACATACCCTACACCCACCAGGAACTCATCAGCTGTATCCTTCTTTCTTTTGGCAACCTTTTCTAGATCGTCACGTTTTTTCCTATCGAGAGAAAAATACATATCCTTAATGAGCAGCTCCACCATTGAATCAGATAGCGCATTGTCGAGGTTCTGGCAGCGGGTCAGTACATTATAGAGGTTGTGGTGCCCACCGCTTAACGTGACAGCAGACTGTTCAATGATGTGTGTAGTGTCTTGTTCTAATATCTCTTTCAAATCAGCGGATGAATAAGGAGGGAAATATTGTGTTTTTGCAATGACACTTAGGACCTCTTTTAGCTCAAGTGCTTTACTCTCTACTAGCTGTCCTGATGACACGAAAATCATTACCAGACGTGTACGGTCCTGATCGCGCAAAAACTTTAGATTATCCAACATAGTTTGATCAAAAATTTTGCTTAGCCTGTCAAGTCTGTTGAAAACCAATATTGTTTTTCTTTTGTGTGATTGTAAATTTTTGTGTAGAAGTTCCTTCGCGTACTGAATATTGTCATGAATTTCAGTTTTGGGTACGCCACCCAACTTCAGAATCATTTGTTTGTAGAACGCCTCTTTAGTAAACTCCGGCATTTCATAGGTATTTATTGATACAATGTTATCTTTACTCCTGCTCTCTAGGTGCCTGAGAAAGTACGTGATTCCAACCCCAGGCATTGCTACGAGGTTAAAAGACCTTGCTTGCTGAATTAGTTTTAAACATTCTGTTGTGGAATTTTTGCAAAAGTTCTTTGAAAATGTAACATCTCTATACATATATCATTATTTTATCATAATTAAATCAAGCTTACATCCTCCGTTTTGTATAAAGTTAGACGATTAAGGGAGTTTTTATGGCAGAGACATTGTTACCTGAACATTTAGTGCCTATTGGGATAAATGGTAGTGGACGAATGGCAAAAGTGCTGTTGCAGCACATGATGGATGGTTACGGTGGGCCTGACCCTATCCCATTTTTACCTAAAGTAGTTAACTTTAGAAGCAAGCGTGATATAGATCCATTTTCTAGAGATCTAGAGTTTGATCCTGTTTACGGTAGAAGCGATTATATCTCGTCCGCCAAACCTATGAATGGTCATTATGAGAAACACAGGAGGCTGCCTGGCAAATTCTTTGAGGAAGGTCTGCAAGTTGTTGCAAGAAGTGGGCTTCCTACAGTACTCCACCTAACTGCTGGGGATAACCCGGAACTTACCGAATGGAGTAATTTCAAGGTGCATACAGTATTTGAGGCAACAGGAAGTAAAGCTAATCCTAGAATGCATGTGACCGAAGGAGGTGCAAAGCTGGCAATTGTTACTGCGCCTTTTGAAGATCTTCCTACGTTCGTATCTGGAGTAAATGATGACGAATTGAGAATGATCACTGCTTTGCGTGATCCTAAAGGACCTGCAATTGCTGCTTCATCTTGCAGTACCGGCGCAATAACCACTGCTTTCAATACCCTATTGCGCGGTGGAATAGAAATAACATCCGCTACCGCTGAAATAACTCACGCACGTACACAAAGCGATTATGTTGTTGACAATAATAGAGGGGGATCTGTTTTTCATACGCATCGAAATTCAACAGGCGCGCAAAAAGAAGTCGCGCGTATTCTTGCAGAAAACGGATACGATATACCCTTTATTGCCGATAGTACCCGCGTTCTGGAACAAACTGGTAGTGTCATAACTCCTTCACTCGTAATCCGGGGAGCAATAACCACAGATAATATTATTGAGGCGATGAGAGAAGCGATCGAAGCACATAAACTCCGAGACCACATTGCAATTGAAGAGCGTCACTCACCTGATTCGTTGTTTGTAAAGGGTCGTCCTGAAACCGTGATTATAGATGCAGCAAGCATACAAACAGTACCAATGCATGGCGATACATTAGCCATGTTCAAAGGTTGGTTCGACAATGAGTGGGGATATGTAGCAAACACCTTGCGACTGGCAACAAAAGCCCATCAGTTAATGCGTGAAATGTAGCCCTACGCTGCCAACGGAAACTGCTCTGAATTAGCTTTTGTACTCCTAAAAACTACATCTCAGTTTTTTACGGGCTACCCTTGCGGAGCCCCTTCACAACACTTTGTTTTGTACCGACACTCGGGACGTTCATAATGCCCGTGTACCGGAATCAGCGGATAGAATCCACACAATTCACAAAAATACTCAAGCGAACATGTTTCGGGATCATTCTTTTGTTGCTCATTATTATTTGCTTGTGCATCCACAGGCACCATAGTACACCCCTTTTCGACATTCCGTCTTTACATCTTTGGCGCCACACTTCGGACATTCTTTTGAAATAAAGTCACAATCTTCCATCTCTGTTTCATCAGAAGTGCGGTCACTACTATCTTGTTCGAAAATATTGTTTGCTAAAACACCTGATTTGACTACGTCATAGTTATTGAGCAAATTGATAGGCTCACAGCCACCTCCGCCCCTATTTTCTTTAATCCCGTTCGCGATATTTAGGGCGAGCATATGGTTCATATGCTGGACTTGTGCGTGCTCTGTCACTCCGATGAACGATACCGTTGCAGGTTGTCTCCCAAAAACCTCATGCGCATCAAAACTACGCGACTCAATTCTTGACGCTTTATAGCCAACTCTGTCCTCGTTAGTTTGCGAACCATCCATACGATTTAAGTAATCTGGTAGTTTTGGAAGCAAGATCTCTAACGTTGCATACCGCACCATCACTTTCATGAGTCGGGCATCGTCATCAGTAAATTTATCGCTATTTGCTAGATGAATAAGCTGAGACCTAACCGCTGGTTTTAGCTTCTCGCTATCGCTACCTACTGCTTGAAGAATACTGCCAGCCAGACCCTGAAGCTCTGGGGTGTTTCGCTGTGTACCGAGTGCTTCTTTAATGTGCGGAAAGTACGTATCGAATAATGCTCGAATCTGCTCAACATTTTCACCCAAGAATCCTTCCGCTGACGAGTACCTTACGGATGTTCCTGCCAGTTTTTGATGGCGCTCGAGTATTCGAACCCCGAGCTGCTTAGACCAAGCTTCGGGCAGCTTTTCGCGATGAAGATGTCGGCTCCACAGATCTGAATGAGTATCGTAAGGGATGCTCATCCCTATCACTTCATGTAGCGCTTGCGATAAGGCACGTTTATTAGACATCTTAATTGTAAATGGCCACTGAACCATGGTTTTTTCGTCCACTCTGTGCGCAATATGTAGCACTGTCATCCCTCGCCTATACCCTATAGAATCACAGAGCGCTGGATGAGTCTCGTACCACTCTTCCGGGTAAAAACTTGGGACTAGGGCTGTTTCGCCAACCTCTAGGTCATCGAAGGCTTCTGCCGCATACACGTCGCCTTCATCCCGAATCGATTGATGTTTATATGCGCTATCTTTCTGCGCCAGCCATGCTGAGTGAACTGCTCCCTCTCTGACGATATCAATAATTTTTCTACCATTTTTGTCAACTACATGTCCCTCAACAATCTCACGGGTAATTGGCACTCCGAATGTTAGATTTTGTCCCTCTTTAGTAGTTGCAATATTCTCAGCTAGTGCTGTCCAATGATCCTGCCAGGAGTTTTCGACGGCTGCAGCAATCTCTACCTCTTCAACATATACTCCAGCAGCTTTTAGAGCTGTCTTGCCATACCAAGCACGCTCAGCTGCTAATGAACCAGCGTATCGCTCACCATTCATAACTTCAGGACTAAAGCCTGCAGCTGCTGCCATTTAAAAACCCTCTTTTGCTCCCAAATGGGCGAAAAGAGGGCACGAAATTACATGCTAACTTATCATCCTGCTCGGGATATTTCATTTCCTTTCGGGCTATAACCGTAGCGGCACTGCGAGGGAATTTCACCCTACTTTCGGATTGTTTGTATTATTAATGCTTTTTGTAAGCTTTAGTAGTGTAGCAGGATTTTCCTACGCTAGATATAGTATTTTTGTACACATTTGATATAATGATTTCAATAATATGACAAGAGACTTTCAGCCACTCGACTTTGAACCAACTGCCGACGGGCCTGCGGTCAGCAAACGAATTTACGACGAACTTAGCGGTGAGGTTCGTGGTTCAAAACACGGTAACCGCTTCGATATTAGAGATTTTACTTTAGAACCACAAAACGGAGACCCCTCACCTCTAAACGTCGACTTGCCCTACGCACAACCTATACCCACAACAGATGAAGAGCGTGGAGAAATTGCGGAACTTGCTGGTTCACTAATCATGCCTGAGGATGACTGGGGGGCTTTGGTAGAGGGGTTCACTGAAGTTTATAAAAGAGATGACGTAAGTGCACATCTAGCGTCAGGGGGAATTGTAAAGTTTATTGATAGTCATAGGACGTATACAGGACAGGTCGCTCAGCAAATTGGAAGTTGGGTTTCACTTCGATCAATGGATGTCGTCGATCCTCACGAAATCCAACATACAATTATTTCACGGGTAACTACTTTGTTTCGCTTGCAGTTAATTGTTGACCTATTTGAGGATGAAAAATTTCAAATTACTCACCATGACGGAGCGATTGTTGAAGATATTCTATTGCGCTATGGAGGGGGTTTGATGACTCTACCAAATAGTCCGAGCGGAAACAGGCTTATACAAATGCTGCAGGACGGAGTCACGACAAGACGCGGCATTGTAGAGAGAACAAAAATTGCCTACGAGCATATTGTCAACAGGGGCGGTAGTGACGGTCAAATTATATTTGAGGGCTCAAGTGGTGCTGAAAATTATTTGAAAGACATCAAAGGAGTTACACATCGAATGATTGGAGAAGTTAAACATCGAACCGCCGAACTAACCACAAACTACAACCAAGTTGAAGGCGCTGAAAGAGTTATGGCTATACCCGTATTCATGGAATCTGATCCTTATACCAACGACCCTGAAAATCCCATTGAACCAAAACCAACTGCGTTTGCTTTTCTTGAACCTAGATTTCCAAAGTCACAAAGAGAATTTGATCTGATGATGGCTGAAATGGCGGCTGTAGGAACCGTTATCAAAGCGTCTGGTGAAGCGCCTTACAGATATGCCAAGACAATCATCGGCCGCGACCTTAACCCCCGTGTAGTATTTACGAATCGACCCGTAGCTGCTAAGGCTCTTGGGGAGTAGTTTCTGTTGTCTCGGTCGGAGCAGTAGTTTTTTCTAATGTTACCGCCACGACAATTTCTGTCTGATCTACTGGCGAAATACTTGATGGCAGCGTTGCACCAATCTCGTAGCCAAGTTGCTTCGCAATGCTTTCCGCTTCAGCCTTCTGATCGTCATCAACGTCAAACACGAAACTCTGAGTAATCCCATCTTTGACTGTTTTCGTAATTGATATTTGATTACCGAACTCTGCTAACTTCTTCTCTGCTGCTGCAATCGCATCTTCTGAGCCAACTATCTCAACTGCGATTGGTACCACAACGTTAGCTGTCTTAACCACACGCTTTTCACTCTGTCGGTATAAGACATTCAGTCGAGCTTTGCGGAAAAACAACAAGTAATCGCCCGCATTCGCGTTGTCGAACGCGCTGTACTGCTTTTTAAATTCCTCTGGATCAGTAACAACTGCCACAACTGGTTCTTCGTCAGGTAAATCAAATACCTCGTTTATCTCCGCTACGAGCCGCTTGTTTTTTTCTTCGGTTGTTAGCGTAATTTGATCGTTCAAATCACGGTTTTTCATGAACAAGTATCCTGTTGAGCCTGCCAGCCCAACAAGTGCAATAATATTTGCAGCCATTAATACTTTTTTGCCTGTGCTCATTCGTGCCATACTTAAAAACTACCCTTTATTCAGTTACACCCATTGTACCTTATAGCAGGCTAAACTCTAGCGTATTTCGAATTGTACAGTCACTGAGTAGTTGAATTCACTTTCGCCTGCGTTGATAGGAAGTGAAGAGGTATCACCTTCTTTAGCAAACGAAGCATCGTATGCTGCTATTGGATACTCGTCGAACTGTTCTGGCTCTTTCACGGTTACAACTTTTCCGAGCTTAACGCCTAAGTTCTGTGCCGTTTTTTCTGCACGAGCACGAGCATCTTCAACGGCCTTTGTCGTTGCTTCGTCTTTCAATTCTTTCTTTGTATCTCTCGTGAAACCAACCGACGGGGATATTGATCCAACCGCACCAGAGTCTGCTAGATAGTCTTGCACCTTCTGAGCAAGCTCCTTGTCTTCGACAGACAACGTCATGTATAGATTATAGGTATACTCGCCAGTAGACGTTCCACTGTTATCATACTTTTCGTAATTAGAAACACTTGTCTGAATTCCTGCATCACCAAGTCCTAGAGCCTTGATATCCTCCACGACTTTCCGAGCTTTTTCATTAATATCTTTTTGTGAGCTCGCTTCGTAGGATGGGTTAAAGACAAAGGAATCGGGTGCGCGTTTAATACTCGCTTCACCCTTAATGTCTATAGTCCGTGAGCTACTTTTTGTCTGTTCCCATGGTTTTGTGTATAGACAAAGCCCAGCAAGTGCCAGAATCAAAACCATTGAGAGCATCTTCCATGAAAGTGTCAGTACTATCTTTCTACTCTTAGTTTCTTTTTTGTCCATATATGTATGAGAACCCCTCTGTTAATAACCTCAGTTTCTCACAGCAAAAACATAAACACAATAGCAGCTAGGGCAATTCGATAATAGGCGAAAGGCTTGAGGCCAAGTTGAGAAATTTTATCAATCATAAATTTGATTGCAAATAGCCCGCTCGCAAAAGCCATAGTCATACCGACAACCATTGTAGTACTGCTTTCACCCCCTAAATCACCCTTTAAAAAAAGGCCGAGAGCCGAACCCGCGATAATTGGCATGGCCAGTAAAAATGAGAAGCGTGCCGCAGCCTTGCGCTCTAAACCAACCAGTAAACCCGCCGTAATGGTTGCGCCAGAACGCGAAACTCCTGGCACAAGCGCCAGAACCTGCGCGAATCCCACTGCTAAGCCTTGTTTCATAGAAACTTTTTTTCCAGTTCTAATCTGACGGTCGGCCCACAGCATAACCAATCCAAAGAAGGCAAGCGTACAAATCACAATTCCAGTTGATCGAAAGTTTTCATCAATCACATCACTGAACAAAAACCCGGCTACAGCTGCAGGAATCGTTGCGATTATAAGTAGCCTTGCGAGATACCCCTCATCATTGCGAGCAAAAATATTTTTTATGAGTACATATATATCTTTTCTGAAATATACGAACAAAGCTAGCAGTGTCCCTACGTGCAATGCTACATCAAAACCAAGCGAATTCTCAGTCGTGCCAAACACTTCGTGCGCCAACAATAAGTGTCCGGAACTTGATACGGGTATAAACTCTGTTAGCCCTTGCACTAGCCCGAGAACAATAGCCTGAAAAATGCTCATGTATGCATCAAGTATAGCTTGTTACAATAGATTCATGAACTACTGGTTAGTTAAAGCGGACCCTGACGAAGATTACTCTATCGATGATTTAGTTCGTGATGGAGAAACAGTTTGGGACGGCGTGCATAATAATGCCGCAATTTTACATATACAGAAGATGAAGGTTGGTGACCTCGTGTATGTTTACCATTCCCAGAAGCAGAAAAGCATTGTAGGTCTTGCCGAAGTATTCAGTGAACCATTCGAAAATACTGCCGACCCTCGACGTAGTTGGGCAATGAAACTGAAGTTTGTAAAAAAATATGATACTCCCCTGCACTTATCAGCCATCAAAGAAGCACCCGAATGTGCCGACTTCGCACTTGTTCGAATCGGCAGATTGTCAGTTATGCCCGTAGAGGCAAAGGTCCAGCAGTGGATTGAGTCACGCTTGACATAAAAATAATTAGTCCTATAGTACCCTCCATGTCAACTAGAACACGCCGTGAACACGTACGTTATTTGAAGCACCGCCGAACTTTTAATAAAGAATCAACGTGTGAGTTCTGTGCAATTGATAAAAATGACTATCAATACGTGTCGGAAACAAAGTCATTTAAGGTTATTAAAAATATCTTCAGTTATTCTACCTGGGATGATCAGGACGTTGACGACCATCTGATGATTGTCCCAAAAAAGCACACAGATACATTGAGCACGTTGACCCCACTTGAGGCACAAGAGTACGTGCAGCTCATCAGCTACTACGAGACTAAAGGCTATAATGTCTGGGCTCGAGCACCAAAAACCGTTCGCAAAAGCGTCGTCCACCAGCATACTCATCTGATTAAACCCGGCAAAAAGGTCCGTAAGTTTTTGTTCTACGTTGCAAGCCCTTACATACGCTTCACGCGCTAATTATTGCAAGGCTCGTTTCTGTTTTTATCGTAAGTTCTTTGTCTGCAATAAATTCATCTACAGCACGGCGTGCTCCGGGTAGCTTTACGTTTGCGTAGTCATCAACAATAATTACGCCGCCAGCGCTCATTTTTGGCCACACTAGTTTTAGGCTATCCAGAATTGACTCGTAGAAGTCTCCATCCAAAAAAGCAAAACAGATTTTATCCGGAATATCTTCTGAGCCTAGTTCCCAAAACCAGGCTTTTTTTATCTCGGGTATTTTTAAACCCGCTTTTGTGAAATTGCGTTTCAGCCGAGCTTGGCTAGCTTTCAAAGCCCCGCCAACAAATAGCTTCCCGCTCGCAGCTTGGTCTTCATGTGTTTTTTCTGGCAATCCTTCAAAACTATCATAGAGCCACAACTTTTTTTCTAAGTTGAAGGCGTTCAGTAGTCTTTGAAAAAACAGCGCGCTTGTTCCTTCATAACAGCCCAACTCAACGACGTCACCTTCTATAGATTTTTTCAAAACAGTCTCAAGCTCGCGCAACAAAACCCCCAACTCATCAGATCGAATTTGATCACTGATAATTGGGTATTTTCTAATTAATTCGCTTGCGTTCATGTGTTTTATACCAAAGATACTGGGCAGTTATTAATGCACCGACAAACGTGCCAATTGTTGAAAGTAGTAAATCGCCCATAGTGTCCCGGTAGGCGGACAGTGACTCAACTGGATGACTGCGAACAAAGCTCACGTACTCTAACAACTCCCAAATTATATGACTTGTCGAACCGTATGCGACGACCAAACCCGCCGTTACCCAGCGGTCAAATCCACGGTTTCGAAGCAAGTAACCGGCTACGAGAACCCACGGAATAGAAAGTGTTAAGTGCATCACATCATCCCAAATTTCTATCTTGTCATAGAGTGCGAGTGTATTACCAAGTAGATCGAATGCCACAACAAAAGTCAGACATACATCTACGATGTAGGGATATGCTACTTTTTTAGACTTCTTCTGGGCAATTTTCCAGATGATGTACGTCAACGCAGCGGTGAGTGGGTAAAAAACAACTCTAAGCGCAATTGCCTTATTTTTATACTGTGGCAAATCGCTAAACCACACCGCATGAACGAGCAATCCAGCTAAAGAAACTTTGAGAAAAATATTAATTGCTCTGGCTCGATTCATACAGCCTACTATACTCGAATCCGACTAAGTAGCCTACGGTAACACTGTTTCTGAAGCTTCAAACGCTACAGTATCGACCACGTCTAGTAACGCATTAACTTGTGCATTAAAGTCAGGCTGGATGGAGGTGTCCTCTACTTTAAACGCGTACGTACGGTCGTTTAGAGGGTTTTTATTTTGTTTTTTAGATGAAATAAAAAGTGTCACCTTCCCGTCACCTTTTGGACATGTCGCGTTCTGTTCTTTCGTACACTGTGCATATGCCGCTTGCCGAGTTGTTTTTATGCCGAGGCTATTTTCAGTAAACGCAAAGTCCACAGAAACGTCTCCTATAGTGCCGCCGTCACACCCGCTCGGATCAGCATTTTCGTACACCGCAAGTGTTTGTGAGCCTTTTTTGTACGTAGTTATCGTTTGCGTTTTACTTGGGTCACATGTGCTCACATCTGTTTTTGACTCTTTAATTTGCCACCCTGCGGGTGTATTTAGCTTCAGCTCTTTTTGAGGTTCTTCAGTGACTTCTTTGGTTGATGCACCGGCAACTGCTTGATTGGTGTCTGTGCTTTGTGCTGCCTGAGGCGTATTTAGCTGCGACACAATCCCGCCAGATGCAGCAGAGCTATCTCGAGAAATTGAGCTTTTTGATCTTTCGGTGTGACTTCCAGACACTAATGTCACAGCAACACCACCAACCGTAATCATCAGTAATAACGCGACTGCAAGCGTAACCTCTTTTTTCATTTTTGTTTATCTCCCATCACTACATATTTTAAACGCTCAATCATACAACAACAACCTAAAAATTTGGATAATATGATTGACGAATAACACTTTAAAATCTATAATATCCCTCTGTACTTGGAGTTTGTCCAGTAAGCACCTTCCATTTTATATTCCGGGGTAGCTCAGCGGTAGAGCGGGTGGCTGTTAACCACTAGGTCGCTGGTTCGAATCCAGTCCCCGGAGCCAGACCAAGCAGAGAAAAACGTAGACCCAGTTCTATGACCTACAATAACTCCTCTCCTTGGTCAGTCAAGAAAGAGTTGGGCCGACAACAGGGTACAAATGTTGGAACCGCCCGAAAGGGCGGTTCTTTCATTTTACCCCTGTAATTTAGTTCGAACCCAGCCTCTCCCGTCCTGAAGGAGCAAGCACCCCAAAAGCTGACCTGTTCCCTAGACCTGTGCGCTTGGTTAAACGACCTGAACCCAGTCATTGACTTGGTTTGCTGAAGTGTCGGAAGACGGATCGACAGAACGTTTCCATGTAAGTTCCATGCCTTCGACTGCTCCTGAAGTTGGATTGATGTTTGTATAGTGGACAACTTGACCATTATGTATAGAATCTGTATCTACGTCTTCTATTTTGTCGAGAGCTAGTTTATCTAAAGGCGCATGTGCAGCCCATAAAACATCGCGGTGGGTCATAACTAGTATGTTATTCGTATTGGCGAGGTCGTTAACTAACTCTCCAAATCGGTGCGAGACAGCCAGGATAGATTCTCCGCCTGGTGGAACCCAGTAGAAAGGATGGTCTTCCATCGATTGATAACTATCCGGAAACTTTTCCTTATGTTGCTGCTTGGTTAGTCCCTGAATATCACCGCGATTTCTCTCAGTGAGTCTGGGCTCTTTTATCCAATCTCCACCAAAGCCTAACGATTCTGCAGACTGTTTGGTGCGAATAAGTGGTGAAGTCAGGTATGTATCAAATTTCTTAAAGTCATAAACCTGCATGATATACTTTGCAATCCAACGTCCCGTTATCTGTGATTGTCTATGGCCAGCCTCAGTCTGTTTTTCATCGTTAGGGTGAATAAGGGCATGTGTGCCTAGCTTTCGCCTGACATCACCTTCGCTTTCACCGTGACGAACAAGTACTAAGTGTCGTGGCTGCAATAACTCCATGAGTTAGACCATAGCATATAAACTTTTATCTTTGAGTCGTCGATGAATGTAGATGAGCACAACGAATGCAGCTGCTGCTAATAGTACAAGCGCCAAGGAGTAGGAATGCATACGTTGGTATGTAAAACCTAATATCAGTGGCGGCAAGAATCCGCCAAAGCCACCAGCAGCACCCACGATACCAGTAACGCTACCCATGACTTCTGGCTTTGCAAGCTTACCAACCATTGCAAATACAGCCCCATTAGCACAGCCAAGTACGAAGGCTAAAGTTAGATATGCGATGGTTGTCTGTGGCTCGAGGGTTGGCTGGAAGGCAACAAATGCCGCAAGAGGAATAATAGTGCAGAGAGTGGCTTGTACGACACGCCTGGCACCAACTTTATCACTCAGCCACCCACCAAACGGCCGTGCTATCGTGGCGAGTAATACAAATCCAGCCGCCCGTGTAGCAGCGTCAGTAAGCGATAAACCGTAAGAAACCTTAAGTAGAACAGGCAAATATACACCAAAAGCAACAAAAGCACCGAACGTTACAGCATAAACAGATGATAAATCCCACGTGAGACGTAGCTTCGAAGCTGCAACTATCGGCAAAATAGAAGACCCTTTTGCGCGCTTCCATCCCGGAGCATTTTTACCCCAAAATATAAAAACCATCGCCATAATTATCAATAAACTAGCTACAATCATAAATGTCATATCTCTGCCAAAGTTATCTGCAAGTCGTGGTGTAGCAAATCCTGATAATGCCGTTCCGGCATTGCCCATACTGTATACACCCAAAACAAATCCTCTACGCTCTGGTGGAAACCATGCACTAATAAATGGAATGCCAATAACAAAGGCTGCGCCACCTAGCCCAAGGAATATTGCAGTTATAGCGAACTGCTGGTAGTTGTCAGCAAATGTTAGGGCAAGAACAGGGATTGCAGTTAGTAAAGAAATGGCTGCAAACATAGTTTTACCGCCAAATTTATCCGTCAACATGCCGAATCCAATACGACCTAAAGAGCCAACGATAACTGGTACAGCGAGCAATAACGAAAGCATTACGGGTGTTAGTGTTAGCTCATTGGCAAGTTTTGCGCCTAATGGGCTCAACAGGGACCAGGCCCAAAAGTTCACAATAAGCGCCAGGGTAGCTATTCCGAGTGCAAAGGATGCCCCATGTATTGTTTTTGCAGGTTTTTGTTTTGGCATACGTTATATGGCAGCTTCCCAGTCAAAGAAGACATTGTCCTCGCGGTGACCGCCTCGTCCTTTACCTATATGAGCGAAACTCTCTACGAACTCTATAGAATGTATGTACTTGGCCATCTTGTAACCGTATTTCTTCTCGCAACGCAAGCGAAGTGGTGCGCCGTATTGAATCGGTAACGGTTCTCCATTCATTTCGTATGCTAAGATCGTCTGTCTATCGAACATGTCGCTCAGTCGTAGGCCAGAGTAGTAAGCATTTCCGTCATCGTCAATGTCATAACAGTAAAAAATCACGTACTTTGCATTGGCTTTTGGCTTGCACATCTCGACCACATCTCGCATAGGCAAACCGCCCCATTCTGCAACGGCGGTCCATCCTTGGATACAGTTATGTTTGGTGATTTGGTCTTGTTTGCGTAAATCTTTAATGTCTTCGAGAGACATCTCTAGGGGATTTTCTACCAGACCATAGACTTTTAGCTTCCAGTTTTTGAAGTTATTTGCTTTGAGCTCTGCATATTCTTCAGACTTTGGAGGGTAACCGTTTACACGGAAGAACGGGGATATATCTTTTTTGGTGTAGTGCTGATCTGATTTCATCCTGCCAAATAGTAAACGCACAACAGGAGTGTAGAACTTTGTAAGAATACGTCGTAAACGCACTTGATCACCGAGCGTGAAGAATGATGCCCAAATATTGAATGCTACCAGCAAGATGAGCGCCATTAAAAAGATTGTGAGGGCAAGAGCAAAATCTGCATCAGTACTGCCAAGTGTTATTCGTTTGACGCTATCGTAGAAGTGAAAACCAAGTGCCATAGTTACGTGTACCAGTATGAAAAGTGTGAACAGGACCATGGCGATAAAATGCAGACTTCGTGCAACTTGACGGCGACCACCAAACAATCTTAGAAATCCTGGATATTTTGCAACTAACGCAGGTGAGAGTGCAAGCCCCGTGATAATTGCAAGCGGCGCCAGGACAAAGACAACACCTGCATAGGTGAGCTGTTGGAGTGCATTATAGGTTGCCCCCTCTACTGGAATATTCAGAGTTAAATAGTGATACATTGTATCAATGGCACGAGAAAAGACACCAACATCAGTTGGAATAAGACGCTGCCATTGTCCACTGACAAGCATGTATCCTATATAGGTCAATCCGGTAGTAACCCAGACGATAGCTACTGTGAAGTGCCAATGTCGTGCAGAACCCAAGTTATGGGTACCGCCAGGTAATGCGAGCTTACCTGGATCTTCTGCTTCATCTAGAGATGTCCAAAGCTTATCCTTGGGCATAATTTTCTTACCAAAACGTAACCAGTGATTGTCGTCTTTGGTATCATCGGTCCAGTACAGTTTAGGGTGATCAAAAAGTATTTGTATACCGCTCCGAATAAGCAAGACGAGGCAGAATAGATTAATCAAATGTAGAATTATTATAAATATTGGCAGATGTAGCGTTTCCATATATATAAATATACCGCTTATCTATTATTATTGATAACACTACACAAATTAACAGATGTAAGCTAGTATGAAGCGAGCCTAAAATCAGGTGGTAGAATCACTTGGTTCGAATCTGGTTGCCGGAGCCAGACCAAGCAGAGTAAAGTTCAGACCTAGTTCCTAGACCTGAAATAACTTCTCTCCTTGGTCCGCCAAGAAAGAATGTGCCGATAACAAAGCACGAAATGTTGGAACCGTCAGAAATGGCGGTTCTTTCATTTCACCCCTGTAGTTTAGTTCTAACCCAGCCCCTCCCGTTCCGAGGGAGCAAGCACCCTAAAAGCAGACCTGTTTCCTAGACTTGCCCTTTACACAATACCCCATAGGGGTATATGATTAATGCATGAGACAAGATATTCAAAAACGCGCATCACATCGCTCCAAAATTATTAAAGGTCAATTTGACGGCTTACAAAAAATGATAGATCAAGAGGCGTATTGCATGGATATACTTACGCAAAGTCTTGCCATACAGAAGTCACTTGCGTCACTTAATAAGCTAATCGTTGAGAATCACATTACTACACACATCACAGATATGATTGCATCTGGAGACGAGAATCAAATTGAACAAGCTCATAAGGAATTACTCGGACTGTATGAACTTAACAATATACGAGGCAAGTGATGGATCATTCACATCATGAACACATGAATCATCATTCCACGCATGAAATTCAGGATCATACTGATCACGATAAGCATGCAGGTCATAATCCGGACATGTTTAAGAAAAAGTTTTGGCTAAGTTTTGTTTTAACAATTCCTGTGCTTATTTTTTCTCAAACAATTCAGGAACTTCTTAACTTCACGGCACCAACATTTCCAGGCAGTGAATGGATACCAGCTATTTTAGGTACATTTATATTCTTTTATGGTGGACTCGTATTTCTTAAGAGCGCCAAAGCCGAGCTTGCTGCTAAGCAGCCAGGTATGATGACTCTCATTTCGCTTGCTATTACGGTCGCATTTATATATAGCATGGCTGTAACACTCGGACTTGATGGTATGGACTTTTGGTGGGAGCTTGCGACGCTTGTCACAATTATGCTCCTTGGCCATTGGCTTGAAATGGCTTCAGTTATGAATGCCCAAGGTGCACTTAAAGAACTAGCTAAGCTTTTACCCGATGAGGCTGAACTCGTTACAAAAGATGGCACAAACACAGTAAGTATTTCGAGTCTAAGAGTCGGTGATGTCGTACTAGTTCGCCCTGGCACAGCTATCCCAACCGACGGTGAAGTTATTAAAGGTAAATCTGATGTGAACGAATCTATGCTCACGGGCGAATCAAAAGCAGTAGATAAAACCGTGAAGTCTTTAGTGATTGGTGGAACAATTAACGGAAGCGGTGCTTTAACGGTTAAGGTGACAAAAGTTGGTGACGATACTGCACTCGCAGGCATTATGAAGCTTGTCGCTGAGGCGCAGAGTAGTAAGTCTAAAACTCAAATTATTGCTGATCGTGCAGCGTTTTATCTTACGTTTGTGGCTATTGCTGCAGCTATATTAACAGCTATTGGCTGGTCACTTTTCAGCGATCAACCAACTTCATTTATTCTTGAACGAGTAGTCACCGTCCTTGTAATTGCTTGTCCTCATGCATTAGGACTTGCAGTACCGCTCGTAACTGCTATATCGACTAGTTTAGCAGCTAAAAATGGCTTACTTGTACGACAACGAATGGCACTTGAATCAGCTCGCAATCTCGATGTCATTTTGTTTGATAAAACAGGTACGCTCACCAAGGGTGAACAAGGTGTCGTCGATATTGTTACCGATGGCGTTACGGCAATTGAACTTCTAACATTGGCGGGTAGCGTTGAGCTTGAATCTGAACATCCCATTGCTAAGGCTATAGTTCGCTATGCAAGTGAAAATAAAAGTAAGTTACAAAGTGTGAAAAACTTTTCAGCAATGTCGGGACGTGGCGCAAAAGCAACCGTAAATAAAAAGGTTGTGTATGTGGGTGGTCCTCGATTAGTTGAAGAACTTTCTGCGAGTCAACCTTCTCGAATTTCTGAGGCTTATGAATCTGCGAGTAATGATGGTAAAACAGTAGTGTATGTCGTAGTGAACAAGAAAGTACTAGGAGCGATCATGCTCGCCGATGTCATACGACCAGAATCGAAAGAAGCAGTACGATCACTGCAAGAATCGGGTAAGCGTGTCGCTATGCTGACGGGCGATGCGAAAGGTGTTGCTGCCTGGGTTGCCAAAGAGCTTGGTATTACAGAGTTCTTTGCCGAAGTACTTCCAGAACATAAAGCTGATGTTGTAAAAAAATTACAAGCTGATGGTAGTCGAGTCGCAATGGTTGGAGATGGCGTCAATGATGCGCCTGCACTTACACAAGCTGACGTTGGAATTGCTATCGGCGCAGGAACTGATGTTGCTATAGAATCTGCTGGAATCGTGCTCGCAAGTAGTGATCCAAGAGGCGTTGCCAAGATTGTCATACTCTCTAAAGCAACTTATCGTAAGATGGTGCAAAATCTGTTTTGGGGTGCTGGCTATAACGTAGTAGCTATCCCGCTTGCTACTGGTGTAACTGGCTTTATATTGTCGCCTGCGCTTGGTGCTGTGTTTATGTCGCTTTCAACGATTATTGTTGCTGTGAACGCTCAATTCCTGCGCAAACTGGATCTAGGAGTAGAATAGATATATGAGTAAGTTCATTCATTTCATGACGGGAGTATTAATCGCCCTGATTTTGAATGGCTTTGGGTTTGTTGGTCACACGGCTGCTATGCCGATACACGATATGCACGAAATGGGGTATGATCAGGCAAATACAAGTACATGTGCGACGTTGTGCCGAACTGCTGTTATTGAAACAAATGTATCAAGCAAGAATTACGAACAAGATCAAAATGACGATGAGCCAATCATTCCTTACTATCTACAGTTACAGTCGAGATACATAGCCGGTGCAGAACAGCTAACAAAGACATGTCAGTCCACAATTAAACCACCGCCAAAGGTTCCGATACATATTCTCCATTGCGTTTCTAGAAGTTGAGATTTGTTTATTTAATATAAGCAATTATTAACTAATACTTGGAGAATTCATGGAAACAACAAAACGTAAGATTCACAAAAAACGTAGACTAGCAGTACTAGTTTCTCTTATTGTAGTGTTCGTGGTGGCAGGCTTTGGACTGTACTATTGGCAAACAAATAAAGTAACTAATATTTCTAATAAAAATGTACCAAAGAATCTTGCATCGGCTAAATCTCAACAAGAAATTTCATTAAAAAACGGTGAAGAATATAACCTCAAAGCGAGCTTTGTACTCAATGACTTAAATGGCGTTGACCAACCAATGTTAGCGTACGGCGAATCGATACCTGGCCCAACTTTCCGCGTCAAACAGGGTGATAAGGTCACAGTAAATTTTGAGAACGACATTAACATGGAAAC
>JAGQNQ010000011.1 GCA_020428015.1 Candidatus Saccharimonadota bacterium | reverse complement strand
CATGGAAACTACCGTCCATGCACATGGCTTACGTCAGGATGTGAAAATGGATGGCACACCAACAATGTCTCAAGATCCTGTGAAGGCTGGTGACTCATTCAAGTATGAATGGAGTTTCCCTGATCCAGGTGTCTATTGGTACCATCCACATATTCGTGAAGACTACCAACAAGGGAGCGGAATGTATGGTGCTATTATCGTTGAGCCAAAAACCACTGACTACTGGCCAGCTGTTGATGATGACCAAGCACTCATACTTGCCGATGCTCTGACCGACGAAAACGGGTTACTTGTACCATTTAAAGATGAAGCCGACCATACACTTATGGGTCGTTATGGTAATTTGATGCTAATAAATGGCAAAACAAACTGGCAGGCAGAAGTAAAAGCTAATACTGTACAACGTTTCTATATTGCCAACGCCAGCAGTGCTCGACCCTACCGTTTTGCATTAGACGGTGTAAAACTAAAAACTGTTGGAAGCGATAACGGGCGGGTTGGCAATGAAAGATTTGTTGACGCGGTTACTCTTAGTCCTGGTGAACGCTACATTATCGATGCAGTTTTTGATAAGACCGGTTCAGTTGCCATCAAAAATAATGCACCTGGCGTTATGACTACTATAGGAACGATAAAAGTGACAGAGAATGCGACACCGAGCCCATTAGTTGCGTCATACTCATCTCTCCGTACGAATAAAGATGTGTCTGATGAAATTGCTAGTCTTTCAAGCAAAGTAGCAGTTAGCAAACGACTCTCGCTAGACATGACAATGGACATGGGCAGTATGTCAGGAAGTATGAGCGGTGGCCACATGATGCCGGACGGTTCTATGATGGGTGGTGGCACTACTTCAACACACATGATGCCTGATGGCACTATGATGGATAGTAACGGTAATACGGTCGATCCTGAAACGGCTGGTATTGAATGGACCGACACTGGTATGAGTGCAACGGGCGTGAAATGGAAGATTACCGACCAAGAAACCAACAAATCCAATAATGACGTAAAGTGGACATTCAATAAGGGCGATGTCGTGCGAATCACCATCAAGAACGATGCAAATTCAATGCACCCCATGCAACACCCAATACACATTCACGGCCAACGATTTGTAATCGTTAGCAAAAACGGTAAAGCGAACACAAGCGTAGAATGGAAAGATACGATAACTATTCCAAGCGGCCAGACATATGAATTACTCGTTGTAATGGATAATCCTGGTCAATGGATGTTGCACTGCCATATTGCCGAACATTTAGAAACGGGCATGGCTACCAGCTTTGAAGTTAAAAATTAACATAATAGAGAATCTATGAATCACTTACGAAAACTTAATAAGCTTACGATAGGCCTAATCGGCTTGTTTGTTGGTGTATTTGTCATATTGGGTATTCGCTTTGTAACTTATGAACCCGAAACCGAGACTCACTATCATGCAAACTTTGCGGTCTATATTGACGGCAAGCAAGAGCAGTTTAGTAATCCAATGCTATACGAAGAAATATCTGAATGCAGCATAAGTACTGAAGAGAAGCCTGGTGAACGCGCACACTTACACGAAAACATAAAAGATGTTGTTCATGTAGAAGATGGTGCAGTAACTTGGGGCAATTTTTTCCAAAACATTAATTGGAATGTCAGTGACAAATACTTGGATACGTCAGATGTATTACTAGTGAATACCGATACCAAGAAAGTTACATATGTATTAAACGGTGAAGTAGTAAGCGATATAGCCAACAAGGTTATTGGAGACAAGGATCGTCTACTCGTCAGTTACGGTACCTCAACAAAAGATGAAATTAACGAACAGTTTAGTACTGTTGCCACATCCGCCGAAAAGTACAATGTAACTAAAGACCCTGCATCATGTAGCGGTGGTCATAGCGAAGACGGCATAAAAGCCAGACTAAACCAATTGTTTTAGGAATAGGTAATTAGGACTGTCAGAAGCTAGTTAAGAGTCTGTTTATAGAACCCGAGTTTTCCGTCGATTATTTGAAGCTTTGTTTTAATCCCACCTGCGAATATAATCCTCTCGTTATCGGTACCATCTGCGAGTACATACCGTGCATATTCGATGAACGGATCATCAAGTTTTTGCTCTATTTTGTAGTGTGTAAATAGTGTTTTTGTTACGTAGTAATGTTTGTCTACCTTGGCTCGGAGTTTATCTGTAATCGTTATCTTTTCGTGGTTGGTCTCAATGAAGCCTTGCATCAGCTCACATAGTCGGTTCTCACTGACATACTTTTCTTTACAATTTGGATCTTTGCGTCTTGTGCAGTTGTAGTATACGAATCGCTTAGTTTCGCCGTTTTTAAGTTCTTTAATCTTGTCTTGTGCTGTTATGTCTGCTCCACATTGCCCACATTTCAGTAGTCCCCTGAAGGCAAATACTTTCGATCCCCACACCCCCTTATTTACACCACGGGTTTCCTGCACAAGATCGAAGAGTTCTTTGGATATAAGTGGCTTATGAGCGCCTGTATACCAAGGTGAGTCAGGTGCTTCTGGGTATTGGAATTTTCCGTAGTAGAATGACGTATTGAGGATAACAAGTACCTGGCTCAGGTTAATCGGCTTTCCTGATCGGTTTTTGAAGCCTTGCTCATCAAGCCAAGCCTTAATCCTTCTGCCGCTCCAGCGTTCGTATCCAGCTTTTTCAAAAGCTTCTTTTATGAGTGGAGCACGTTCTGGATCAATTATTATGTCATTCACGCCACCGAAAGCTCGGTTCATATACCCGAGAGGCGCAACACCAGGTCGCCATCCCATTTCACATTTGGTACGGATCCCTCGCTTCACATTGATACTTTTATTGTCATTTTCTAACTTTGCTTGAGAGCAAAGAATCATCAGCAGAAATTTTTCATTGGGGTTGTTAGTGAAAGTTTGCGAGTAGGTACGTATATGCAGGAGCTTGCCTTGATCCATAAGATCGACTATTGCCCCTAGGTCGCCAGCATTTCGAGATAATCTATCAGGTGCCCAAGTAAGGACTGCATTATACTCGTCGTTGGCTAATCCTTTGAGTAGTTTGTTGTATACAGGTCGCTTGCCAGAATCTTTTGCCGAGTGGCTTTCCTGTAGCTCACATACAACATTCAATCCTTCGTTTTCTGCGAGTGCACGCATTTCTGTTAATTGCGAATCAATCGACATTGCCTGACGCTCATCACTCTCTGAAGATTTGCGAGCATACAGGCAATACTTTAGTGTCGATTGATCATTGTCCAGCATGGCAAGCACAACAGTACCGCTGGGTCTCGAGGAAGTCTAGGCTAATCTACAAGTATTTTGGAAAGACTTTTGAAAACTTATCGGCTGTTTCTGTAAGCCACACAATTAACTCTGAAGTTTGAGATTCGTCAGTAAAATCACCCGAGTGAGTGATAATAATTCGGCTCGCTTTTTTATCAGGCAACTCTTGCCAATCGAGCTTCATACCAAGCTTTTCTTCTATCTCATCTTTTTTCATCAGAATCTTATTAAACAGTTCTTTACTATCATTGATGTAGAGTTCTACGGCCACTTGTTGTTCTTTAGAATTAAGTGTAACGCTTATTTTGGCCTGCGATGAACCAACGCGAATCGTATACCAATGCTGCGCCCTTGGTGTTTGCCAGCTTTTTATATATTTAGCGTTTTGTTCACCATACTCACGTAGTTCTTCAAAGAATGACTGTTGTTGCAGTTTTAGTTCCGTAACTTTGTTGCCAGTGCCACTTTGTTTGATGGTCTTTGCCCAATCATTTGGTTTAGCAATCACATTAAATCTAGGAGCAGGTGCCGAGTCCCCAATCTTCCAAGCTTCAATTTGTATCAAGAAGAAGTTGGCATTTTCTGTAGTATTTTCGTTTAACCAATTAACAGCTTGTTCGTGCTCTTCGCGAGCTCTTTCAACTATCCATACAATTACTTCAGCCTGTAGACCTGAGGCGTACGTGATAATCTTGCCAAGGTGATCATGGTTGGTAGGTTCGAGCTGATTCTCGATGACAATCTTGTGACCACTTTCGTCTTCTGCAAGAATATCTACATGAAACTGACCAACACCAACCTCGGTTTGAGTGTTGGTAATATCAACGCCAATGGTCTCGCTAAGATTTTGTATGTTTTCGGGCAGGGCAAGCCATTGCGTAAAATCTAATGCTTCGTGCTTCCACACGTCTCTTAATGGAATTTTTACTAATTTACTAAGTTCAATCATACATTTATTTTAACTCAACTGGATGCATAGGGCGCAACAGTGTAGTTTGGTTATAAAGAATTTAGCTATTCTTTATCTTAAAAGTGCTTAGCTTTTTGTCGAAAAGTATAAAAAAGTGGTCGCTTAACTCGCGTGTGTAGTTATCAATGACCGAACCAGGCTTTGGGTAACCGCCAAATATCTTTAAATTGTATACGTCGCAAAGATATACTTGACCACGAGCAAACGAGTCTTTACCACCACCCTCATCCACACCTTTAAGGAACTCTTGGAGATATCCTAAAAGGGATTGAAACACATCTTCCATTTTATCTGAGGAGAACATTGTACCGCCACCGTTATGTTCATCAATGCTGATATAAACTTTCATAAGTTGTTTTATTACATCAGGTACAATATCGGGATATTGAACAGCCAATATAGCGATACCACATGCATCTGCTAACCATTGGGCCTCATCTAACATTTTTGCTTTATGTTTGAGTAGTCTACTTTCTTTTTTGCAATAATTTTCAACGTGTTTCTCAATATAACTTATCTCGTCTGAAACCGTCATTGAAATTAGTACTGCAACCTCATATGCACCAATTTTTTTCTTAAATAAGTTCTTCATACTAATTTATTGTATCAGTTTTTAGGGGGCTAACATCTAATAGTAAGGGTACGTGATCACTGTGCATCAACCAATCTTCGTGAGCGCCAATTTCAATTCTTGCTTTCTCAATTAGTGATTCTGACCCGAACACATAGTCAATATGATAGCCACGCTCTGGCTGACGATACCAGAATAGAGTCGAAACTGATTCTAAGCCGTGTTCTTCGCCCTTAGTCTTGTGCCACACACTGTGTTTATCTAGTTTTCTGAGCTCTTCGACATAGGTAGCCCATTGCCACTCTTTTTTAGTTTTGTGATCCCACCGAACGTTATTATTCATATCACCAATAAATATGCCATTTTCTTTACGAAGCAGGGAGTCGTAATGGTTTAAGGCATTCAATAAGCCCTCGACATAGGTTTGCCCTGCATCTTTGTGTGCCCACATCGCAAGTACGTCAACAGTATCGGATTCAACTGGTATAGCCCAGTGTATGTTTTCATTGTAATTTTCGGCTATGCGGAAGTTATGATCGTTGAAGCCAAGTACACCCAAACCTTTATGCTTGTTATTACCGACCCAGTGTTTGAATAATGCTGTCGAGTTTTCTATATCAGCTTTTGAACATTCTTGAAGAATCAATAAATCAGGATTGTGCTTGAGGATAGCATCACTTTTGTTTCGGAACGCCATGTTGCAGTTCCATGAAATAATACGCACTTTGGGTTTGACAGCCTTTCCCCAGAGACTGTCATAAAAAAAGTGACAGCCACGCTGGACTGTCTAGGACCCAAATAAGCATTATTCATGCCTACTCTTTTGTACGTAGCTGCCACTTTCTTGGCATGAAACGTACGCAAGATAAATCCTACGGTTAATACTTATTTAGATCCTAGACAAGTACCATTATACCGCTGTCAGATGATGAAACCTAGGCTATGTGCCGAATATGTTGATCGGTAATTTGTTTTTTGACCCAGTTGTAGGGTTCTATGGATTTACCACCAACATGCCACTCGCAAATTTGAGTGATCTCTAGGCCTTTATCACCCATATAGCTCTTGCCATCTTTGTAGTTATAGATCGTTGCTACACCCTGCGGAGTGTCAATTATCCATTCCGCATCAACTTTGTGATTGTCGAGATTAGTTCTAGGCTCACCAAAAGTGGCGACTAATTCTTTATATGTAGTTAGTAGGTAGCCTTTGAAGCTTGTGCCACTGCGTTTTGCTATGTAATCGTTCATGTTTGATCCTTTCTTACAAGGTACAAAGGTACCGCAAAGATTTATTAAAGCTAGTTTCGTTTTTTCTCTTCATCAAGGTACTTAATACCGTAAAAATGGTGCATTCCATCATCGTCATCGCCCCCAATAAAGCCAAATCCGAACAGAACCTCCCACTTCACATTGGTTTGTATGTAATTCAGCCCCATTGAAACGGCATCAGCTAGGTCATCGTGCTTTTCAACACCAAAACCCACCAGTTGTTGAATGATTGGTGCAATTGCGCGTTCTTTAGGGAAATACACCATGCCTTGTTCGAACAACGGACTAGCAAGTTGGAGCCTTGCTCGTTTGTCGTTATGGATCTTGATACCTTTAGATTTAATCTCACGGTCATTAAGCTGTTCAATTACTGCAGCTTGGTATTGAACCTGCTCAACTAGCACTATTGGTACTTGCTTTGAATCTGCATTTACAGCTTGATACAAAGACGTAATGGTATCGAGCGTAGCAAGGTGTGTAATCTTTTTGTTAATAAATGTTTTATCAATGTAGTAGCGACGATTTTCGGGCTTAAAGCCGTACACATGAATAATAATTACTGCTGTAAAATCGGCCGTTGCGCTCTGGGATATAGCAAGGTCAACCGACAAAAACGAGTTTATATATTCATTAGCTTCTGTCTTTTCGGGTAGCTCATCGTAGTATTGCATCCATCTAGCATCGATGACCTGATCTTCATCAGGAATGATACGGAGCATGTACTCACGCTCCCAAGCGATTTTGTTACCCACATTGCGTTTTAGGGTGTTAATTGCAGTCTTATCAGGGTATTTACCCGGCCACAAACTTGTACCCGAACGAACGATTGGCCACTCACGATAGATGCCGTCTATTTCATTGTTTTCAATGCGCTCTTTTAATCTCATAAGCAGAGAGTCTTCATGTAGTAAGTTTCCGACTGCAATACGTTTTGTATATGTATCGCCAGCAGGAATGATTTCGCTGGTATACCAATCAAACGTCTTATTGCGACCCTCACGTGTTTTTACAGAAGCCATATCTTCAACATCATCGGCAATTATTAAGTCGGGGCGAAAAGCACCGTGTCGTATACCTCGTACACTCTGCTCGGTGCTAATCGCCGTAATCCTTGCGTTGTACTTGGGTATGTAAAGGGAGGTCGACCCCCATTCTTCACGTTGCTCAATAAACGGTCCCATATCGTTTGCCAATAACTCATTGCTTTCAAGCTCACGTTTGATGTTCGTAAGGTGAACTCGTGCTTGGTACTGCGTTTGACTGGCGATAAGCACGAACTTCTTTTGCTGTCTGCCGACCACTGCCCATATCGGGTAACTCATGGTCAATATTGTGGACTTTGCTGAACCTCGAAACGCTACGATAACTGCCAATGGCAGTGTCTCATCCTCGGTTATCGAAAACAGATCCCGATGCAGATCGGCAGTGGCATGCGTCAGGTAGTTAGAAAAGTAAGTAGAAAAGAACCACTGATGGCTTTGTGCTGTAACTTCAGCACGTACTTTATGATCGGCAAA
Source organism: Candidatus Saccharimonadota bacterium (assembly GCA_020428015.1). Lineage (GTDB taxonomy): Bacteria > Patescibacteriota > Saccharimonadia > Saccharimonadales > SZUA-47 > JAGQMY01. The sequence continues at coordinate 15,650 of JAGQNQ010000011.1, read as the reverse complement.
GAGCTTTTTCTGTAAACTAGCTTGTTTCATCAGATTCTTCTTCTGTCGTTAAACCTGCGAGTTGAAGCGCACGTGACACTACTTCCGTTTGCTCGGGTGTTAATTCCTGCTGTATGGCTTGGAGCTTTGCATCCACCTCAATTCGAGTTTTGTATGATTTGTGATGGTGCTTAAGCCAAAAGAAAATAGCTGACAAGCTTTTATCCTTAATGGCAGATATTAGTTGGCTTTCCGCCATGTCATTTATGAGACTTGCGCTATGCTCAATGGCTTCATCGCACTCACTCGCAAAATCTTCATCGTCCTTACGCCAGCGATAATAAGTACTTCTAGGGACACCTGATTGTTTGCAGGCGACTTCAACAATAGGTGTTTTTCGAAGCTTTTCTAACAGCTTCTTTTTATCATTGGCAAGGTTACGGCTCATAGCTTAACTCGCTTCTGCCCAGTCAATTTTTCCCAACGTTTCAAGGCTACCTCAGCGTAGGTGGGACTTTTTTCCATAATGTAGCATCGTCGTTTTAGCTTAGTGCTGGCTATAAGGGTAGAACCGCTACCGCAGAAGGGTTCAACCACCAAGTCGCCACGCTTAGTCAGTACTTTTATATAGGGCACTAGGATTTCAATTGGCTTAGTGCCAAAAATAACTCCTTGACCTGAGTGTTTTTCGTCGCTGGCCATGTAGCTTATAAAGTCAGTTGGTTGATATTTTTTACCACCCTCATAACCCTCCCATTGTGGCTTACCGCCAATTGCATATAGTGCCGTTTCATATTCTTCTTGCAATCCATCTGGTTCTTCATCGTGGTTATATTCCAAGTTACCCGATGCACCAACCATTGCAATATCGTGTTTGCTAAAGAATTTGTATTTAGCAGCGAAACCTTGATGTCTGTTTGGCAAATGCCAGACAATCATGTTTTTTACTTTCCAGTACTTTTCCATTTCTGCCCATATGACACGCAAATTCTTCCAGTTCTCATACACGATTATTGAGTAGTCGGGCTTTGCGTACTTAGCGACATTTGCCATCCATAGTTCAGTAAAGTTATCTGGCAGTACATCAGTTTCAAGATACCGACGGTTCCGCTTTGCACCGAAACCCGTAACGGGTTTACCCCCACGTTTGGCATGTAAGTAATCTAGGATGTAAGGCGGATCGGTCATGCACATATCTGCTTGCTCGCCGTTCATGAGCTTGTCAAAATCAGCTTCAATAGTCGAATCACCGCACATCAGCCTTGATTCACCAAGCTGGTATACGTCACCTTTTTGTACGGTGATTTTGTTGATATCAAGCTTCTTTAACTCTTTTTCGAGGTCAAATGTTTCGGGCTCATCAACAACTGAATCAAAAATCGCATCAATCTCCTCGCTATCAAAGCCAATTGTGCTAAGAAGTGTCTCATCGAATTCTGCCAGTAAGTCATGGTCCCAATCGCCAAGATTTTTATTTAGCCGTATGTTGAGCTCTTTTTCTCGTTCTATATCGGGTATGTCTACATAAACAACGGGTACTTGCTTGATCCCAAGATCTTTCGCCACCTTAAGCCTGAAGTGCCCGCCTATGACTACATTTTTACGTTCTGTTGCACTATTAACCAATATTGGGTCAACTAGCCCAAAACTTTTTATGCTTTCTGTTAGCTGAGCAATGGCATCCTCGCTCCATTTACGCGGATTGTAAGGCGCCGGGTTTAGTTCTTTTACGTTTTGATATGTGACGGATAAATTGTTATTTGTCATGGTTGTCTCCTTATATGGAGACACTATCCCACGCTATTAGTTGTGCCAGTAGAGTTTCGGTAAGTCGCGTAACGTAGACCGCTTTTTGAATCGCTTTTCGATTCTACGAATAAAACCACGTACGTCCTCGCCAGTATCAAATCCTAATTTCGGGTAATCGTTTGCGATTTTATCGTAAGTATTTTTCTTATCTTTTCTTAATTCCATAACTTTTTTATAACGCTTAACTGTATCTGGTTGAATAGGGTCACGTCGTGACGGGATCTCCGAATCCATGTACGCTTGGTACTTTTTAATATCAGACCATATGGCTTCGATATCATGAATGGTGGTATCTTTTTCGATTCGAATACTGAGACTTGTTACTCTTTGTTGTTCTTTAGGCAATCGAACATCGTTCATTTTTGAGGACGGCCATGCGCTCTGCATTGAAGGTGAATCAAGGGTGTCATCTGCTGAAAATATATAGCTGAATAAAGGATGTAACCACCTTGGGTCCAGGTTAAAATCGAGTCTTAGACTATCAAGTTCGTCAAGCAACTGCTTATTAGGTGGTAGTAATTCGTAACCATACGCTCCACCATAGCGACCAGCAGTATCTTCATCGGGATTCTGAAAGAATTTTGCGAACCAATCAGCTCGTTCATCGTACGGAATGCCAGTCTCGGGAATATTCAGTCGCTTGCGAACATCAGATATAGCAGCCTGAAAACGAGGCATAGATTCAAGAATTCTTGCATAGGGTTCCCAATAATTGTTTCGTTTGGTTTTAACCATAGCTTAATTATACCGCCAACGATGTTATTACATCTGTTTTTAAGGTATAATGTTGTGTAATATGACAGAAATTATTGATAACAAAAAAGAACAAGAACGTGCGCACTTACATGCTGCAATATGGAAAATAGCAAATGACCTAAGAGGTTCGGTAGACGGCTGGGATTTTAAGCAGTACGTACTCGGGTTTCTTTTTTATCGATTTATCTCTGAAAATCTTACTAATTACATCAATTCTGAAGAGCACAAAACAGGTGCGAACGATTTTGACTACAAAAACCTGACCGACGATCAAGCGGAGTTTGGTCGAGCCGATACTGTTCGAGAAAAAGGCTTCTATATTTTGCCGAGCGAGCTTTTTGATAACGTTCGAAAGACAGCCAAGAATGATGACAACCTGAATGAAACGCTTAGTGGCGTTTTCCGCAACATTGAATTATCTGCTCAAGGCAGTGATAGCGAAGATGATATAAAGGGGTTATTTGACGATCTTGATGTTAATAGCAATAAGCTAGGCGGCACAGTCGCTAAGCGAAATGAAAAGCTAGTTAAACTCCTAAACGCAATTGCAGAATTGCCACTTGGTCGTTACGAAGATAATACCATCGATGCGTTCGGTGATGCGTATGAATACCTTATGACCATGTATGCTTCATCTGCTGGTAAATCTGGTGGAGAGTTCTTTACCCCGCAAGAAGTAAGTGAGCTACTAGCTAGGATCACCGTTGTTGGTAAAACAAGCGTGAACAAAGTATACGACCCAGCCGCGGGCTCAGGCTCGCTTCTTCTAAAATTTGCCAAAGTACTAGGCAAAGAAAACGTGCGTCAGGGCTTTTATGGACAAGAGATTAATCTGACAACGTACAACCTTGCTCGCATTAACATGTTCTTGCACGACATTAACTTTGAGAAGTTTAATATCGCTCATGGTGATACACTTACCGATCCACAGCACTGGGATGATGAACCTTTTGATGCGATTGTAAGTAATCCACCTTACAGCATTAATTGGGATGGTGATAACAACCCATTGCTTATTAACGACCCACGTTTTAGCCCTGCTGGAGTGCTTGCCCCTAAGTCCAAGGCAGATCTTGCGTTTACTCTACATATACTTAGCTGGCTCTCAACCAGTGGTACGGCTGCAATAGTAGAATTCCCAGGTGTTTTGTATCGTGGTGGTGCCGAGCAAAAGATTCGCCAGTACCTGATTGATAATAACTTTGTGGATGCAGTTATACAGCTACCACCAGATTTATTCTTTGGTACGACAATTGCTACATGTATCGTTGTTCTGAAGAAATCCAAAAAAGATAACGCCACTTTATTTATTGATGCAAGTGCAGAGTTTGTGAGAGGTGGCAACAAAAACAAGCTCAGCGAAGCTAACTGGGCAAAAATTCTTGATGCGTTTACAAAACGCGAAGACATTGAGCATTTTGCCAAGTTAGTGCCGAATGATGAGCTAGCAAGAAACGACTATAACATTGCTGTGAGTAGTTATGTGGAACAAGAAGACACACGCGAAGTCACAGACATTACCGAGCTAAACCATTCTATTCGTGAAATTGTTGCCAAGCAGCAAGAGCTACGAACTGCCATCGACGCTATCGTTAAGGATATTGAGGGCGATGAGTAAGATTGACGAACTGATCAGGCAACTCTGTTCTGATGGTGTAGAGTTTGTGCCTCTGGGCAATGTATTGACTGTTTTAAGGGGCAAGAGGCTTACGAAACCGGAACTTGATGAAGATGCGGAATACTCGGTGTATCATGGTGGACTTGAGCCTATAGGTAAATACTCCATCAACAATAGAGAGGCTGACACAGTTATGATCATTAACGTTGGTGCTTCAGCAGGCACAGTGGGTTACAGTAGAAAGAAATTCTGGTCGTCAGATGGTTGCTACTGTTTGTCTCACAATAGTAAACTTAATAGTCGATTTGTATATTACTTACTCCTGACTCTACAGGGTGTTTTAATGTCTCGCGTGCGCCGTGCAGGCATTCCGACTTTAGATAAAAAAGTTATTGAGAATCTCAAAATACCGGTACCGCCGATTGAAGTGCAGCAAGAGATAGTTGACATTCTTGATAAATTCACACAATTAGAAGCGGAGCTAGAAGCGGAGCTAGAAGCGGAGCTAGAAGCGAGAAAGAAGCAATATGAATATTATCGAAACCAACTTTTGACGTTTGACGACGCGGGGGGGGGTGCTATGGACAACCCTCGGGGAGCTGGCGATGTACTCTAAGGCTAGAATTCAAGCTACAAAACTCGATAATGAAAACTACGTTGGTGTCGATAATATTCTGCAGAATCGACAAGGAAAAACAACCTCCAGCTATGTACCGAACTCTGGAAATCTTACGCAATTTGATAGTGGTGATGTTTTGATCGGGAACATTCGCCCATATCTAAAAAAGATATGGCAAGCAGATAAAACGGGCGGAACAAACGGTGACGTTCTAGTTATCAAGTTAACCGACAAAAACGTAACTCCACGGTATATCTATCAAGTTCTAGCAAGTGATGCATTTTTCGACTATGAAATGAAGCATGCTAAAGGCGCAAAGATGCCTCGTGGAGACAAGGCTTCGATAATGAAATACCCTGTAGCTGTACCGTCAATTTCCGAACAAGATAGAGTTGTTGGGATTCTAGATAAATTTGACAAGCTCGTTAATGACATAAGTGAAGGGTTGCCTGCTGAGCTTAAGGCACGACGACAGCAATACGAATATTATCGTAATAAGTTGCTGACCTTTCAGGAGCTACCTGCATGAATAAAATTGACCTCGTAGCTCAGAACCCAAGTAGCACAGTTGTTGCTGAATACACTCCACTTCCGCGTAAAGCCAAAGACTACCAAAGCGAAGCAGAGTTAGAGCGTGCATTCATAGAACAGTTACAACACCAAGCTTATGATTACATTACAATTGGTAGCGAAGCAGAATTACTCTCCAACTTACGTACTCAGTTAGAAAAGCTGAATGATTTCAAGTTCAGCGATACTGAATGGGAGAATTTTTTTGCCACACATCTGGCAAATGCAAACGAAGGCATTGAAGAAAAGACTGCGACCATTCAAGAAGACAACGTTAAAAACCTGAGTCGCGACGATGGATCAGTAAAAAACATCAAACTCATCGATAAAGAAAACATTCATAATAATAGTCTACAAGTCATAAACCAGTATGAGGTTAGTGGTACGCATGATAATCGTTATGATGTAACAATTCTAGTTAACGGCTTGCCACTTGTTCATGTGGAACTCAAACGGCGTGGTGTAGATATAAAAGAGGCGTTTAACCAAATAAATCGTTATCAGCGTGAAAGTTTTTGGGCTGGCAACCGTTTGTTTGAGTATGTGCAGCTATTTGTCATTAGTAACGGAACATACACTAAGTATTACAGTAATACGACTCGCTGGCAGCACATCAAAGAAGCTAATCAGCAAAAGACTAAAGGTAAAAAGACAAGTAACAGCTACGAGTTTACAAGTTGGTGGGCTGACGCCAACAATCGTCCTATTACTGAGTTAACGGACTTTGCCGCAACGTTTTTAGCTAAGCATTCACTACTGAACATTTTGACTAAATACTGCGTATTCACCAGTGACAGATTATTACTTGCTATGCGCCCGTATCAGATTGTAGCGACTGAGCGAATTCTGAACCGCATACAGATAAGTACCAATTATAAGAAGCTCGGTACTATCGAGGCTGGCGGTTACATATGGCACACGACTGGTTCTGGTAAAACATTAACTTCATTCAAGACAGCTCAACTTGCGAGCAAGCTAGACTATGTCGATAAAGTGTTGTTTGTAGTTGATCGTAAAGATCTCGACTACCAGACTATGAAAGAGTATGACAAGTTTGAAAAAGGTGCAGCAAACAGCAATACCTCGACCGCTAAACTGACAAAACAGCTTGAAGATCCAAATGCCAAAATCATTATCACCACTATCCAAAAATTGGATAAATTCATTAAGAAAAATGAAGGTCACAAAGTACTCAGTGAGCACACGGTCTTAATCTTTGACGAATGTCATCGTAGCCAGTTTGGTGATATGCACCATGCAGTTACTGGTAGCTTTAAGAATTATCATATTTTTGGTTTTACTGGTACGCCAATCTTTGCCAAAAACTCTAGCGGTGGTGGCCGACCAGACTTCCGTACTACCGAACAGGCATTTGGAGAAAAGCTCCATACCTACACCATTGTTGATGCGATTACAGACAAGAATGTTCTGCCGTTTCGTATAGATTACATACGCACTATCCGAGAGGCTGACGATGTTAATGATAGCCAAGTTAGAGATATTGACCGCGAAAAGGCACTCAATGCCCCAGAACGAATTAGCAATGTTACTAGCTATATCCGTGAACATTTTGATCAAAAGACAAAACGCAACAGTAAGCCGTATGCCTTCACTCGTCTAGCAAATGTACACGAAGCTGCAAGTGCCCGTGATAGAAATGCCATAGAAGAAGTAAAAGAAAAGATTCGACTCAGTGGTTTTAACTCTATCTTTGCAGTGAGTTCAATTGAAGTTGCCAAGCTGTACTATAACGAATTCAAAAAACAGCAAGCTGAAACCCCTGAGCTCGCGAGACTAAAAGTCGCAACCATCTTCAGTTATAGCGCAAATGAAGTTGATGATGAGTTGGACGGCATAGAAGACGAAAACAGCGAAGGCACCGAAGGGCTCGATGCAAGTAGCCGTGAATTCTTAGAAAATGCTATTGCTGATTACAATAAAATGTTCAAGACAAACTACGACACCAGTAGCGACAAGTTCCAGAGTTACTATAAAGATGTAAGTTTGCGAATGAAAAATCGAGAGATTGACTTACTCATAGTGGTAAATATGTTCTTAACAGGCTTTGACGCTACGACCCTAAATACCTTATGGGTTGATAAGAACCTCAGAATGCACGGTCTATTACAGGCTTATTCTCGTACTAACCGAATCCTCAACAGCATTAAGACATTTGGAAATATAATCACATTCCGCAACCTTGAAAAAGCAACCAACGATGCACTGGCATTATTTGGCGACAAAGAAGCCAGCGGTATAGTTCTGCTTAAAACCTACCGAGAATACTATGAAGGATACGAGAATGACGGCAAGTCAGTCCGTGGTTATGCAGAGATGGTTGCCGAATTACAAGAGAAATTTCCTGTCGGTCAGCAAATTATTGGTGAACAAAACCAAAAAGACTTCATTCGTTTGTACGGTGGAATTCTCAAAATTCGCAATATCTTAAGTACATTTGATGAATTTGATGGTAATGAAATATTAACCGAGCGTGATGTGCAGGATTACCACAGCATTTACATTAATTTGTATAACGATTTCCGCAAGACTAATGATGGCGATAAAGAAAATATCAATGATGATGTCGTGTTCGAAATGGAGCTCATCAAGCAAGTTGAGATTAACATCGATTATATTCTTGAACTTATTCGTAGATTCCATGCAGGCAACCAAGAAGACAAGGAAATTTTGGTTGATATCAATAAGGCAATCGACTCAAGCATTGAGCTACGTAACAAAAAAGAGCTTATTGAGCAGTTTATTAGCTCGCTAGATGTATCGACAGATATTGATAGCGATTGGCAGACTTTTGTCGATAAAAAGAAGCTTGAAGAACTGGATAGAATTATTTCCGATGAAGGCTTAAACCCAGAGGAAACATACAAGTTTATTGAAAGTGCATTCCGTGATGGTGGAGTACAAACTACGGGTACTGCAATAACGAAGATTTTACCGCCAGTATCTCGATTTTCAGCTGACAACACACGTGGCAAAAAACGGGAAACTGTTCTAGATAAACTATCCTCGTTCTTTAATAAGTTCTTCGATATTTCTAGCAGTAGATTGCGAGAATAACGTATGGCGTATCGTAACAAGACATATGTAGCATTCGACGGAGATACCGATATGCGAGCTTATGGCTTGATGAAGGCATGGAAGCAAAATGATTATACGGACTTCAATTTTCATGACGCTCATAACATCAAGCAGGCGCGTGACACAAGTACTGAAGAAACGATAAAACGGAGCTTGAGGGAACGCATGAATAACAGTAAGGTTTTTGTGCTACTTGTAGGCCAAAGTACTAGATACCTATACAGGTATGTTCGCTGGGAGATTGAACTGGCGCTCTCAATGAACCTGCCGATAATTGTCGTTAATCTCAACCAACAGCGCAGTCACGATAATTATTTATGCCCACCAATACTTCGCGATGCACTCGCTATACACATTTCGTATAGCCCAAAAATAATGCAATTTGCACTAGAGGCATGGGAAACTTGGCATTACGAACATCAAAGGAATGGTAGGACTGGACCTTTTCACTACAATGCTGATATCTACAGGAGCGTAGGTTTATAACTATGAAAATAAAGGTATCTTTTTTTAGCAGAATTCTTTGGAAAAGATACCTTGTATTAGTATCGGGCGTTAGCGTATTTGCCTCACTCTTTTTTGTAGCAGTGAATGTTCCTGATAATTATAAACTCTGGGTACTTTTAGGAATTGCCGCTGCACTTTTAATTAGCTACGTAGTTTTATGGATAATAGCTAACAAGACAACTTCTAAAAAGCTAAACATCAATGGGTCGCCGCTTGAAGTTAAGATTGGTGATATTTTCAAAGAGGGAGAATTAAGAGCTATCAATTTCAACGAATACTTTGATACAGTGGCTGATGATAAGCTTATTGCAAAAGCATCATTAAACGGTAAATACCTAGAGAATAATGTTAGCGATATCGCAGCCTTAGACAAGGCAATCTCAGAAGATGCTCACTTAAGTGAAATGAAGCTTGATGAAAATAAATCACGTAAATTAGGTAAAAAAACACCGTACAAACTAGGATCAATTCATCTAGAGAATGATTATTTGCTAGTCGCATTCTCGAGGTTTGATAAAGATAACAAGGCATATCTTTCGATGCGTGATTTCATCAATTGTCTTATGACTTTTTGGGAAGAAGTTGACCGAGTGTACGCAAGTAAGTCAGTGGCAATACCATTGATGGGCGCTGGCATCACTCGATTTAAAGATGCAAACGTGAGTGAGCAAGAATTACTAGAGCTATTAATATGGTCGTTCAAAGTCTCACGAGTTAAATTTCGACACCCAGCAAAAGTCACTATTGTGATTCATGAATCCATGCAGGATAAGATTAATTTTTATGAATTGAAAGGATAAGTTATAGAGCTATGAGTTACCGAAATAAAACATACATTGCATTTGCGAGTGAGGACATATCTTACTACAGGCTAATGGAGGCTTGGAGAGAAAACGAAAACATTGACTTTGATTTTTTTGATGCTCACGATCTTTATGTATCACGAGACACAAGTAAACCAGAGACAATAAAGTCGAATCTTCGCGAGAGAATGAAGAACGCTAAGCAATTTATACTGCTTGGAAGCGCTGATGCTAAGAAAAAAGGAGGTGACGGTACCTCATTCTTAGCTTATGAGGTTGAAACTATGGTTTCATTGGGTCTACCAGTTGTTGTCGCGAACCTCGATGGTGATCGCACTGTTGATAGGAGCTTTATCCCGAAGCCGTTGTTAGATGCTGATTACTACACAATGTCCGTTTCGTTTCAGCCCAAAATAATAAAGTATGCACTAGATAACTACGCCTCTGAGTTTGCAAATAGTGATAAGACGGGACCATATTACTACAAGTCTTCGGTATATGAGGACCTAGGGCTGTAGTGCAACTATTGAGGTCGGATTATATGCTTTGTCTAAAACCTAGCGCATCAAAACTATTGGAGGTTGTATGAGCGATAACAATGTATGCAAGAACTGCGGCCATGATGAATCAAAATGCACACCAGATGAGACGTATCGAAGAGCAAAAGAGCTAATAACCTTTAAGAACAAAGCTTCAGCAGCGTTACTTCAACGAGACCTAAAGATTAGCTATGCAAAAGCGATCGCAGTACTAGACAGACTGGAGGCAGAGGGATATATCGGTACTTCGAATGGCGAAGAACCAAGAAAGATAATAAAGTAGCCACAGCATTTCTATGAGTAGTGAATATGTTTGCCGATTTTGCCTCCGACACAAGCCACTTACTGTAGCTGGTGTCTGCGATCAGTGCACTAATGACCTTTTTTCAAATGACGGTAAGGCATCGATTCAGGGTGTCTCAAAGCTGCTAAAGCTCAGTACAGCTACACTCCGAAGATTAGAATCAACTGGTCAATTAACGGTCGACAGAAATGAAGCGGGATCACGACGCTACAGTAAGGCAACTATTGAGTCATACCTTCTCAAAAACAGTGATCAATTAACTGCGCGAATTACGAAAGGTAAAGTTAAAGAAGTAACGATGGATGATGTTGAGCTACTGTCTTCATTCCCATCTGTATGCCCACTTTGTGGCATGAATGAGATTTTTGATAAAGGCTACTGCGTTGATTGTCTATCTGACCTAATTAGTAAAGTCGATGCAAGTAAACTTCTTGGCATTAGCTTACCGAGACTTGAACGATTGCTCGAAGAATATCCCGATCTCATCCATACGTTTCCATACATGACACAACTTCGCATGAGTAAGCGAGAAGTAGAAAATTTTGCTGCAAACATGCCGACCAAGGAATTATCTCGAGGAGCACGATGGTCAAGTCACTTTAGACAATGTCGTATATGCAAAACTACCGAGAATGAGCATTATGGTGGTGGATATTGCATCGAATGTTATCCAAAAACAAATGAAGCCATGCTACTTAAAGGTTATCTAGGTGGTGAAAACCTTTCCGAAATAGGAATACGCCTAGGATTTAGCCGTGAACGAGCAAGACAACTATTCAATAAGGCCGTTGCCATCGGTATTGAAAGACTTGGTGATGTAACAGAATATCGCAAACAAGAAATACGGGATCAAATAGAACTAACATATAAGCAGAGTCGTGCGAATAAAGAATTCAAACATATTATCGAAGAAAACTACGATGATATTGTCAAGAAACTCTCGACCGAAATGATTATCAGTGAGTCGGGTATTATCAAAGCCATCGGTCTACCTCCAAGCGCATCGTACCTAATTGAAGAAGAATATCCTGAGTTTTTAGAGATTATAGCCCAAAATAAAAAACGTTGGTCATGGAAATATGACACATGTAGATTATGCGGGAAAACCGAGGCTAAACATAAACGTTGGGGCTACTGCGAAAACTGTTATACACGATCCGATGAATGGAAAAAACAACAATACGAGTATAGGGCTAACAACTATGAAAAGTTTCGAGAGCATCAAAAGGCTTACGAAGCTGAATACTACAAGCGACCTGAAGTAAAAGAACGCATGACGCAAAAAAGCTACAAGAAGCGATATGATGGCAATCGAGAATCAACGATTGAAGCTGATGACTATAAATGTCGAGACTGTGGGATTAATAGAGACGATCATAAGGCAAAATATGGCCAAGATCTGGGCGTATTTCATATTGATGGTGATTTGAATAATAATGATCCGTCAAACTTAGTGACGTTATGTAAGAGCTGTATGGCTAGACGTGGAACGAGCGTAGCAGATGAGTAGTTTTGTTCATCTTCAAGACCGCTCTTATTATGAAGATCGTTATGATGACGGAACAGTAGCCAAGTGCCGTTCGGGTGAGCGAATAGTTAACGATACATTCAAGATCATGGAGAAGAAGCTCCCTAAAAAGGAGTTGACGGAAAGATTGCCGGGATGGTACTTGCAGTACAGCTTGTACTATTTTTGGTTTGTTGAAACCGCAGCTGCGGAACGAGCTGAAAATCGTGAAGCTACAATTACCAAATGGATGGATGAGGATAAAAAGAAAGACGATCGCTTAGCTTCGGCACATATTTCTGGAGGCACCTACTGTCGGAGCTGTGGTGAAGACATGAGTGTTATTAGCAAGGACTATATGCGACGAGATAACCACAAAGATGATGACATACTCATTATGTTTGAGTGCAATGCTTGCAATAAGCGTCTGGCTCTTTGGGAGGACGGTACACAATGGGAAGGTGCGAAGCATGAATGCGAGAAATGTGGCGGTAATACAGTTTCAAAACACACTAAAAAGTTTGATGTGATTACATGGACTGAAACATGCGAGAAATGTAAGCACGTTAAAACCGACACATTAGATTTGAGCGACAGTAAAAGTGAGCCAGAGCCAGTCGATAAATACCTAGAATTAGACCGCAAACGCTTCGTTTTTGATAAAGATATGATGTTCAAATACGAGCAAAAGCTCAATCACTTGGTTCGTAGGGCTAAACTACATGCTACTGAACAAGATAAAGTCGAACATGTCGATGTATATGATGGTATTAAACAGGTAAAGAAGCTCAAAATCGCCCAACTTAAGGAATTACTCGAGCCAGTCTTCACAAAAGACGGCTATAGTGACTTCAAACTTGGCGATCCGCAGATTGGCCGCGAAGTATCACTCGATTTCAGCTGTCTTGATACCAAAGACGACCGCGAGGAATATGACAGCAAGAAAACCCTACACAAGTCCATCGAAAAGGTGCTTGAAGATACAAACTGGCGATTAATGAGTGCTGGCTTGAGCTACAGGCTCGGATTTTTGACAGGAAGCTTGCGAGCATACGAAAGCGAAGAGGAAATTCGTAAATTAGTCGAGCAGCGCATGAAGAAGGGCTACATACCGAAAGCAACTCCCAAAGAACCAGCTGAAACTGATACCAAACCCAAAGAGGAGTTCTATAACCGTGATATGCGTGAATCAGTCCTCGTCTATTTTGATAAGTTGATGCTTGGTAGCGTACCGGCTGAGATTACGCTCAAGAGCGGTATCGTTAAACCAACGAGCATACCGGTATTGTCTGGAGAAATGAACCCATTACTTAGGGTATTCATACCTATGCGAAACAACGATGAATCTGTCCCAAAGTTCATTAGAAAATATGATTTTAAGTTTGGTGAGGATAAGAAAATGGCAAAGGTTCGCAAAGACAGCCGTGGGCGCAAAATACGCCTAGTATAGGCAATCAAAGTGCGGGATTTGTTCGTAAAATCCCACTAAATTCGACTAAAAACGAGACACTTCAAATATATGCGTTTCGTGTCTCATTTGTCCCGTTTTGTGTCCTCCGACCCCTGTAATAGTTCCGTGACCTGTATGGGGAGCCATGAAAAGAGACGTCCATTTCGGGCGTCTTTTTTCATTGTTTGGAGCTAGATTTGAACCAGATTGGTCCGTAGGACCCGGTTCGATATTCGAGCGAGACCGAGGAAAGCTGAAGGCCTTACTCGCAGCTCGTGAAGAATATACCTTAGTAATCCAGTCCCCGGAGCCAAATAATGACGAGTCGAGCACTTATGTTCGGCTCTTTTCTTTTTACACGGTACGTGTGGGTGAGAACCGAAGGTTCGATAATTAGTCACAGCCCCCAGCGTCAGCGGGCGGTTGGATTAAATAAATGCTAAGCCGATGGCGAAGCTATAACCTGGCCCCGTACGCCTTCGAAACTTTAGTGCTGTAGGCCCGAGAAATCCGCAAACACTTAGTAAAAACTAGGTATTTTTATATCTAATTTTTTCTTATTCCTATTTGAAAACCAAAAACTACAAAACTTTACAAATCACATTTTTATTTCCAAATAATAATATCTATGTTACAGTTCATTAATGATGACCGCTCATGAGGCTGATTTGTGGCATGATCCCGAAACACTCTACTGGCCAAGCCGGGAACTATGTTTTATCCCAATGCAAATGCTTATTAATGGGGTCATTGATGAATACACCAAGTCGGAAGATATTCTTCTAGAATTAGGGAGCGGAACAGGTGCACTTGATGATTACACGAATTATTCCAGACAGACAAAATACGTAGAAGGTAGTGAGGAACTTATAGCTGTTCACCGTGCGAAACTCACTGAAGAAGGCAAAGATCCTGATAGCGTCATACAGGGTGATCTTTATGAACTTCCTTTTGAAGACAATTCCGTAGATAACGTAGTTGGATTACTTGTATTAGACGCCATGTTAGATCTGCCAGCTGCCGTACAAGAAATACACCGCGTCCTAAAACCGGGCGGTAAGTTCATTTATTTCCACGATTTACGGGCGTCATCTAACGCAATGGCACTGATGCTCTATGAACAAGGTGCAATTCCAATACCAATTGTAGACGGGCGGAATAACATAACTCATATGGCAACGTTTGGAGCTACGGAGTTCAAGTGGCTCAAAAAGCAATTAAAGTCGCTCGTGCCAAAGTCTGATTATAATGAAGTCGTTGATCTCCTTGAATCAACTAATCAGTTCGATATTTGGCAACACTATCCTGAGGTTACGCAACCTATCACCAAGGCAATACTTAACAATCCTGAATTGCAGGACTGTATTACCCCACATGTTTCTGAGTTACTTTCAATGATGCTTCAACAAGAGTTTGAAGCTACTGGCATGAAGGTTTTGGAGAATAATTTACGCACAAGTGAAGTGTTGGTTGATAGATCTTCAATCGGACCCGAACATGAACTTCTCGAAGAGCATAACACGATTGAACACGGCGCTTTTGGCAATTGGTACTGGCACTCAGAAGATGTACTTGCAGGGAAAGTTCTACTGGTTGCCAATGTTTTGACCTTCGTTGCTACAAAATAGCTAGGCAAAACTAACAACAGCCCAAAATACACACAACTCTAGCTTATTTTAGTTCCATAACAACCTAGCTTGTGGAGCAAAACTAAAAAAATATGCCTAGGGTAGATTTGAAGCCAAGTATGATTTTATTTCTGATATACTTTGAGTTATGCAGTTAGTTGAAAACTGGAAAGCAGGCTTTGAATTTTTCCTTGCTACAAGATGGAGTGATTGGACAAAGCTCGGTCATTTGGAAAGTAAGTATAAATTTAATCATAAAACAATATGGTTTATCAGATATTTTGTTTCAGTGCCGCTATTTTTCGGACCATTGTTTTATGTAGCATTCGATGCCTTTAAGGTGGCAAATTCTATTGGCATTAATACGTATATAATAATATGGCTTTTATTTAACCTCGCCATTTACCCGCTAGTGGCATTTAAGTTATGCCGTGCCCTAGGAATTGTTAATATGAATCGCAGTCA
>JAGQNQ010000010.1 GCA_020428015.1 Candidatus Saccharimonadota bacterium | reverse complement strand
CTCGTATTGCAAGATTGAGAATCTTGTGTCCTAACCGTTAGACGATGGGGCCTCAAAAAAATACTTCGATAATTATACCTCAAGGAGTTAAAAAAAGACACCTACCAAACGGTTAAGATGTCCTACCCACGTTCCGCGGGCCCGAAACTTCATCTTTGAAAACAAGTTTTCAAGGGAAGGTTTCCTTGCAAAAAGCCACAGGCTTTTCTCACGTTAGACGATGGGGCCTCAAAAAATTACTTCGATAATTATACCTCAAGGAGTTAAAAAAAGACATCAAACTTTAGGAATTGTACAGAATCATTAAATTTAACATTAAAATACTAAATTTATAACAGGGTAAAAGATCAAATCTTATTGACAAGTAGTTAAAAACGTGATTCAATAGTTAGATGGATTCAATTGAATACGAATTACTCTTTCCGCAAGAATTAGCTCCGTTACCAACATTAGCAGAGGTGCATAGTTATACGGTTGCTACTGTAGAGTCTCCAACTGACGAAACCCAAGGAAATACTCCTACTGACAACCAAATTGATCCGCTTATTGCTGGTGTAATACTTATAGCTGGTGCAGCTATCGCTGGTAAAGTTTTTAGTTATATCAAAAATGTTGATGCTAACGCTCTCGAAGACAAATAACCAAACTTTTTAAATTCAAACGCCCATGACTTGGTTAACGAAAGAAACTAGCTCTTTCGGTGTAATTTCTGCTTTAATTAAGTATCCGTCAGCCATTTCCTCTATCTTTGTTCGTGTTTCTTCTTTTTGATCAAGGTTTGTCGTAATGATAATCTTGCTTGTCATCGCTGGCTTTACATGCTCGTTTTTCATTTTGTATAGCAGGTCAACTCCGTTCATAGTCGGTAGCATGATATCAAGTAGGATGATGTCGTAGTGGTTATTTACTGCTTCAAGTAAGGCTTGCTCGCCGTCGGCAATCGTTTTTACCAGATAGCCAGCTTTCTCGAGTGCGCGAGTATACAGTTCAGAAATGAAGCGTTCATCCTCAATAACGAGTATGCTTGGTTTGCTTGCTGGTGGTTGTGCGGTGTGTTCATCCATCCTTTTAGAAATCCGTCTCTTTTCTGGTTAGTGTCGTTTGATTGTCATAGTTTCTCATAAGTAATTTCTAATGGGATTCATAGCCTATTGTCGATTCAACGAATGGTTTTTTATCCAGCCGTGTGCTCCTCTCATGATACCATCCTCGCCTGCTGCTTGTTCGTGTGCTACTTTATCGAATGGCTGCAGAGTGAAACTGAAGATGCTCCCCTCTCCTTCCTTACTCCGGACCCAGATATTGCCTCCGTGTGCACCAACGACTGCCTTGCAAAGGTACAAGCCCAATCCAGTTCCGCCTACCTGCACTCGGCTTTTGTGACTGCGGTAGAACTTTTGAAAAAGGTCTGGCATGACAGCTGAGGGTATTCCGATTCCGAAGTCTCGAACACCCGTCTCAACCATTCCATCACTATTGAGAGTCGTGGAAATGATGATTTTGTCAGAGTCCCCAGAGTATTTTATGGCATTATCTACAAGGTTGTTAATCACTTCGTGGATACTAATCCTATCAGCTGCAACCGACGGGAGGTTATCTGCGATTGATAATTCTATCTGTTTACCATGTACTCCGGCACGTAGCGCAAGGTCATCAACCGCAGTTTTCAATATATCCGACCAATTGTTTTCTTGCAGTTTTAGAACGAGCTGATTTTCTTCAACTCGAGCAACGTTCAAAATATTTCCGACAAAAGCAGTCAGCTGTTGTGCGCTTGCTTGCATTTTGTGCATGAATCCAGTTAATTCTGGATTAAGGCTCGGGCCTACCTCATCCTCGAACACCTCGATGTAGCCTTTCATAATAGTAAGTGGTGTGCGCAGTTCGTGCACGGCTAGTGCAACGAAGCTAATTTCTTGATCGTCCCGTTTGTACTGTTCGGTCCGATCGTAGATTGCGAGCATTGTCTCAGTGCCGCTTTGGTTTTCTTTACTGAAGCTAGCAACAAGATCAAATTGTTTGATCGCATTGCCCTCAGCGTCGGTTGTCCGGACGCGTTCCCATAGACGCACACCGTTAAGCGCATTTGCTTGTCTATCTTTCAGCCATATCTCAAATGTTTCTTCGCTCTGAAAAGAAAGTTTGACAGCATCATAAAATGGTTTGCCTAGAACATCTTCAGACTTGACACAGATATACTCGCAGGCAGCTCTATTGATTGCGGTAAGGTTTTGGTCTGGATCAATGCCGAAGATTGGCAGGCCTACTCGGTCCAGTACGTTTGGAGTAACGGCCTGCATAGGTGAAGCTGCGCTAGTACCAGTGATAGTCTGGCTTTGTGTTGACATGCTTGCGAGATCGTACACCTGCATGGCAAGTGCCGTGATCATCTCTTTTCCAATTTTTAATTTTTCGGTCTCTGGCGCAACGCCACCACGGGAGCTGTGGCCTGCGTAGATAATAGTATCCGCTAAGGTATGTAACGGCTTGTAGCTGGTTTTTACAATTAGGTAGGTACAAAGTGATATAACTGCCCCGGAACTGATAGCCCATGACGCAACGAGCAGAACTGTATCGTTGGCGAAGAGCGTCGACAGTCCGAGCCATAGACCGAGCGTGGCTAGCACTGAAGTTACGAGGTGGATGGCAACGGCCAAAGATAGTTTTTGAGTGTATTTTTTTCCGTATTGCATTTTTCACCAACCACCCAAAAACGCCTACGGCGTCGCGGTGATCCTCCCCGCATCAGGAATCGCTGTTATCCAGGTTTGGCCAGCACTGAGTGCCAAGTTTTTACCGTCGGCACCCTTAAGAACGAGGCTTGCACTGTCGCTTGTTTTTTCCCAGGTTCCTTCAAACTTTTGACCACCCTGGAATACAATTGCTTTACCAGACCCGATATTGGCGTACACACTATGTATACCATCTGAATGGATGCTGTAACTCATAATTAGAGCCACCACGACAGTTGGCGCAATTTGTTTGCTGTTATTTTCATCGGTATGCGGTGTCCCGGCCAAGTTCCGTTTGTAAGTTTTTGTGCTTGCATCGTAAGAATACGACGTGTTGTAGAGTGGTCCAGATATATTAAACGATATACTTGTCGTTGGCGTTCCGCCGCTAACTATCGACTCGTCAACGCCTTTCGTTTTAGGATCATCATGTAATCGGGCAAAAGGAGTAAACTTGCTTTCGTTATATCCATTTGCAGCACGCAAGGAGTCCAATCGATCCATGCTGGTATACACATTATGTGGAGCGTATCTGCTGCTAACTCTTGAAAAATACTGTTCCCCGTAGCGTCCATGATCCATGTCCTTTACACCAAGCGATTGGATAAGAGCGAGCGCCTCACCGCTCCCGCCACTGTGTGCATACGCTGCATCGTAGCCTTTTGCCCAGCGAACATAGTATGGACGAGCCGACCGAATTGGGCCGATGTTCGATGGTTGAGCTTCTTGGAATAGGGCTAAGAACCGTGTGATTCCACCTTCTGCAATTGCTTCAAATACCACACCTGCCTCTGTTAAGCCTGATTGTGGACGGGCATCAATACTGTTTTCAATCATGACGCCCGTTACTGCCCTTTTTGCTTTTTCTTCGGTCGTTTTTACACCCGTTAATGGTGAATAGACTGGCTCGGGGGGTGCCACGTACGTTGACTCTACAGTTGGTTCTGGGTCGGGTGCTGCAGCCTTCGGCCCGAATAATGCCAGTCCTGCAATGCCAAGGGTAAGTACACCAACGCTTGAGCCTGCAACAATTGCAAGGCGTTTTTTCGGTGGGCGTTTCTGAACAAAACTCTTAAACCATGCAAGACGGTCTTTCTTTGTTACGTCAACAGGTTCAATAGGAATTGGTTTTGGATTTTGTTCCATAAAGCTTATTGTTAATTGTACTTGTACTTTTTAAGAAAAACAACAGCGGTGGCAGAATGATAGTCGATAGGTTATAGTTAATAGTTGAATGAAAGATGAAACAAAGCAAAGAATTATCGCTCTATTAACCGAAGGGCGTGACATCTCGACGCGAGCAGATATAGAGTCGCGTTATCCAAAACGTCAACTAGCAAGTGGTGCAGAAGTAATGCGTGTTCCGCCGAGTCCAACGGGTTTTGTACACATTGGAACAATCTATGCAGGACTTGTAAACGAGCGTATTGCGCATCAATCAGATGGCATGTTCTTGCTCCGTATAGAGGACACAGATAAAAAACGTGAAGTAGAAGGTTCGGTCAATGGTATAAAAGAAGCTTTTGCACATTTTGGGCTGGATTATGATGGGGGGCCGGATAAAGACGATGGCTATGGACCCTACTATCAAAGCCAACGCGGTGATATGTACCTCGCATACGCTTTAGAGTTGCTTCACACAGGCTGGGCCTATCCCTGCTTTGCTACCTCTGATGAGCTCGCTGAGAACGCAAAAAAACAACAAGCGGCCAAGGTTCGACCGGGTTACTACGGCCAGTGGGCACTATGGCGCGATAAATCAGACGAAGAAGTAGTAGCAGCGCTAGATGCCGGAAGGTCTTTTGTCTTACGGTTCCGATCACGTGGCAGCCACGACAAGCGCATACAGTTCGATGATGTTTTCAAAGGACATATGGAAGTTCCAGAAAATGATTTAGATGTGCCGCTCATAAAATCTGACGAATGGCGGCTGCCTACCTACCACCTGGCGCACATCGTTGACGATTACTTGATGGGAACAACGAAGGTTTTTCGCAGCGATGAATGGCTACCATCTACTGCGCTACATATCGAAATGTCGCAGGCACTAGGACTCCAACCGTTTAACTACGGGCACTTCGCCCCTATTTCGATACTCGACAAAAACGGTGGCGGCAAGCGAAAGCTGTCAAAACGTAAAGACCCTGAAGCTGATGTTTCATTCTGGATTAAAGCCGGCTATCCAGTCAGTGGTGTTCACGCATACTTACTCGGACTTGCAAACAGTAATTTTGAAGATTGGTACCGTGCGAATTCTGACAAGTCAGTGCTCGATTTTAGATTGTCGCTAGACAAACTAGCGGCAAGTCGTGCTCCTCTTCTTGATATGACTAAACTAGAAAATTACACCAAAGATGTAATTGCTCGTCTACCGCAGGGTGCTTTTAATAAAGAAATTCTCGCATGGGCAGATCTGCACGATAAGCCGCTTTTCGACGCTATGATGGCCGATCCAGAGTACACGAACAAAGTCCTAGCAATCGAACGTGACGGTGATAATCCTCGAAAAGATGTAGCAAAGTGGTCAGACGCGCCTGAACAGTTTACATACTTTTTTGACCCTCTCGTAGAGCCAGCTCAGAAAAACGATGATGAAAAAGCGGCCTGCTCAGCCTTTCTTGAAAATTATGACCATGCTGCCGACAAGGATACGTGGTTTGAGAATATGAAAGCAGCTGCCGAATCAGCTGGCTACTGCCTCGACCGTAAAGAACTGAAAGCGAATCCTGATAAGTATCGGGGTGGCATCGTTGACTTTGCAGGCATTATTCGCCTTGCTCTAACGGGTAAAACTCGAACACCAGACCTCTGGTCGATCATGCAAATCATGGGTGAAGATCGCGTCCGCGCGAGGCTTAGTTAGTATTTTGGTAACATAAAAAGTAGAAACCAAATAATTCCAGCCGCATGTCCTATCATTGGATTTCTCTTACGTCTGGCATTCGGGATAATCATATTCGAAAGTGGTACGACATTGTCGTATAACGGTCGGTAGATGGTTGTTTTTAGCGAAAGGTTCTTATCGTCAATCATTGACTGGCTCACAAGCACCGCATCATAGAGTGCAGGGGCACGTTTACGGTAGTTTTCGCCGATACCATCTGCGTTTATCAATTTTGAGCTAACTGCATGCGCTGTACCTATGGAAGGATATTCTTGCACTGCTCGGACAAGCAACGAGCCCCCGGCACTCACCCCAATTACGTGGGTATTTTCGAGATCAATGGTGGATAAAATTTTTTCTAGTCGCTGCCATTTTTGATTATAATTTTCATCACTGAGCCATTTGGAATCATAGAATATTAGTTTTGTGTCAGAGTTTCGATAGCGCCACTCTAGATACCTTCGTTGGCGTTGGTTCGTCTTGTCATCTCCAAGGCCAGGAATATATAGGATAGTCATCAGATGCTTGCGGCGATGCGCACAAGTTGGTCGGTTGTCATGTCGGACTGCCCTTCAACCTGATACCAAATACCGTTATCCACCCAAGTCGCGTTTGAACCGTCATAAATATAGAGCGTGCGGCCTCTATCAATGTATGTTTGGTACTGTTTGCCTTCGGCGACAACATAGTTAGCAAGCAGCGCGTCACTGTTCCAGTTACTTGAGCGTTCAGTCACTGAATAACCACGATCGTCTGTGTTCGATTTGAATGATACAGTTACGACTCCAGGGCTGTAGTTAATTGGGCCCTTAAAGCTAAATCCCGAGGGCTTGTAGGCAGGCATTGAAGCGTCAAATCCTGCACGGGCTGCTGCTACTCGCATAGAAAGGTTTGGAACATTCTGCACCGCAAAAAAACCACCAAGGAGTACTCCGGCTAGGACACTTGAGCTCAGTGCCATTGCTCGGCTGCTTACGCCGATGCGGTGGGCTAATTTCTTACGTCGTTTTGTTTTGTGAGCTGTTACATGCGCTGGCTGTTCATGTGAGGTTGCGCTTGCAAGTGCTTTTTCGATAAGTACCGACGTTGCCTTTGATCGGCTCGTTTGAGCTGCGTGGTGCGCAGCTACGACAGGATGAGTCGTTGGTGCTTTATGAGTTGCGGTATGATGCTGAATGGGGTGTTCGACAGGTGTTTTTACCGGTAGGTGCTCTGTTTTTTTTATGACTGAACTTCGATGAGCCACATCACCGTAACGTGAAACCATAGGACTCTTATGTACATTTGAGGCAGCACGAGCTAGATGCTTGGATGGTCCAAGGGATAACTTCGTAATTCCCGGAGTTACGGATGTTGTTTTTGGGCTAGTTGAAGGTCGTTTTACTGCGCTCCGCATCAATGTTTGCGATTTCTGTACGGTTTTATGTTTATGTGCAGCTGTTCTCGGAGTGGTGGGGTGTTTTTTAGCACGCATAAATCCGTCAAGCGCTACACCAGTAGACTTTTGAGAAGGCTGTGTCTTAGGAGTATGTGGCATTGACCCAGATTTTTGTGTTTTTTCAACGATAATCCGACCAGTTACCGCGTCGTATTTTTTGCCGTTGATTTCTATAGTGTCTTGATGTTGGCTACCCACGTATGTACTTCACCCCTGCTTTGAGTTGTTACCCTTGTTCTTTATATGGTAGCTTGAAATAAGCGTTTTCGCAAGAGTCCTGATGCTCACATTTTTTATTCAAATATGGTATAGTCTGTATAAAATTATGGATTACCTTGACCCTCAAAAGAAAAAACAAAAAAAGATTCGTTTGATGCTCATGTATGCTCTTCTTGGCATTGCTATCGCCATTGCTACAGTTGTGATGGTGTATTTAGTGAATGGATACACGGTTGATAAAGAAACTGGTGAAGTAGTTCAGAATAGCCTACTATATCTAGACTCTAAGCCAGAATCAGCAGAAATATACTTAAATGGTGAAAAGCAGCGTGGTCGAACTGATGCACGGCTAGTAATACCGGAGGGTAACTATTCAGTAGAAATGCGTCGCAGCGGATATCGAAACTGGAGTCGAGAGATATTGCTAGAGGGCGGCAGTCTACGTCGACTTACCTATGCGCGACTTGTGCCTGAAAGGCTCGATACGGAAATTGGCCTTAATTTGCCAGTCGCTCCAACCATGATCTCGCAAAGTAATGATAAGCGCTGGCTTCTGATGGCATTCACGGATAGTCCGCTCAAAATGCGAGTGGTTGACCTCGAGCGTCCACAGCTGCAGTTGGTTGAATTGCAGCTTCCACTTGATTTACTCACTTCAAAAGCCGCAGGTACTTGGGAAGCTGTAGAATGGGCGGATGACAACAAAACAATCTTAGCTCGATACACGACTTCTGAAGGCTCAGAGTATGTCTTGGTTAACAGAGAGAACGGCACGCTCGCACGAAATGTTCAGGCTATCTTTCCGAGTACTACGTTTAAGCGTGTAGAATTGCGAGCTCGAAAAAATGATCAGTTATATCTGTTTGACGGCAAAAGCGTGCTGCGCGGTAATATCGGAAACGCTCAAGTTGAATTAGTACAGGATGACGTGATTGATTTTGAACCTTATGGAGATGACGTGTTCTTGTTCGTTACTTCCAAAGATACCTCTGAGGGCATGGTATGGGCCTACCTGCGTCGTGGGACTGATTCGTATAAATTACGTGAATTAAAAAAGTCGGATCAATACCTCATGGATATATCAAAGCTTGGTAATGCACTAGTTATGGGAGTTGGTTCTGTGGTCGAGAACAGGGTTATCGTATACAACGATCCTATAAATGCTCTAAAAAAGAATGATTTTTCGAACCTTCCTGTCCCAACTACAGTCATGAAGGCGGACAAGCCGGAAGAGCTCGCTATCTCTGCTGATTCAAGTGTCATCATTGTGCGTGGTGAAAGTACGCTTTCTTCTCACGAATTTGAAGCCGACAGATCATATAGCTTTAAATTGAATGGTACCGCTGATAAGGATTCACGCTTACGCTGGATGGATGGACAGCACTTTACAGTTAGCATCAATAATGTACAGTGGATGAGCGATTTTGACGGCAGTAACCAGTATGAGCTTGTCGAATCCTCACCCGCTCTTGGTGCATCGGCGGATAAAGATTTTGATTTCCTCTTTACCTACCTAGAGCCTGAGTCTGCGGGAGGTCCTTATCGTATGATGCGCACCTTTATGCGCACTCCCGAAGACCGCTAGCCCTCATCTAAATGTTCGAGATAAGGAAATGATAGCCAAAGGACAGCCCTGTAATAGTCCCAATTAGATTTAAAGTGAAGAGAAAGAAAAACATAAAACCTGCTTTTTCTGAACCTGACTTTGCATACCAGACTGAATGCATTTTCATGTAGATTTGTAGGTAGATTAACATTTGTGAGATTGTTGAAACTGCAAGGCCAAATAGGGATATCTTAATAGAAGATTTCGATATTGGTTCTTCAAGATTTGCATAAAAACCCAACAAAATTACTATACTACCGGTTACTAAAGCAAGTTGCACTTTATAGAATTCGTATAGATATTTAAGTCGAAAGCCAATCAAGCTATTTTCCAACTGTTGCTTGCGTTCTTTTGGATTCGTTGACATGAATTAATTATGTCACCAGTGTGAACTCTTGAAAAGGATGATAATATTTTTTGCCGAATTCATTTTGGTAAAAAATATGCATATTCAGGGGAGGATCCGAACAAAGTGAGCTAAGGAGGGGATGTGCCCCTCCTTAAGGGCTAAAAGGGCCAGAGGCGTGACCAGAGGGATGGTGCATTGCTCGGCAGCTCCTCTAACTCGCTTGTATCTAGGTCTAGTGCAGTACTAGCCTTGTTGCCTGCAGGATCTGGCGAGATTTGCTCAGCTACCACAATTAATCGGTTGATCGAGGTGCCGGGTGGATCGCAGGTAATGAGTGTGACGGTATTGGGTTTTTCTTGTGTGTCGAGGACAGAAGTATCATTCGGACCAACTATGTCTTTTTTGTAGACCCTGTAGGTATATCGCACGCCGTCTTTTTGCAAAAAGAAGGTATCATCAGCCTCAAGTCGCTTGAGAAGCACAAAAGCAAACTTATATTTACCAGAGTTGAGGATGTTGTTACTTGAATGACCAACAATCGTTACATTTCCAATTTCACCAGGATTCGGCGTCGTCGCATAGTGTACCACCCCGTCTTCGAGCGCTTTCTGGACAGCTTTTTCCTCAACCGTATTTAGGTCGTAGACGACGGGTACTTCAAGATTAATTTTTGGGATAATAATCTTAGGGTCTGGACCAACTTCCCCGGGCTGATTACCTATAATCGGCGTTGCACTAATGGTCTTCGCCGGGCTAATAAACGGTGCAATGAATACTTCATTGAAGAACGTAAAGGTAATAATGAGCCCAACAAGCGTTGCCAGACCTAGGCCAAACAAGAGAGATTTGAAGTGATGCACGGCCGTCAGTTGGCCGCCCGCACTAATTTTGTCGAACAATTGGTTTTTTATATCGCTAATAGAGCGTGGATCGAGAGGTACTCGCGCTGGGCTTGGCTTCCTACTTGGTTGTTTTTCTCCGGTGCGCTTGGCTTTTTGTCCCGTTGGTTCCTTTTTAGTTTGAGCCGTCGCAAATCGCGAGGTTTGCCCTTGTAATTCGTAAAATTCACGCCATACATCGTGTTTCTCGTCGTCGGGTAGCTCTACGTAGTAATTATGCCACTCGGTTTGGATGTCAGCCAAAGATTTCCCGGAAGTCGTGAGCTCATACATGAATTGCTGGTGTTTGCTACGGTGGTGCTTCACTTGACTTACTTCGAGTGCTTCTTCTCCAGCATCTGGCTCTCTCTTGTATAACTTAGCGAGTTTTTCGCGTACGAGTTCAACCGCAGGATTAGTCGTATCCTTTGGTTTCTCACTGCTTGTATTCAGTGGGGTATCTGGGCGATTTTGTTTAAGAGCTTCAATGACATCCTTGTCACTGACTGAGTCATCCTGGATCTTTAGCACTTCTTTTACTGGTTCATCCTTGCCCTGGACCTGTTCCGCAAGACGGGCTGTTTTTTCGCGTAGCTCCGCAAGTAGGTCGTCACTGGCGCCTGGAATATTTGGAGCTGAGCTGCTCACGACTGGAGGCGTGTTACCTCCAATGGGCTGAATGACCTTCTCTTTTTTTGGCTTTAAATTAGATAAATCATCACGGTTTGTATCATCGGTAGACATAATCACTACCAGTATAACATTCAGCAGTCTTTTAACGTCTTTTGGTGCGCACGTGACGGACTTGAACCGTCACGAGCGTAATGCTCACAGGATTTTGAGTCCGGCCAAGTCTACCAATTTCACATGTCTTTTAACGTCTTTTGGTGCCGCAGGACGGACTTGAACCGTCACGAGCGTAATGCTCACAGGATTTTGAGTCCGGCGTGTCTACCAATTCCACCACTGCGGCTTCAAAAAACGTTATTAGTACTTCATTATAGTTGTTTTAAGAGGTAAAAAGCAACGTTTTGCTCATTCTTTAACATCGGTTTACAATATTTTGCATGCAACACGTCGGTTTAATAGCCATCATTATCTATTGGGTAACGGTATCTTCGATACTCTATCGATGGGGTTACAATTCAACGAAAACAATAAGTGATCATGTAGCGACCGGTCGGCAAAAGCATATTTACACACCCCTCGCGTTAACATATTTCGTGCTGATGAGCTGGTTTATGTATGCGTGGTTTTTACCAACACTCGAAGCTGGCATTTTTCACTATATTTTGATAACAGTGGCATTTGTATTTTTACTCCTAACCTTTTTGATACCTCGACACGGAAGATACATAGACCTGCATGACTTTTTTGCCTCTGTTGTAGGCACCTCATTCCTCATCGTGCTGACAAGTTTTATACTGCGTGATACTCACGGCCTGCTCACTATTGTCGTAATCGTGTGGCTCGCCGTAATGCTGTCTGCAGGAGCCACCCTTCTAAGGAGGGGTCGCGCGGGCTATTTGCGGGCACAAATATTCTTTTTCGCCGTGCTCAACCTGCTGATTTTATTCTTGACCTATACGAACTAGTCTAAAAGGCTCGTGGTTGCGGCTTCAAAAATCTTCTGTGGGTTTTGCATAGCGAATACAGCAATTTTTCCACTTGTTTCCACGCGCCACAGGCGCTCAGTATGCTTAGTGGTGCTCACCTGCCCGCTGGCGGCAACGAAGATGAGGTCGTTATGCTTTGTCACGATGCACGCAGGATGCTCCTTCGTGTAGTAGTGCAGTGCCTCGGCAAGCTGAATGCTGCTCATGCTGCTCACGATGGGTGTTATCGACGGTGTGCTTATGAATATTTTCTGTAGCTGAGCCAGTGATACCACTACTATCGTGTTTTCACGATCAATAATTGTTAGCGGCGTTTCTTTAAAATAGTCAGCGGCGTCCTGGGTGATGGTTAAGACTCCTCGATATTTTTCAACGAAACTTTCTAGTACTATTGCCGTCTCACTGTTACGTCCAAAGTCACCAGCAAGCAGCACGCCATCGCTCCACTGGGCGTTTGTGAGTAACTCGCTCAGTGCATTTTTAGCAAAACTGCCGCTTGGTGTACTCGGTGCGAAATCCGCATCTGGTAGCATGCCTTTTACTATTTTACGGATAGCGTCAGGCAAGAGTACACGAACACTGCCTGCTCCAGTTTTTTCTGAGGCTGCGTAGGCGATTCCGGGTGCACCAAACCGATGAGCGTTCCCACCAATGATTAGGATCTTGCCTGCCCCCATTTTGGATTCAGGCCTGCTCCAAAAAATATCTGGAAACAAAGGTTCAGATGTCTGTTTCTGCCAGTATGTATGATCCATCTTTGGACTCGAGTTCATAGATTACGTTTTTTCGTTCAACAACAATTTTCCAGCCATTTTTTTTCGCCGTATCGAACAAGCGATCTTCAGGATTAAATGCAATTGGATTTTCGACGAGTGCTAACATTGGTGCATCTGTCATGCTGTCACCGACCGCATAGCTGTCCGAGTATGTCAGGTTGTGGTCACTTACGAACTGCTTAATATATTTGTCTTTTTTATCAAAGACACGACTTACTTCACCAGTAAATATACCTTTTGATTCACTGTATATCTCTCCTACGGTTATATCGAATTCAAACTGTTCAGTAAACTTTTGCGCGCTATACATTTCAGAGCCCGTCAGTGCTATGAGAAAGTATCCCTCGGCCCTTAGCTTTTGTATGAGATCTCTGGTAAATACATAGACATGTTTTGAACTACGTTCGATTACTCGATCGACAGCAGCTCGGAAATCGGTAACTTTTATCTCTTTCATGTGTTCTTCAAAAACCTGAACAAAGGTATTCGTTACATCACGAAAAGCTCCTTTGTGTGCACGTTCTTGATACGGAAGGTATACGGTGTTAAGCTCTTTCCTTATTTCCTCTGGAAGGGTGCCAGAGTTTATAAGCTCTTCCACTACCTGAAAGTACAAAGAAGTCCTACCTATTGTTCCGTCAATATCAAAAATAGCAAACTTTTTCTTCTCACTCATAGCTATAGTGTAGCAATTATTAGGACTGATTAGCTTATATTCACAGTCTTCACAACATACTGACCGTTCTCAAGTACCATTCCGTACACCATGTCTTTACGCTCAAGCACAACCATCCAGCCTTTTTCTTTTGCGTGTTTAAATAACGCCTGATTCGGGTTGAAAACAATCGGGCTGTCTACCATCTCTAGTACACTGATGTCACTACTGGTATCTCCTACTGCGGTGCTACCCCTGGTGTCCAGGTCAAACTTTTTGATAATCGCTCGAAGGATTTGAGCCTTTGTCTGGTGCAGTGCGTTTACCTCGCCGGTTAGCCTGCCGTCACGCTCAACATAGCTTACTTCTCCAACCCAGGCGTCAAACCCCATTGCTCGTGCAAACGTACTAACAGCCTTCACTTCTGATCCAGATATGGCTATGAGGAAAAAGTTGTTACGCTTCAGTGTCTGTACCAGCTCGCGAGTATAGACATATGTATTGGCAAGTGATGTTTTGACAATGGCATCAGTGATTTCACTGTAGTCCTCAATGCGTAGTCCGTTTGGGAGCGCTTTGAAAAGGATTTCAACGGCTTGTTTCATGTAGCCGCCGAAGTCGTCATCTGCGATGCGTTGACGATAATCATGCAGCATAACTTCAATTTGACGCCCAGGTCCGATGTCTATTTTCCCTCGAGCTACAAGTTCACGAACCATCAACTGCAAGAGGCTGTTTCGAGCCAATGTACCGTCTATATCGAATACAGCGAATTGCTTTCTCACCGCAATGACCTGCTTTCTGGCAGAGTCAGAAACTCTGTCATTGCTTGAGGGCTATTTTGTGATTTTTGGCTGCGGGACACAGTCGCTGTACTCGCTGTATAGCTTCTTTGCGTTTCCTCGACAAGAAATCCCAAACTAGCTACACATGAGAAACCAATTGAAAACTGGTTACGCATATTTATTCCCAAAACGCTTGTGCATAAAACTAGTATATAAGAGATAATGGGTCGAAACTAGTCTAGTAGTAAACGAAAATTAAGCATATGAAGCGTGAATACATAGCTCTTGAAGGCTTGACAGATCAGGAACAACATCGTCGCGAACGACGTGGCCGCTGGTATAGACGTGGCGCAGATGTAGTCACGTATGGGCGAACAATTGTCGGGGCAGCCGTATCAGCTGGAGTACTTGCTGGCGGCGTTTTTCTGCCAAACAAATTGCAATACAAAACTATAGGACTCGCTGCGGGGATTGCTGGCCTCGGTATGGCAGATAAAGGCGACGGCTGGCTTGCTCGCAAAGCTGTTCTAAACGGAATTCCAATAACTGATGCGGATAAGAAAAAAGATCCATTTCAGGACAAGTTATTTTTTCATATGCTTATCGGATCCATTGCACTACGTGAAGTTCTGGATGGAAACAAATTATATGGATCCGCACTTCTTGCAAGTCAAATCGGCACTGCTGTCCGAGATCACAAAATGACTCAATCACGCAATAACGCTGTCGAAGGCGCTGAAGTACAAGCTATCGCGATAAACAAATGGAAAACGGGAGTTCAAAACCTTGCACATTCCGAAGCAGTTTCACCACTGGCTGACTATTCTTGGGGCCAAGCTGTCGTTGCTTCAACATATATATTGTCAAACGTTATGGGTATAGTTGGGTATCGGCAGGCGGACAGAATTCATCGTACAGCTCCCATGCAGGAAGCCGCTTAAATTATCTCAATACTGATAGGACAGTGGTCGCTGCCCATGACATCTGCATGAATGTCGGCCGATTTGATACGATCTTGGAGTGCTTCACTTGCCAGCCAATAGTCTATACGCCAGCCTACATTTCGGGCACGTGCTCCGCCCCATGCGGTCCACCAGGTGTACGCATCTTTTTGGTCTGGGTGTAGCGTGCGGAAGGTGTCTATGACCCCAGTGCCTAGTAAGTCAGTAAAATCTTTGCGTTCCTCGTCTGTGAATCCGTGCTTGCCAACATTTGCATCAGGCCGAGCAAGGTCTATTTCTTGATGTGCAACATTGAAATCTCCGCATGCGAGCACGGGTTTTTTCTTTTGCAGTTCTGCGATGTGTTCTTGATATGCAGGACCCCATATTTTTTCTCGCATTTCGAGTCGTTCGAGCTTATCTTTGCTATTCGGGGTGTAGACTGTCGTAACGTAAAAATCCTTGAACTCAAGCGTTAATACCCTCCCCTCTTTGCTCGTATCACCAAACTTGTCGGCAAAGTCGTATTTAGCCTGAATTGTTTCGGAGTAGCCGTTCTGCACCGAGAGCGGCTCGGTTTTGGTGAAAATCGCCGTCCCGCTGTAGCCTTTCTTCTCTGCACTGTGCCAGTATTCGATATAGTTAGGTAGATCCACGGGACTCTGATCAGGTTGGGCCTTTGTCTCCTGTAGGCACAAAATGTCTGGATTATGTTCCTCAATAAATTTCTGAAAAAGTCCTTTATTCCAAACTGCACGAATGCCGTTCACATTCCAAGAGTATAATTTCATACTTTGAGCATAGCATGCACGATTGGTTTTGGCTTCCAAGTTCAGATGTTAGATGACATACTAGTGATTATTTTCTATACAACTGCTACAATGAGTCTCAATGTATAAGCGTATATTGCTCAAAGTGTCCGGCGAGCAACTAGCCGGCGAGCACGACTCAGGAATCGATCCAAATGTAGTTGCGTGGATTGCGGGAGAAGTTAAAAAAGTAGTTGAAGCTGGTACCCAAGTTGTTCTTATTGTTGGTGGTGGGAATATGGTTCGAGGCGCTCAAGTCGCTGGTAATGGTATCAAGCGTGTGACTGCCGACCAGATGGGTATGTTGTCGGGGCTTATCAACGCCATGGCGATGACCGATATATTTGAGGCCAACGGAGTACCGACGCGTTGTTTGAGTAACATCTACGCCGAGCAAGTCGCGGAGAACTTCTCGTTTCGTTTGGCCGAGAAACATCTAGAGGCTGGTCGTGTGCTAATCGTCGCAGGGGGCATCGGACGACCCTACTCTACCCATGATAGCGCTGCGGTACTTGTCGGGCTTGAATTGGGCTGCGAAGTCGTGTTGAAAGCAACAAAGGTTGATGGAGTGTATGACAGTGACCCATCTACCAACGAAAATGCACGAAAGCTTGACCAGGTAAGCTATCAACAGGCGTTAGAGAATCCTAATATTAAAGTTATGGACAAATCTGCGATGGGTCTTGCATCGGAACAGGGTATGAAGTTGGTGGTCTACAACCTAGAAGAACCAGACGGATTGATGAAAATAGTAAACGGCGAGCACGTCGGCACGATAATCGGCTAGCAGCTAGCGTCGTAGATAACTGTCGGTAGAGTGTTTTATTTCTCTTTTTGCCTCTGTTTGAGCAGTGCGCTTTTTCAGCACTTGCCGTTTATCATACTGACGCCTTCCTTTGCCGAGGGCGATGCGGAGTTTTATGAACCTGCCTTTAGTTAGGATTTCGGTCGGGACAATCGTCAAGCCTTGGTTTTTCGCGGAGATAATCAGGTCAATTTCTCGACGCTTAGCAAGCAATTTACGGGTCCTAGTTTGCTCGGTTTCGTCAATTGGAATACCGTTTGTACCATGAATAGTGGCATTTAGCAACCACAGCTCGTTATCCTTGACCGTGACGTATGAGCCTAGTAGTTGACCATGGCCAAGCCTGAGGCTTTTTGTTTCCCTGCCGTTTAGCGCGATACCCACAACGAAGCTATCACCCAACTCGTAATCGAATCGCGCTCGTTTATTGCGGATAACCTTTTCGCTTATTTGCTTTCTGGCAGCTTTTCTCGCCACTTTGCTTTTCATCCCGTTAGAGATTTCCTCAACTGTAGTTATTATTATTCGTGTAATTTGTGAATCCAATTTTCCTGCACTAGAGACGACTTATTTTTTAAAATCTCTAACGGGATTCATAACACTATTTTAACAGAGGTTATGGTTATTTACAATAATATAAAATAATGCTATAATATAATTATGTCGAATTTCGAACATCTTTTGCATCCCGAGCTTCTTGAGACTATACCCGCTACAGGTAAAACAATAGCGGAAAGATTAAACGAACAAGCGGGCAATTATGCTGCAGCTGATTCTCGCTCATTGCCAAGAATAAGTTTTGTGATCAGAACCATGAATGAGGGTGCGCAGTTTGAGCAGCTTATGGATGACATAACAGCGCTTGAGTATCCTACGAGTCCAGAGATAATTGTCTTAGATAATGAATCAACGGATCACACACCAGAAATTGCACGTGCTGCCGGAGCATCAGTCGTCGTTTATCCCCGAGAGGAATTTTCATATGCAAGATCACTGAATCTGGCAATGACTGAGGCTAGTTACAGCAATGTCTTTTTGACTGTCGGACATGCTCTACCGTCAAGCACACAGCTTCTTGTTGCTGCAGGAACTCAGTTGTCCAATAGTGATGTCGCAGGAGTATTTGCTCGTACTTATCCAGGGCAAAATGCGTCTCGTGTTGAGCGAGTCGCAGCAATTGGAAATGTTATGTATATGGAACCTGCTCATCCTTCTAAAAAACAAAAACCACTTGCACTAAACCTAGGCTTATTTGCCGCACAAAACGTCGGAGTTTCATACGAGGCCTGGAAGGAGCTTGGAGGTTTTGATGAGCGTTGGCAGTCTGGTGGTGAGGATACAGACTTTGCTCTACGTGCACTTGCTGCTGGCTTACAGATTATTGAAGATCCAGTTGTTGGTATGCACCATACCCATGGACTTGGTCCTATAAATTATGCGAGACAGTGGCAGCATTGGTATCGAACTTTACGTGGCCCCAAACAACTAGATATGAATAAGCTGCGTGCGCGACGTCCAGATCTTGACTTTTCTTAAACGCTACTAGCGTCGACTAACTAGTTTTTGTGAGCCTTCCAGTAAGCGATTTCGTCTTTAGCGGTTTGCCAGAGGCCGGGCTCTCCCCTGTTCACTTTCATCTGGTACCACCACTCGGCGCCCCAAGTATCGATAGTCCGCATCCCGGTATCTGCTGCATATTTAATACGATCTTTTAGTCTGTCAGGATTCATAGACTTGTACAGTTCGTCGACCGGTGCGTCTTTTATCTCATAGCCGTTTGGTGTCCAAGCTTCTGCCTGCAACTCATGAATCATTAGATCGCGATCTGTCAAAATTTTTCCTCCGCCTGCGAGTGTTGAGTAGAACCAAGGTGGAATCGGATATTCATAGTAGCGACGGGTTATGGTTGCATCCCATACACGCTTGTACACGGACACACCGAATTCGTCTGGTCGTGGATCACCAGTTGGGAATCCGCTAGCTATTGTCCAGTTGTTGCTACGAGTGATGATGACTTTCGTATCTGGATCAAGGCGTTTCACTAGGTCATACTCTTCGACAAGTCGCTGTCGCTCGAAGTTTTTACATTCACCAAACACACTTAAGAAATATTCGTTTTCAAGCTGATAACTATCAAGTGATGGGCTGTCTTTGTATCGTTCAATTACCGCAGTTATAAATTTTTCGAGTGCGGGCTGCCATTCGGCCCTGGGCTGACTGGCGTCAATCCAGTCGGGCTCATGGCATTCTGGCCAGCGTGGCTGACGCATGCCAATTGCCAGGCTTATCTTTGTGCCGTGCTTTTCGGCCATTTCAAACTGCCAGTCCAACTCATCGAAATTATATGTTCCCTCAACTGGTTCAATGTCACGCCAGTAACTAACCAGTCGTACCCGGTCTATATTGAGGTCGTTGATGATTGCGTTAAATGTTTCTTTCGGATCAACGCCTAGATAGCGGGCATAATTTGGAACAAATGTGGTTCCGACTTGCAATGGAATATCTTGGTTCGTGACGATATACCAGCGGGCGATAATGTACATACCGACAAACATAGCAGTCATGCCACCGTACACAAGACCTGCGACGATTCTGCCGAGTTTAGATTTCGGTACCAACACAGATAAAAACGAACGAGCTCTTCTTGCCCACTCGTTGTACCCTGTTTTTTTACTATTTTTTCGCCGTTTTGCTGCCATGGTTTTTGCTTATGGTTAAGTATAGCGGAACGGAGGTGCAAAAACCAGCTATACTTGACAAAAGCATAATAAGTATGCTATAATATAAATATGAGAGCACGTTTTGGCGTCCCTGTAGCTGTATTTATATTTGCGGTATATGTTTTCGCAATGATGATGCTAAATAAGCATATTGGTGTGTATGACAGTGCAGCTGCAACACAACCCCGTGTTGCAGGAGTGTCCACGGAGAAAAAGCTGGCACATATTCCAAAGACAACTCAAACCCTAACAGACGTTTTAAATAGTTTTCGTGCCGCTGGTGATCTAGCCTTACTAACAGAAGATCTCAGGTTGAACGCTGTTGCGCAGAGCCGAGCGATCGACATGGTTTCGAAGCATTATTACGCGCACGTTTCGCCAGAGGGTAAAACGTTTGTTGATCTGTACGCACAAAATGGATTATCAAACACGATGTACTCGTGTGAAAACTTGCTGCTGAGCAGCAGTGCAGACGAACAACAAGCGTTAGCTGATTGGCTTGCGAGTCCTGCTCACAAAGCATGTATGAGCGACAAATTGGTGAATCGAGTCGGTGTTGCGTCTATTACATTCGATAAAGAAACTGGCCAGAAGTTGTTCGTGACGATTTTCGCTCAACAGTAGCTAAAGTGATATCATGCTTGAAGCATGACCATAAGCATAGTCATTCCTGTCTACAACGAAGAAAAACACATTGAAGCGTGTTTGCAATCCATTGCTGCGCAGACAAGACGTCCGGATGAGGTCATCGTAGTTGATAATAACTGTACTGATCACACGGTTAAGCTCGCAAAGCAGTTTGATTTTGTACGAGTCATCCACGAAAGCAAACAAGGCAGAGGGCATGCACGCAACGCAGGTTTTAATGCATCTCGCAGCCATATCATTGGACGAATCGACGCAGACTCAATACTAGATAAACATTGGGTTGAAAGAGTATTAAAACACTTTCGGGATGATGCCGAACTTGCAGGGCTAACTGGACTCGGAAAGACCGCATTCTTCCCGTTCATCAACATACTAAAGAGTACGTTATTTAGCAGATCGTACTATTGGTTTGTGCACACTCACTTTCGGACAGTGACTATGTGGGGAGCGACGATGGCGGTGAGAAAAAATGCTTGGGGTAAAGTAAAAGATTTCGTGATAACAGATGATTCAGTTGTTCATGAGGACCAGGATGTTTCTCTCTGGATTGCAGCATCAGGTGGTAAAATTTTGCAGGCCAACGATGTCCTGATAACAACAAACGGTCAGGAGTATCGCTACTTGCCAAAACTACTGCACTACAACAGACTATTTCGCTCAACTAGGTCTCTACACACTCAAAATGGCAACTTAGAAAAAGTCGTTCATAAACTGTCATTTACGTCGCTCTTTCCAGGTTTTGCGCTGTCTTTTTTGTTAGGTGGTGCATTGTACACTGTAAGCACCTTGCTTTTCCCGCTTGACTACCTACTATTGCGCAGCAGACTCATTGGCAAAAGACTCAGCTAGTTCTACTGACCAAGTTCAGAAATGTCTTTGATATCGGTTGGAGGTGTCACTGTCACATTATCTTTGAATTCATATACAACTTTAAAAGTGTCACCATCCTGAGTGCCAACAACTTGGCTAACGTACTGTGTTTTTGTGTCTATGTAGATTCTTGTGTCAGTACCGTTATCATTAACTTGCCAGACATCACAAGTGCCAGCTGGGCAATCATCTGTACCGACGTAGCTCGCAGTGTCACGGAACTTTAGGATGTCCTCTTCCTTGAAACTGTAGTCGTCGGCTTCGTCTGCGCTGTTTTCTGCAGATGCTTTGTAACAGGCACCGTTTTGACAGAAGATGTATGTGCCGTCGGATAATGTGTAGTATTCGGCAGTCTGTCCTGCCTGAGTGCCAATAAAGTGCGAGTTTCCCTGACCGTCTGATTCTATCGTACCTGAGAGCGTTTCGCTACCCTCACTTGTGCCGCTAATCGTCGCAACAAACGCCTGGCTTGCGGTCGCTTTTGGATTAAATGTCCGGCCTTCGTTATTTGAGGCGTTAGATGATTGGTCGTTTGACTGCGAATTAGAGGCATTGTTTGTGCCGCTGGTACTATCTTCGTCATTACTACGTGTTAAGACAAATGCTGCTCCGCCACCTGCAATAACAAGCACTGCAATGATTGCTATTAATACATTCCTGCTCATAGAAAACTCCCTTTTACTCCTACATAATACGCCTAACAGACATGATTCAACAACAAGACAATGTTTACTCTAAAAAGCTTCCAGGGCTTTTCTTACAGCTTCGGCAGTAATGTCCGTCCCGTCAATCATGACAGCTGGCTCTTGGGCAGATGGCTCCTCCAGAATGCCTGCTATACGGTCAAACATGCGCTCAGATGTCTCGCCTTCAGGCAGGAGTAACTGATCTTGCTCGTCAATACGACGCTGTTTCGCAAGTTTCTTCGGGGTCTGAACCCACCACAAGATGACTCGAGCATTGTATTTTTTTGCGAGTGCGTACTTTTCCTCTCTATGTTCTCGGCGATTTAGATTTGCGTCATAAATGACGTCATGTTCCGCAGCGAGTAGATGCTCAGTACTATGATCAATGAGTGCATACAAGTTATCATGCTCTTTTTGGCTGAAGGTTGGTTCTGGATACACAATGAGCCGATAATCATCTGATGACAAGCGTGCCGCCTTGGTTAGTTTCTGAAGCGTCTTTGCCAGTGTCGTCTTACCTGCTCCAGGCAGGCCCATGAGTAGATGTAGCGTTGGTTTGCTCATAAAACAATAGTAGATAGTTTATAGATAATAGTAAATAGGAAACTCAAGAATAAAGTGGTTAAAAATTTATAGTACTATAAAAACAAAAGCAGTATACTATCTATAACAATGAAAGAACACATGACCGACGAACAACTACTTAGTCTGCTTCGCGGATTTTTTGTCTTTGGTGACGCATCTGTTCTAAAGATCCTGTATGAATTGGAACGTTATGGTGAAAAGAACTTCTCTGAGTTACGGGACCAATTAGATATAAATCCTGCAACGCTTTCAAAAAAGCTGAGGCTACTTGTGGAAGTAGGTTTAGTAGCTTCAGATCGTACCCATGACCATTTGCGTGTGTATTACTCAATCAATAATCACCGGCGCCCCCTGCGTCGAGTACTGGACGCGATCGAAAGACTAGCAAATGAACTATAAATATGTTATAATATAACAAATGAATTCAGCACTTTTCGAACGTTATACTCGTACAACAGTCCCAGAATTTGCATCTGTAGACCCTGGTGCTCTCTATGATTTGTCTGTTTTCATGTCAATGCAGGCACTGGGCTTAGGGATTCATTATGGCAATAAATTTGTGAGTGCAGTTGCGCCCGCGATTGAAAAAGGTCCTGATTCACACAGCTTAAAAATGCTCGCAGCTGGAAACTTTAAGCCAGTTAAGGATACCGAAGGTGAAGAGTATGTACGTGTATGTGCTGAACAGAACCTTATAGACAACGCGCTGAGGGTAGATGATGAACTATTGGGTGTGTTGTTTGTCCGCACTTCGTGGGACGGATCTGGGTTGGAAGGAACAAATGAACACGCTGATTTTTGCCTTTGCAGACCTTGTAGAGGTAGGACTATGTCAGTGTTTGATCCAACAAAGTTAGTCATCGTTACGTTCGTGGGCTCTGAAAGCACAGTACCGGTTGAAGCTACAACTCTGCAACAGCAAATCGAACATCATGACTTTGGCAAGCCGAAACAGGTGTTAGCAACAGGTGCTGATGTAAGAGATTTCATCGTTGACGAAGCTTATACTAGAAGCGGTCGTAGGATAAACGTAAACGCAAAACCATTAATTCCACAAAGAATATACAAAAAGCCGTAATTTAGTAATCGATTCCTTTGTTGGCAAGGTATTTATCGTCGAAATGGTGTTTGATCTTAGTCATGTTCGTGGCGATGTCCGTGTACTTCACAAGTTCTTCCGGGAAATCTCTGCCAGTTACACATATGCTTGTTTGTGCATGTTTTTTACGCAGTAAATCCTCTAGTTTTTTGACTGGCAACAATCCGTCGTGCACGGAGTTATTAATTTCATCACAGATGACGAGATCCCATTCACCCGAGGTCGCTTTTTCGAACGCAATTTCATACGTTTCATTCGCTGCTTGCCTATGCTGCTCCTCTGTAACGTCTTTGGCACTCAAATCCCCAGCGTTATAGAAACCCTTGCCGCCCCGATAGTAAAACAGTTTGTCACCAAATACGTTGCCCCTGCGGATCTTATCAATGAACTTTGACTCGCCTGTTTCCCACATTTTCACAAACTGAATATATGCAACTCGCCATTCTCTACCAAGAGCACGAGCTAGGAGTCCAACAGAAGCACTCGTCTTGCCCTTCCCCTCTCCCGTGTAGACGACAACAACTGCGTCTTTGGTCTTAAAATTTTCAAAAGCCATGGAGTAATTGTAGCAGTCGTTGGCTAAATATCGACGCCAAAAGCAGATATAGTTCGTCTCACATTGCCACCAAGAGGCATACTCACCTCGTGAGGGGTTGTTCCGTCAAAAGCAATAATATGTTGAGGGGTGATTAATTGGGCAGGAGACCCGGCAATACTGAAAAACGCGCCCGCGTTATGTGTGTATGTGACAACAAGTTTATGCGGGTCGGTGTGCGTTCCCTCGCCCTGTCCGGGACGAAAAGTTCTTGAATATTGTTTTGGCGCTTGCTGAGTAAGGCTTTGAAGTGCGAAATAAATTTCATCAATTGGGTCATAATCTATAACGTCAGCTTGTTTAACTGGTATATCCGCTTTCCTATACGCGTCTAAAAGTGCTCTGTTGTGAGGGATTCGGTTTGCGTGAGATATGCCGTCGCTATGCACTTCTCTAATCATTGTTTCAAGCTGAAACCTGAGTGCTTCTCCTGGCGTTATAAAACGTCGTGCCATCCTATCACCAACTGGGGCGCAATACTTCATATAAAATTATTATATAACAAATTTTTGTATTAAGCAAAATTTAATTTAAAAAACCTGGTTTACTATCCAGTTAGTGGTGTAAAACGGCACTTCTTTAAGAAAAAACCAAAAACTGTGATATTGCACACAAAAAAGTCCTTTGCGCACGGTGGTGGTAGGTGTTACAATGACCTCAGGATGAAGCAAGCCGCCGCAGAAGATACGACGACTTCTACTGATGTGATCGACGAGGAAATGCAACGATTGGCCTCTGTAATGGACGCCCGACAACAGTTTCTCGTGTCGACCGCAGACATGAGTTGGCGTTTGGCTATAACGGTGGTTGTTCCTATCGTAGCTGGCGTCAAATTGGATGATTACTT
Organism: Candidatus Saccharimonadota bacterium; assembly: GCA_020428015.1. GTDB lineage: Bacteria > Patescibacteriota > Saccharimonadia > Saccharimonadales > SZUA-47 > JAGQMY01. The sequence continues at coordinate 892 of JAGQNQ010000010.1, read as the reverse complement.
CAATACATCACCCTCATTGACACTACTCGGATTTATGGTCGCTGCTGCAGGAGGATCTGCAGTCGTGTGGAGAACAGTTAAAAATTTAAACACCGAACAGGCTGAAAGTTCTAAGAAAAGCCATCGGTCAAAGAAAACAGGGGAAGATTAATGTTGGGTGCACTATTTGCTGCCGAACCAGTTATTCACATCACGCCACTCGGAGTATTCGAGGTTGGTGGTATTGAGCTAACTAACTCCATGTTCTACGGTATCTTGAGCGCTGTTCTAACCGTTGGGCTACTTATTTTTATTGCGAAGCGTATGACGCTTCGACCAAAAGGTGGATTTACACAATTCATTGAGGTAGGCACAGACTTTATTACCAACCTACTCAAAGGTGCACTTGGAAGCGAGCAAAAAGCTGTCCATTACACCCCCTATTTTGTGACTATTTTCTTCTTTATTATGTTTAGCAACTGGCTTGGTTTGTTGCCTGGCGTAGGTTCTGTGGTCGTTGGTGGTGGTCACGGCGAAACACCGCTATTTCGACCTTTCACCGCCGATCTGAACGGTACATTAGCAGCTGCGACTGTGTCATGGATACTCGTACAGTGGTTTGCGATCAGAGAATCGGGTGTTGCTAAACACATGCGACACTACTTTAATGGTAGCTTGAAGAACCCGATTACCCTGCTACTTGGTATTTTCGAAATGTTCAGCGACGTAACACGTATTTTCAGTCTTGCACTGCGTCTGTTCCTGAACGTCGCGATTGGTGAAATTATTATTGCCGTTTTCTCTGCCCTTGGTGGTGTTGCAGCGCCTGTGACTGCACTACCCTTCACTATCCTAGAGCTCCTCGTGGGAGCCTTGCAGGCCTATATCTTTGTCATGTTGTCCGTTATGTACC